>JAZLBI010000106.1:0-18739 GCA_045613625.1 Acutalibacteraceae bacterium | reverse complement strand
GTATTTATCAAGAAGCTTTCCGCCTCTGCCAACAAAGGGTTCACCCTGTAAATCCTCATTTTCGCCGGGTCCCTCACCGATAAACATAACCTCCGCATTCTCATTACCTACGCCGAAAACAAGGTTTGTTCTTGTTTCGCAAAGAGCGCATTTTCTGCACTGCATACAGTCAGCCTTGAGCTGTTCCCAAGTTTCATACATCGCCGTTTCCACCTCGGTTTTCAAAAATTTTGTTTGACTTTTCAGCATCCTTATGAATCTGAACCGAAAGTTCGTCAATCGAGCCGAATTTTATTTCATCACGCAGATAATCGAGCAATCTTACTTCAATTTCTTCTCCGTAAAGATTGCCGCTGAAACCCAGAATGCAGGTTTCGCTGCGAAAATCTTCATTTTCAAATGAGGGTCTGAGACCGATATTTGTTACCGACGGATATTCCTTGCCGTCAACAACGGTTATCGAAGCATACACGCCTTTTTTCGGTTTCACAAAGCCCTCGTCAAATCGCTGATTGATGGTTGGAGCGCCGATGAGTCTGCCTCTGTGCTGACCGTCAACAACAACCTGCTTATAGCGGAATTCTCTGCCGAGCAAAGCGTTTGCAAGAGGAATATCGCCGCATTCAACCGCTTTTCTTATTCGGGTTGAGCTTACGGGCTCTCCGCCGAAATCAACGGGGTTTGTTGTTTCAAGAATAACACCGTATTCCTCACAGAGCGCACGAAGCTCTTCGCAGCCGCCCTCATTGTTTTTGCCGAAACGGTAATTCCAGCCGCAGCAGATACCGCCTGCATTAAGCCTTTCAATCAGAATTTTTTCAAAAAATTCGCGGCAGCTCATATCTTTCACATCTCTGAAGCTGATAATACGCTTGCCCGCACCCGTTGCGGCAATAAGCTCATCGCGCAAAACGGGTTGAAGAACCATATCGGGCGCCTTGCCCGCAACAGAAAGCATCGGGTGCCTGTCAAAAAGAAGCACCAAGGGCAAAAGCCCGTGCTTTTGCTGCATTTCAAAAGCACAGGCAATAACCTTCATATGACCTTTGTGAAGGCCGTCAAAACTGCCGAGAGTGACGGCTGTTTTTTGATTTATCATATTATTTCTTCCTGAATTGCTGCTTCATACGAAGCTCTTTTGAGAGAATTCTCTTGCGGAGTCTGAGCGAAACGGGAGTTACCTCAAGAAGCTCATCATCCTTGATGAATTCCATGCATTGCTCAAGGCTGAGCACGCTGTGAGGCACAAGCCTGAGAGCATCATCCGAGCCTGAAGCACGGGTGTTTGTGAGATGCTTTGTTTTGCAGACATTGCAGACTATATCTTCATTCTTTGCACATTCGCCAACAATCATACCTTCATAAACATCAACGCCTGCGGGAATGAAGAGTCTGCCTCTGTCCTGAGTGTTGAAAAGACCGTAAGCGGTGCTGACACCCGTTTCGTGAACAACGATTGAACCTCTTTCACGGGTTACTATATCGCCCTTATAGGGTGCGTAGCCGTCGAAAAGCTGATTCATAATGCCGTTGCCGTTTGTATCGGTCAGGAATTCGGCACGGTAGCCGATAAGACCTCTTGAAGGGATTTTGAATTCAAGATGGGTTGAGCCGCCTTCGCGAGCGCCCATATTCTCAAGCTCACCTCTTCTTGAGCCGAGCTTTTCGATAACTGCGCCAACATACTGCTCGGGCACTTCAACGATAAGAAGCTCCATAGGCTCCATAAGCTGACCGTCGATTTCCTTGAAGATAACCTTGGGTCTTGAAACCTGAAATTCATAGCCCTGACGGCGCATTGTTTCGATAAGGATTGAAAGATGAAGCTCGCCTCTGCCCGAAACCTTGAAGGTATCGGTTGATTCGGTTTCTTCAACTCTCATACTTACATTTGTTTCAACTTCTTTAAGAAGTCTGTCACGGATATTTCTTGTTGTTACGAATTTTCCCTCTTTGCCTGCAAAGGGGCTGTCGTTAACAATGAAATTCATTGAAATTGTGGGCTCGTCAATCTTGATGAAGGGAAGAGCCTCAACATTTTCGGGGTCACAGGCGGTTTCACCGATGTTGATGCCTTCAATGCCCGAAACGCAGATGATATCGCCCGCTTCGGCTTCTTCGCATTCAACTCTTGCAAGGCCTTCAAACTGATACAGCCTTGAAACCCTGACATTCTGGGTTGTGCCGTCTGTTTTGCAAAGGGTAATCTGCTGATTTCTCTTTATTCTGCCTCTTTCAACTCTGCCAACGCCGATTCTGCCGACATAATCGTCATAATCAAGGCTTGAGAAAAGCACCTGAAGAGGCTGCTCGGGGTCGCCTTCGGGGGCATCGATGTTTTCGAGAATTGCATCAAAAAGAGGCTGCATATTGCCGCTTCTGCTGTTGGGGTCAAGGCTCGAATAACCGTCTCTTCCGCTCGCATAAACAACGGGGAATTCAAGCTGGTCTTCGTCTGCGCCGAGGTCGATAAACAAATCAAGAACTTCGTCAACAACCTCATAGGGTCTTGCGTTGGGGCGGTCAATCTTATTGATGACAACAAGCACCTTCTTTTTGAGATTGAGCGCTTTTTTGAGAACAAATCTCGTCTGAGGCATACATCCTTCAAAAGCGTCAACAAGCAGAAGCACGCCGTCAACCATCATAAGAATACGCTCAACCTCGCCGCCGAAATCGGCGTGGCCCGGGGTATCAACAACGTTGATTTTTGTGTTTTTATAATGAACAGAGGTATTCTTTGAAAGAATCGTGATACCTCTTTCACGCTCAAGGTCGTTGGAGTCCATAACTCTGTCAGCAACCTGCTCGTTTTCGCGGAAAGTTCCGCTCTGCTTGAGCATTTCGTCAACGAGAGTTGTTTTTCCGTGGTCAACGTGAGCGATAATAGCAATATTTCTTAAATCTTTTTTATTTGACAAACAAGTCACCTTTTCAAAATAAATTTATTCTTCAACCTTAAATCCTTCTGCCTCACGCTTTTCGGCAAGCTGAGAGAGCATCTTCTCTTTTTCTTTACCCGCAATCTTATAGAAGAACATGGGAATTGCGCAGAGAAGCATGCTGATGCCGGGAATGAGCGATACAAGAAGGAACATTGAGATTCTCTGATCCATTGCGATATCAAATGCAAACTTTATGGAATCCGATGAAAGCATATTTTTGGGGTCCATACCGATTACCATATAGAGCACGATGATGCCCGAGGTTGCGAATGCGTTGCCGATTTTATTGATGAAGCCCTGACAAGCTGAACCGAGACCGTTTTCTCTGTGGCCTGTTGTGAGTTCCATATAGTCGAGGCTGTCGCAGATCATTGCATACGAAACAACGTTGATAACGCCGAGGGGGATTGACTGAACAACAATGAACGGAGCAAGAATATAGATGCTTGAAAGACCCGTTGCATAGCCGATAATTGTTGTCAGAACACTCGCAACAAAGCCCGCAAGGCAGGTTGTGATAACGATTTTCTTATAGTCAAACTTTCTCATAAGCTTGGGCATAATAAGAGTTGTGCCGAACATACCCACAACGGTGCATACAAGGAAAATCGTGTTAACAAGGCTGATGCTGGTTTCATAAGCCTTTGTTTTTTCTGCAAGCGACATTGCATCGGTGATTTCGGGGCCGATATAGAATGAATAACGGGCAACGTGAATAGCCGCCGCCTGAACAAGATATCTGCCGCTCGAAAGAATGCCCATAATTACAACAAGCATAAGGGGCTTGCATTTGAAAATTCTTGAAAGGCTTCCGGGCTGACCGGGAGTTCTTTTCTTATCGGGAAGAACAACTTTTTCTTTGATATGGAAATAGCTGTTGATATAAAGAATTCCGCCGATTGCAACAGTCAGAATCGCAATGATAAGATATTTTGTTTTGCCGAAAGCGATGGGGTCGGTTTTTTCGCTGATGAAAAGGCCGACAATGATGGGAACAACGGCAAAGAAGATTTCGGGGAACGCCGAACCGATGCTGTTGATAATCTTTGTGAACGAGATAACATCGCTTCGCTCTTTTGAGTTGGGCGTAAGAACGTTGGGAAGGCTCCAGAAAGGAACATCCGCCAGAGTATATGCCATACCCCAAAGCACATAAACAATCGCCGTAAACACCATAAGGGGAACGGGGTCGAGGTTGGGGCTGAGGAACATAAGAATTGTGAGAACCGAAATTATCGGGGTTGCGATGATAATATAAGGTCTCATTCTGCCTGTTTTGAAGGATTTTCTGTCAACAATCATACCCATCATCGGGTCGTTGACTGCGTCCCATATTCTTGCTGCAAGCATAAGCACGAGCACGAACATAAGCGGAAGCTGAAGAACGTTGGTATAGTAGTCGCTGATTTTGCCCGACATTGCGGCATAAATCATACCCTGACCGCCTGCACCGAGAGCATACATCCACAGCTCTTTTTTGCTGACAAACTTTTTATTTTCCATAAAAAAGTCTCCCTTTTATTTGTTTTCGGCAATTTTTTTTGCCCATTCTTCTTCGAATTTAACTTTGATTGCCTCATAGGTTTCTGCGGGAATATCGGGGTTGCCCTTTGAATAGCCGGGCACATACATATCGCCCGCTGTTTTTGCAACGGTGCACTCTGTATCGTTTCTCCATTTTTCTCTTTCTTCGGGGTTGCGAAGATCGGGAATATCAAGAGGAATTCCGCCCTGAAGAACCGAACGGTATGCAAACATACCGGGAAGGAACATATCCATTGCCTCATAGACATCGATAACATCCATATTCTCTCTGCCTCTTACGGTTTCAACAACGTTGTGCATAACATACCAGTCTGAACCGCCGTGACCTGAAGGTGCGGCAAGGCGTGAGTAGCTGTCGCCCGTTGACTTTTCATAAGGCTCGTTTGCGTTCTGACCCTCAAATTCATCAAGGTTAACATAGAGCTTGTTAACATGGTCGCTCTCACAAGCGTCTTCACGGGCGCATTCCATTCTGCCCTTTGAGCCGTAGATGCTGTACCAAACCGAGTTTCTTGAAGGGCCTACGCCGTGAATGCTCTTGAGAACAGCGCCGTTTTCAAGAGTTATCATTTCAATGCCTGTGTGGCCCGCTTTTGCGCCCATTCTTGCCATTCTTGCGTTGAAGGGAAGCTCAAAGCCTGTTACCTTAACGGGCTTGAGACCCGTGATATGAATAAGGGGACCGATTGAGTGAGTGCAGTAGTAGCAAGCGTGCATTGTGTTGCGCCAATGGTCGGGGTCGCCGAAGGTGATATTGTGCCAGATGCTTTCGCAGTTGTGCAGATATTCGCCTTCGCCGTATTCAAACTCGCCGAGCTCGCCTTCACGGTAAAGCTCTCTCATCTTTTTGGGAGCGCCCATATAGCAATAGTTCTCAGCATAGAAATATTTTTTGCCTGTTCTTTCAACAGCTTCAATAAGCTCAACAGCTTCCTTCATTGTGAGAACGGGAAGCACTTCGCTGAGCACATGGAAGCCCTTTTCGAGAGCCTTAACAGCAAAGGGTGCGTGCTCTGTTGCATAGTTTGCAAGAACAACAACATCCATATCGTGGTTAAGGAAATCTTCATAATTATCATAGAAGGTGATATCTCTGTCGGCATAATCCTTCTTTGCCTTATCGAGAAGAATATCGTAGTTATCGCAGATTGCAACTGTTTTTGCACCCTTTACGTTATCGCAATGGTTAATCATTGTTCTGCCTCTGCCAACGCCAACAACACCAACCTTGATAACGCGGGCAGCTTCAAGCTTTCTGCAGAATGAGCAATCCTCATAAACCATATCAACGCTGTCAACGCCGAGCTCGCAGAGCATCCATTCCCAGCGGCCCTTCATATCTTCCTCGTCTTCATCATATTCAACGGGAATAAAGCCTGCGGTGAGATAGCTCTTGACTGCGCCCTTGCGCCATTCATCGGTTGTAAGATAAATATAATCACAGCCCTGTGCGGCAAGCTTTTTAACGGCAGCGTTGTTAAGATATTTGCCGAGACCCTTGCCTCTGAAATCGGTCTTGATGCCAACCATATGAACCTGACCGTAATTTCCGTCGGGATGATAAATACCGGCAATCGTTCCGATATGCTCGCCTTCATAATCAATGAAGAAAACATCCTTTTCGGGAATGCAGTCATCAACATCCGCAACGCATTCATCAAAGAATTCGGGAGCGGTATCATCACCGACAAGACCGTTTTTGCAACACTCAACCCACGCCGCTTTATCTTCAACGCAGTCTTTGTAATTTACAATCGAATAGCCTTCGGGCAATTCATAATCCGCAACGGGAGTGCCCTTAAGCCAGTACATTTTTAACTGAGACATACTTATCACCTTTTAATTTTTTGTTTAGTAGGGGACGGTCTGCGTGTCGTCCCATATATAACTTTTCACTGTAAAAAGGGGCTGTATCAACAGCCCCCGTATGTTTTCAATTATTCGCCCTTCATTTCAAGGAGCTTAACGGTGCCGTCATATGACGCCTGGCTGACCTTGATTGAATCTGTGATGGCTGCCTTGATATCATCTTCTGTTGCGCCGAGTTCAACCGCATACTTTCTGTCGATGAAGAGGTTGAGAGCCATAATATCTGCAAGTCCGTCAACGTCAATACCGCTTTCAATGCCCTTTTCGGCATATTCTTTCTTAACCTTGCCGAGACCCATACGCATCATCCATGCGGGAACGCTGAGAATCTTTCTGTTTTCGCCCATGCCTCTTGCAGCATAAACGATCTTAAGGAATTCTTTCCAGGTCTGGTTATACATTGAGATGGGCCATGCCTTTGCGCCCTTTGACTTTTCAGCAGCACCAACGATAACTTCACCAACCTGACGAACGGTGAGCATAGCTGTTCCGCCGCCGGGATACATTGTCATCGGAAGCTTATCCATCATCTTGATCTGCTCAATGAGGATAACCCAAACGGGCTTTCTGCCGGGCTGTGTGCCGAAGATATAGGGAAGTTCAAGAACTGAAACGTCGAAATTCTCATCAGCAAATGAGAACGCAACTTCTTCCTGATCGATACGGCTCTTGATATAAGGATGCTTCTCTGTGAGCTTCATATCGGGTCTTTCTTTTGCAAGGAATGCAAAGTATGAACCGAGGATAACAGCACTCTTCATGCCGATCTCTTTACAGAGAGGAAGGATTCTCTTGAGGGGAGCGATATTGTACTTATAGTATGCATCGTAAACGGGAGCGGGGAATTCAACTCTTTCATCGATACCTGCAGCGAAAACGAAGCAATCGCAACCTGCCATAATAGCCTTTATTTCTTCATCAGTCTTTTCATAGATATTGCAAAGCTCGATTTCCATCTCTTCGGGGATAGGAGCACCTTCGGGAAGAGGGGGAAGAGCAACGCTCTTTACCTGATGGCCTCTTTCGATAAAAATTCTTGCAGCTTCGCAGCCGAGAAGACCTGTGCCGCCAATCATAAATACTTTCATTGGATTATTCCTCCTTGAATAAATATACACATATAATATATATCTATTTTTATAAATAGTCAATAGAGTATTTCAAAATCGAACAGTTTTTGCGGATTGAATTCAACTCTTTCTTCATAAAAAGGGGCACTGCCGTTCGTGTGCAGCGAACGGCAGTGCTTGGGGAAAGAGAAAATAAAAATGAAAAAAGAAGTTGTCAAATCAAAACACAAACAAAAGTCTGCGTATTTGTATAATATTGTATCAATTATTATTTTTTGTTATAGCAATATGAACAAATTGTAAACAAATGGACAAAAATCTCTTTTTTTATCTGTTTTTCTCTTTCTTATTGCTCCAGAAACGCCCTGAAGCCCTTGAATGCCATATAGACATCGAGTTTTGAAACAATTTCGAAAGGTGCGTGCATTGAAAGCACGGGCACACCAACATCAACAACCTCAACCCCGAGGTTTGCAACATATTTTGCAACGGTGCCTCCGCCGCCCTCGTCAACCTTGCCGAGCTCACCCGTCTGCCACGCAACCTTGCCGTTATCAAAAAGATTTCTCACCTTGAGCATAAATTCTGCGTTTGCATCGCTTGTGCCGCCCTTGCCTCTTGAGCCTGTGTACTTTGTAACAACAATACCCTTGTTTATGAATGCGGCATTGAGCTTATCGTGCACCGAAGGATAGGTGGGGTCGAAGCCTGCATTTACATCGGCTGAAAGGCACTCGGATTTTCTGATTACATCTCTGCCGCAAAGACCCTGCATTTTTGCGATATCTGCAATGAAATGCTTGAGATATGCCGACTGCAGACCCGTGTTGCCGTCTGAGCCTGTTTCTTCTTTGTCTGTGATAACCGTAACTGTTGTATATTTCGGATTTTTCACCGCAATTTCCGCCATAACCGAAGGATAAGCACAAACCCTGTCGTCGTGACCGTATGAGCCTATCATACTGCGGTCAAAGCCGATATCCCTTGCCTTGAAGGCGGGCACAATTTCAAGCTCTGCCGAAAGAAAATCAGCTTCGGTGATGCCGTATTTTTCGTTGAGAAGCTTCATAATGTTGAGCTTGACCATTTCGCTGCCCTTATCGTTTCCGAAAGGTCTGCTGCCAACAAGAATGTTGAGATTTTCGCCCGCAATCGCCTCTGCCATAGGCTTCGAAGCCTGATTTTTATCAAGATGGGGAAGGAGGTCTGTCACAACAAACTGCGGGTCGCCCTCATCCTCACCGATGCTTACGGTTATGCATTCGCCGTCGCGGCGATAAATAACTCCGTGAAGCGAAAGGGGAATTGCTGTCCACTGATATTTCTTGATTCCGCCGTAATAATGAGTTTTGAAAAGAGCAAGCTCACTATCCTCATAAAGAGGGTTGGGCTTGAGGTCAAGGCGGGGTGAATCAATATGAGATGCAACGATTTTCACGCCGTTTTCAAGGCTTTCCGTGCCGAATGTGCAAAGAATAAGCGATTTTGAGCGGTTAAGATAATAAACCTTATCGCCCGCCTTATAATTTGCCTTTGCATCGAAGGGCACATAGCCCTCTTTTTCTGCAAGAGCGGTAACATATGCCGCAGCTTCACGCTCTGTTTTGCAGGCATCAAGGAATTTTTTATAGCCTTCGCAGAATTCATCCGCCTGAGCAATTTCAGCATCATTGCAAAGATACGATGCGTGGTCGGGAGCATAAAAAAGCTCCTCCTTAAGGATTTCTGCCTGAGTTTTTTCTGACATTTTTATCATCCTTTCTTATATATCGATTAATTGATTCTCTAAATCTTCGCCGTTATTATTTATGATTATATCCGCTTTTTCTATGTAATATTCCGCAGACGGCTGGGCATTGATTCGGAGCAAAGCGTCACTTTCCGAAATTCCGTCACGCTTCATAATTCTTTCAAGACGGATTTTTTCATCGGCAATTATGCTGATATTTTTTTCACAAACAGCATAAAGCGGGCTGTCAAAAAGGAGCGCAGCATCAATAACCGCCGCCTTTGCACCCTCTTTTTGAGCGGTATGAATTTCTTCAACGGCAAGCCTCGTTATTTCGGGATGAGTGATTGCGCTGAGCGCCGCAGTTCCCTCTTTTGTTGCGAATGCACGCCTTGCAAGCTCTCTTCTGTCAAGCACACCGTCAGCCGTTATGTCATCGCCGAAACGGGCTTTGAGCATTGCAATAACATCCTTGTTTTCAACTGCTTTTCTCGCAAGAATATCGGTATCCACAATATGGCATCCCTTTTCACGGAGCATTGACGCAACCGTTGTTTTGCCCGATCCCGTCTGACCCGTCAGACCGATAACTGGGATATCAAAATCAAGGTCAATCACTCTGAAAGCCGCCGAGCGTAAAAGGCGGTTATAGACCGCAAGACCCACTCCGCTTGAAACGGGGCATCTCACAAATGCTTTTTCGCAGCCCATTGCATCAACCTCACGCAGAGCATCAAAAATATGATGAGCCTGAGATAAATCGTCGTTTTCCTTGCCGTATTCAATGAATTTATCAAAAAATCTGCCTTCGCCCTCAAAGCATACGGCGCATACCGAGCCTTTATGAGCGAGCACGAATTTTTTATACATTTCAAAGCTGCCCCTGACAATCGTTACCTGAGCATTCGGAGCATAATGCTTATATTTCATGCCGGGTGATTCCGCTTTTTCGTTATCCCTGAGTTTCTCAAAAACTGCGGGCGAAATATTAACCGCACCAAGCACTTCTTCAAGCTGCTCAGGGGTTATTCCGCCGGGTCTGAGAAGGGTCGGAGGGTTTGTCACAAGCGTCACAACCGTTGATTCAACGCCAACGGAGCATTCGCCGCCGTCAACAACGGCATCAATTTTGCCGTCAAGGTCCTCGATAACGTGAGAAGCCTTTGTGGGGCTGGGTTTTCCCGATGCGTTTGCGCTCGGTGCGGCAAGCGGCAGACCCGATTCTGCAATGATTTTTCTTGCCCCTTCGTGAGACGGCATACGGATTGCAACAGTGTCAAGCCCTGCGCTCACCTCATCGGGGATAAGAGCGGATTTTTTCATTATTACCGTCAGCGGGCCGGGCCAATATTTTTCTGCAAGAGCATAAAGACGGGGGTCAACGCTCTCAACAAGAGGCGGAATTTCTTCAAGAGAAGAAACGTGCACAATCAGCGGATTATCCTGAGGTCTGCCCTTTGCAAGAAAGATATTCTTAACCGCCTCGCCGTCAAGCGCATTTGCGGCAAGGCCGTAAACCGTTTCGGTGGGTATGGCAACAAGACCGCCGTTTCTGAGAATTTCCGCAGCAGTCTGTATTGAATTTGTATCCTGTTCTTTTAAATAAAGTGTTTTCATTTGTGCATTCCTTAAACTAAGTGAATAGTGAAGAATTGATAATAAAAAGTTTTACTCATTTTTAAGCTTCTCAGCTGTATCGGCAGTCACAAGAGCGTCAATAATTTCATCAAGGTCGCCGTTGAGAATTGCCTCTATTCTGTAAAGCGTAAGATTTATTCTGTGGTCGCTGACTCTTCCCTGAGGATAGTTATAGGTGCGGATTCTCTCGCTTCTGTCGCCGGTGCCGACCTGAGCTTTGCGCTCGCCCGCAATGGCGTCGTGCTGCTTCATCATTTCGGCTTCAAGGATTTTTGAACGAAGAATTTTCATCGCTCTGTCCTTGTTTTTATGCTGACTGCGCTCATCCTGACATTCAACAACAGTGCCAGTAGGTATATGAGTTATTCGGATTGCGCTTTCTGTTTTGTTAACGTGCTGACCGCCCGCACCGCCCGAGCGATAGGTATCTATCTGCAAATCGGCGGGATTGATTTCAACATCAACCTCTTCCGCTTCGGGCAAAACGGCAACGGTTACGGTTGAAGTGTGAATTCTGCCCTGACTTTCGGTTTCGGGCACTCTCTGCACTCTGTGCACACCGCTTTCAAACTTGAAGCGTGAATATGCACCGTCACCCGAGATGCTGAAGCTGATTTCTTTGAATCCGCCAAGTTCTGTCGGATTGGAGTTGAGAATTTCAGCCTTCCAGCCTTTTGTTTCGGCATACATCGAATACATTCTGAAAAGCACGCCCGCAAACAGCGAAGCCTCTTCGCCGCCCGCGCCGCCTCTGATTTCAACGATAACGTTTTTATCGTCGTTGGGGTCTCGGGGAAGCAGAAGAACTTTGAGCTCCTCCTGAAAAACGGCAACATCTTCGGTTGCCTGCTCATATTCTTCCTGAACCATTTCACGGAAATCTTTTTCAAGACCGCCCGCATCAAGCATTTCTTTCGCCTCATCAAGAGTTGACTGCGCCGCTTTGAGCTGACGGAATTTTTCAACAATGGGTGTTAAAACTTTAAGCTCCTGCATAAGCTTTTTATACTGAGCGATATCCGCCACAACATCGGGCTGACAGATTTTTTCGTTGATATCCTCAAATTTTTCTTCAACTTTTATCAGTTTATCGAGCATAAATTATTCCTCTTCGTCACGGATAATTTTTTTGATGTTTTTTTCTGCTTTGCTTCTTGGGAGCATAACTTCTCTGCCGCACTGAACGCATCTTATGCGAAAATCCGCACCGATGCGCAAAACAGCAAACTTATCGCCGCCGCAGGGATGATTTTTCTTCATAAGAAGAATATCGCCGAGCCTTACATCCATAAATTATCCTCCTGAAATATACTTTACATTATAATATATCATATATCTTACCGAAAGTATACGGCAACGCCAAAAATTTTTGGAATTTATTTCATTTACATTCCATATACTTCAAGTGATAACAGAAATTAATTACGGAACGGTGACTGCAATGAAAATTTTCAAACCCGAAGGTCAGCTTATATCAACAGAAGAAAACAAAAAATATCTTTCAGGCACTTTTGCTCTTCACGATGCGTTTTATGCCGAAGCGATTCTCGAGGGAAGAGTTATAAGATGCGACAGCGAGCATAATCTGCACATCGATCTGGGGTGTATGAAGGGAATTATTCCCCGCACGGAAGGTGCACTGGGCATTGAAGAAGGAACGGTGAGGGATATTGCGCTCATTTCAAGGGTCAACAAACCCGTTGCTTTTATTATAACGGGATTCCGAACCGAAAACGGCGAAACAACAGCAATTCTCAGCCGCCGCAGAGTTCAGGCGGAGTGTTTGCAAAGCTATATTTCCCGCCTTAAGCCGGGCGATGTTATTCCCGCAACCGTTTCGCATATCGAGGGCTTCGGCGTATTCTGCGACATTGGCGCGGGAATCAGTGCGCTTATGCCGATAGACAGCATTTCAGTTTCAAGAATTCCGCATCCCTCGGCAAGATTTTCAACGGGTCAGAGCATTTTTGCGGTTGTGAAAAGTATTGACGAAGCGGGCAGAATAACGCTCAGCCACAAGGAACTGCTCGGCACCTGGGAAGAGAACGCATCGATGTTTTCGGTTGGCGAAACCGTTCCCGGAATCGTTCGTTCGGTTGAAAAATACGGCATTTTTGTTGAGCTTTCACCGAATCTTGCGGGTCTTGCCGAATTTTCTCCCGGAGTTGAGGCGGGCAGCCACGCGGGAGTTTACATCAAAAGCATCATTCCCTCAAAAATGAAAATCAAACTGATTATCGTTGACTGCTTTGAAGCGGATTATCCCGTTTCCGCCCCGAAATATTTTATAAATAACGGTCATATAGACAAATGGATTTATTCACCCGCCGAAAGCGGAAAAATAATTGAATCGGAGTTTTAAAATAAAAAACGGCTTGCATCGGAAAATTCCTTTGCAAACCGTTTTATTATTTTATGTAGCAATTAAAGGATTTCACCCATCATGCCGGGCTTTGCGCCTGCTGCGTTTGATTCATCGGTATCGATGTGCATTGCGAGAGCAAAGTTGGGGTTAACTCTTACAACAACGTCGTCAAAAATGAGGCTTCTGCCGTCTGATTCAACCTTAACGCAAACAATCTGCTTATCTTCAAGGCCGTATTTTTCAGCATCTGCGGGAGTTGCGTGGATGTGTCTCTTTGCTGAGATAACACCGCAAGCGATTTCAACTTCACCCTTGGGGCCAACAAGCTTGCAAGCGCCTGATTCAGCGATATCGCCGCTTTCTCTTACGGGAGCAACAACGCCGATGCTTCTTGCATCTGTGAGTGAAAGCTCAACCTGAGTTGCGGGGCGAACGGGTCCGAGAATTGAAACGCCGGGGAACTGACCCTTTGCGCCGACAACTGCTACTCTTTCTTCGCAAGCATACTGACCGGGCTGTGAAAGGTCTTTTTTGTGGGTAAGCTCATAGCCTTCGCCGAAAAGAATGTCGAGATCTGCACGGCTTACGTGAACGTGGCGGGCTGAAGTTTCAACAAGAACTTCCTTTTTCATAGTAAATCACCTTTTATTTTTATATTTTTTACGCAATAATGGTGACCGCCAAATGACGGTCACCGATTTTTGTTAATTACCAGTTGATGTTATAGTCGTTCTCTGTTGCGAAGGGAAGAACAACGTCTGTTCCGCTGAGGGGAATGTAAAGAGTCCAGTTAAGCTTATAGTTAGCGTGTGTTACGTTGCCTGTTGCGGGATCAACGGTAACAACAACTGTGCTTGAGGGATAACCTGTAGCAACTGTGCCAACGCTGAAGAGTGACTTAGCGATGCCGGGGATATAACCGTCAATGATGCCGGGAAGAACAGCATTGAAAGCCTTGGGTGCATGACCCTTGCCGTGTGAATAACCTTCTGAACGGGGATCATCCTTGGTTGTGATTGTGATAACCCACTTGCCGCTCTTTTCTTCGATCTTTGCGCTCTTAACGTCTGCAGCGGTGAGCTTTGATGCCCATGTTTCGCCTTCAACGGGGAAGAATGCGTTCTTATCTGCAGCTGAGCTCCAGGTAACGTTTGCCTTGCTGTCATCAGCGCCCATGTTATCTTCGATAAGTGACTTACCGACTGATTCGAGAGCCTTGGGAAGACCTGTAATCTTGTTGGTGTAAACGCTGTGAACCATATAGTTTGAGTGAATGCTCTTTGAGCTCTTCTTTGCGTTGTTGATAGCTGTGTTGAAATATGCAACGATAGCTTCTGTGCCTTCGGGCATAGCATTAACATCAGCTTCTGTTGTTGTTTCGTCTGCTGCTGAGGGATCTTCAGCAACGTCTGATGTTGCTTCTGAGGGAACTTCTTCAGTTGCATCAACGGGAGCGTCTGTTGCTTCCTCTGTTACGTCAACGGGAGCATCTGTGATTTCTTCTTCTGCTGTTGTTGTGGTTGTTGTTTCTTCTTTGTTGCCTGAGCAAGCTGCAAATGCAAAAACGAAGCTGAGTGCAAGAAGAATTGCAATGAGTTTCTTTGACATGATTTTTTCCTCCTGAAATTATCTTATTGTTCGCCGCACCCACTTTCGGCACGGTCATATGCATTGTAATTATAATATAAAGTCAATGCAATTGCAAGCACAAAATTATTATCTTGTACGCAAATTTGCCGAAAATACATTTTATTCGGTAACATCAAGCATTTTTGCGCCGATATAATCTGCGAGCGCATTCGGCTCAATGCCGAGCATAACGCCGCGCACACCTGCGCTGACATAGATTTTGTCAAACAGAATTGCCGTTTCGTCAATAACCGTTGCAAACTGCTTTTTCATCCCTATCGGCGAGCATCCGCCTCTGATATAACCCGTTGTTTTGAGCAAATCCTTAACATGGAGCATCTCAACCTTCTTTTCGCCGAAGGCTTTTGCCGTTTTCTTAAGGTCAAGCTCCTCGCAGGCGGGAATACAGCAAACGCCGAAGCCGTGTTTTTCGCCGCTGAAAACAAGGGTTTTGAATATCTGCGAAGGGTCTTTGCCCGTCTTTTTTGCCGTGCTCATACCCGAAAGGTCGTTTTCGTCAACGGGATATTCCAATATCTCAAACGGAATTTTCGCGCTCTCAAGCAAGCGCATTACATTGGTTTTTGTCATTTAATCACTTCTTTGAAATGCGGAATCTGAACTCAATCTTTTTATGGCTGTTGAGTCTGTATTCCTTATGAAGATGAGCGCAGCCGGGCATATCGCCGCCAACGCCTCTCATTGCCGCATCAAGGCAAAGAGTGTTGAAGCCGTCTTTTTCAAGCTCATAAAGATGCTTTGCCTTATCAAGCTTTTCGGGAGTATAGAAACCGAGATTGAAGCCAAAGGGAATATCCATTGCGTCAATTCTGATTCCGAAGCCCGTTTTATCGCTCACGGCAAGGCTTCTGACATCTGTTCTGTGGCCGTTTTCCTGAGGTCTCATATATCTGTGTTCAAGTTCGGCAACGGTCATCTTATGCTTTGCGATTTTTGCGCCGCGCTTTCTGTCAAGATATGATTCGTGGGGGCCTCTGCCGTACCATTCAACATTATCAAGGCTGTTTTTGATGCCCATTCTCACGCCCACCTTGAGCATAGGAAGAAGAAGTCCCATTGCGCTGTGGGATACGGTAACATCGCCGTCGGGTGAGAAGAGATAGGTTGTTGAAACGCCCGAAACGAAGGGTGCTTTCCACTTGACGGTCACTTCAACGCCCGCCGCTGTTGACTGAGCCTTGACGGAGCTTGCAACTGTCATTGCGGTTGTTCTCTTCCACTGATAAAGCGGATGAATTCCGCAGAACATCGGTGCAAAGTTGAGATATTCTCTGTCGTTATCGGTAAGCGCTCTGAAGAAATCGGGGCGAAGAGGAGTTTCGATTATCTCGTTTCCGCCGTAAACAAGCGATGAAAGAGCACCCGCTTTGATTTTTGCAGTGAAATCCTTGCCCTTGATGTTAACATCGTTGCCCTTCTTGAGGAATTTAAGCTCGCCGTTTGCGGGCTTGCGCTTTGCGGCGCATTCTTCGCGGAGAACGAACTGGTGGAAGCTCTGCTCAAAGCCTGCTTCCGCCCAGGGCTTATCTGTTTTGAGAACAAACGAAACGGTGAGGATAACCTCACCCTCGGCATAATCCGAAAGGCTTACGGGAAGCTGAATTTCCTGCTCGGTGAGAGGAGCAACAACGAGGTCATCAATATCGCCGCTCTTTTTGATATCGCCGTTAACGGTAAGCTCCCAACGGATTTTATAATCCTCGGTTGTTATGAAAAGATTCTTGTTCTTGATATTAACTTTGCCGTTTCTGCAGTCGCAATCGGTCACTTCAAGGTTTGAATAAACCTTTTTAACCTCATAGTATGAGGGCTGAGGCTGTCTGTCGGCAGTGATAATGCCGTTTGCGCAGAAATAATAGCTTGACATACCTTCCTTGAAGTCGCCGCCGTAGAGCCATTTTTCAACGCCGTTTTCTACCTTACGGATGGACTGGTCAACATAGTCCCAGATAAATCCGCCGCACATATGCTCATAATTTTCGAAATCATCAACATATTCCTTGAAGTTGCCGAGGCTGTTTTCCATTGCGTGGGCATATTCGCAGTAGATTACGGGGTGGGTCTTATAGGTTTCTGCGGGGATGGGCTTGTTATCCGCCGCAAGAACGTTTGCAATATTTTCATAGGGGCTGATTTTAAGCTCCTTCTGCTGACGCATCGCATCAACAACATATTCAACAGGATACATACGGCTTATGAAATCGCTCTTTGTGAAATCAAAATCGCCTTCATAGTGAACGGGTCTTGATTTATCGAGAGCGAGAATTGCGTTCTTTTCGTGGGTGAAGTTTTCGCCGTCGCCCGCTTCATTGCCGAGTGACCAGAAGCAAACGCAGGCGTGGCTTCTGTCGCGAAGCACCATTCTCTCTGCTCTGTCTTCAACAGCCTCTTTGAATTCGAGGTTGTCGCCGGGGCAGTTTTTGCGGCGCACGCCGTGGCTTTCAACATCCGCTTCGTCCATAACATAGAAACCGAGCTCATCGCACATTTCATAGAAGAATTCTGCGTTGGGATAATGGCTTGTGCGGATTGCGTTGATGTTTGCCCTCTTCATAAGGTACAAATCCTGATAGTATCTTTCGGTGGGCACTGCCCATCCGTTATCGGGGTCAAAATCGTGGCGGTTAACGCCCTTGATGATAACTCTTTTGCCGTTCATATGAAGAACGTTGCCCTTGATTTCGATTTTTCTGAAGCCGATTCTGATTTTCTTTACGCTGAGCACCTTTCTGCCGCTCTTAAGAATGAGAAGAAGGGTATAAAGATTGGGCTCTTCCGCAGACCACTGCTTTGCATTCTCTTCAATATGATTGAAATGAAGAACGTTTTTGCCGTTTTTCGCAGAAATTTTGTCGGCGGCAATCTTCTTCTGCTTATCGTCAACCATAAGCACGGCTTCAAAAACGCAATCTGCAGTTTCACCGTAGTTCTGAACGGTAACTTCAAGGTCAAGAGTGCCGTTTGTATATGAATCATCGAGAGAAGTGTCTGCAAAGAAATCGCGGATGCAGAGCTTTTCTTCTGCATAAAGATAAACATCTCTGTAAATACCCGAAAGGAACCACATATCCTGATCTTCGAGATAAGTGCCGTCGGTGTAGCGGTAAACCTCAACTATAAGCTGATTTTCGCCAACCTTCACATAATCTGTTATTCTGAATTCCGCAGGGGTCATCGAGCCCTGAGAATAGCCGATTCTTCTGCCGTTTATATAGAGGAAGAAGCCTGCCTTGACTGCTCCGAAATGAATGAAAATCTCTTTGCCTTCATAGTTTTCGGGGATTTCGAAGGTGCGGCGGTAAACGCCGATTTCATTAAGGTTATGGTTGATTTTGGGGATTTCGCCCTTGTTTGACGAAAGAGCCGAGGGAAGCGAGCTGCAAAGATAGATGGGCTTGCCGTATCCCTTAAGCTGCCAGAGCGAGGGCACGGGCATATCATCCCATGAGGAATCATCAAAATTCTCGGCATAATAATCTGTTCTCAGGTCATCAACACCCTGCTGCCAATAGAATTTCCAGGTGCCTGCAAGGGAGATTTTGGTGGGGGCATCGCCGCCCTCGAGAGCTGCCTTGACGCCTGCGTAAGGCATAGCGGTGTTATGGCCGTCCTCTTTGTTTTCCTTAATAATATAAGGATTTTCCCAATATTTGAGTTCTGTCATTTTCATCTTCCTTTCGGGACATAATTATACGATATAAATATATCACAAAATTTTGCGTTTGTCTACCGAAGCATATAACTAAAATATTATATATACTTATTTAATCCTTGACGGCAGAAAGGTTTTAGTTTATATTTATACCATAAATCCCCTTCAAGGAGGCAATCAAATGACAAAATCACAGGCAAGGGCAAAAGCAAAAGAGCTTGTTGCTCAGATGACAGCAGAAGAAAAAATGAGCCAGCTTCTCTATAACTCACCCGC
>JAZLBI010000105.1:0-1947 GCA_045613625.1 Acutalibacteraceae bacterium | reverse complement strand
GAAACAATCGTAATCAACTGAATTTAACGGAGTGGCCGTTTTCGGCGGTCACTCCGTTTATTAATCAAAGGTGATTTTATGAAAAAGTTTATATCGCTTGTTCTCGCAGCTGCTATGCTTTTCGGCTTTGCAGCTTGCAATGCAGATAAACCCGAAAATCCCGTAAATGAATCAACAAGTGCAGAAAATAACAATTCAGCAGAAAAGAAAAATGACATAGAGTTTCTTTCTGTTTATACAGAAAAAGCCTATGAGTATGAAACGTACACTGAAGATTATTACTATCTGACAGAGATAAACTATCAGAAACTGCATCTTTCCGAAGAAAACAAAAAAGAATATCGCCGCCTTGCAAAAGCTCTTGATTCTCTTAATGCCGATAAAACAGAGTTCTATAAGAATAAGGCAAAGGAGCTTGATGAGTATGCATCGGAACAGCTCGGTTATTATTATGAAGACGGCGAACAGCCGACGGTTTACTCCGCAAACAACGAATATTTTCTTCAAAGAGCAGATAACGTTGTTCTGAGTATCAGGAGCGATGCTGATGAGTTTTCGGGTGGTTCACATCCCAATTACGGCTATGGCGGATATAACTTTGATACCGTAACGGGCAAAGAGCTTGTTATAACCGACGTTATGACCGACATTTCATCTCTTCCTGCAATTCTTTCGGAAAAGATAAATTCAAAAGAAGAATTTGCAGACGGATTTTTCGGTTCACTTGAAGAAACTCTTTCGGAATACACAGCAGAACAGTTTAATTGGACAATCGGTTATCAGGGTATAACTTTCTGTTTCAGTCCCTATGAAATTGCACCCTATGCCGCAGGTCTTATTACCGCCACGGTTTATTTTGACGAATATCCCGAGCTTTTCAACAAGAAGTATACCGTTGCCCCCGAATCCTATGCCGTAACACTTTCTGAATGGAGCGACATTGAGTTTGATATGAATCCGTCTGACGATAAAAAAGATAAAGTCAGCGTCGGTCTTTCGTATTACACGGAAGAAGGCTCATATAAAGATATCAGTCTTAATCTCAACGGTAACGAATTCATGGTTGAAGATGTTTATGCTTTCAGCGCCGAATACTATCTCGTCAATTCAAACGGCAGATATTTTGTTTATCTTGTGCCCCATGGCTATAACGATTACACAAACATTCTCGTTTATGACTTGAACGGCAATGAGATAAAAGAATCAGGTAATTTTGAAAGAACAGCTTTCGGCAGCCTGGTCTGGGAGGATGAAAACGAGGATACCCATCAGGCGAAACTTCTTTTCAATAACCCAACACAGCTTGTTCTCGAAACAACCTTTGATATTCTCGGAACATACGCTGCCGATAAAACCTACACCGTGAATTCCGAAACAGGTATGCCCGAATCGACCGATGAATTCTATACCGTAGACGAAAGCTTTGCACACGTTCTTACATCAAAAGAAGCTTTCAACGTTAAAATTCTTCCCGATATGAAATCCGAGCTTATCAAAGCAGGCTCAGAGTTCACACTTCTGCGTACAGACGGCAAAACCTTTGTTGATGCAAAACTCGGTGACGGCAGAGAATGCAGAATTTATGTTGAGAGAAACAGCACGGATTATCAGCTTTGTATCAACGGAACACCCGAATATGAGCTTTTTGAAGAGATTTATTACGCAGGATAAAAAGGAGTTAATTTAAAATGATTAAAAAATTAACAGCAATTACGCTCGCTCTCATTACTGTTTTTGCAATGATGAGTATATCAATGACTTCAGCATCAGCCGCAACAAAGGTTATCGAAATCAGTAAGTTCCCCGCAATCTATTACGGTGAAGAACTCAATAACTCAAATCTTAACTCTTGTTTCCCTTCACTTGACTACAATCAGCCGCCTTATTATTCGGTAATCATGTCAACAGAGGTTCCCAGTTGCGGCGGCGAGATAGCTGTCCCTGAAA
>JAZLBI010000104.1:0-11093 GCA_045613625.1 Acutalibacteraceae bacterium | reverse complement strand
CTTGTTGATGCAAGCGGACCCGACCACGCAAAGGTTTTCAGCGTTGAGGTGCACCTTAACAGCAATGTTATCGGCAGAGGAACGGGCAAAAGCAAGAAGCTTGCAGAGCAGCACGCAGCGAAGGAAGCCCTTGAGCTTATGGGAATAAAATGAAGCATATAAATGTTGCGCTTTTTGTTGTGCATAAGGGTTGCCCGCATATGTGCTCCTTCTGCAATCAGCGAAGCATCTCGGGATGCTCCGAAAACCTGACGGCAAAGGATGTTCATAAAGCGGCGCAGACTGCAATCAACTCGCTTTCTGAAAAAGAGGCGGCGGGCGGAGAAATTGCGTTTTTCGGCGGAAGCTTCACTATGGTTGAGAGAGAATATATGATTTCTCTTCTTGAAGCGGCTTATGAATATGTTGAAAGAGGCATATTCAAGGGAATCAGAATTTCCACAAGACCCGATGGAATAAGCGAAGAAATCTGCCTGATTCTCAAAAAATACGGAGTAACCGCCGTTGAATTGGGCGCGCAGAGCCTTGATGACAGGGTTCTTGAGCTCAACGAAAGAGGGCACACGGCGCAGGATGTTGTGAACGCCTGCCGTATGCTTAAAAAACACGGCTTTGAGCTTGGTTTGCAGATGATGACGGGTCTTTACGGCTCGGAGGATGCAGACAGCATCGAAACCGCAGAAAAAATAATCTCTCTTTCGCCCGAAACGGTCAGGATTTATCCCACCGTTGTGCTCAGGGGCACACGGCTTTATGATTTGATGCAAAGCGGAGAGTTTTCGCCGAAAGGGATTCCCGAAACGGCGGCGCTCTGCGCAAAGCTTATCCCGATGTTTGAAAATTCGGGAATCAAGGTTATAAGAGTGGGACTGCATTCGGGCGGCGGAGTTGAAGAGGGCTTTGCGGGCGGCGCATATCATCCTGCATTGCGTGAAATATGCGAAAGCAGAATATATTATGAATCTGCGCTTGAAAAGCTTGAAAAGCTCGGCGGGGGCAGATATGTTATCGGTGTTTCTTCAAAAGAAATATCGAAAATGACAGGGCAAAAGAAAGAAAATCTTATAAAACTTCGTGAAAAGGGCTATGAATGCGCCGTTAAGGGCGTTGAGGGTCTTTCGAAATACGAGGTTGAAATACATAAAGGTCAGGGATTTAGATGATATTAAAATCGCTTGAAATGCAGGGCTTCAAATCCTTCCCCGATAAGACGGTGCTCGAATTCGGGAAAGGCATAACCGCAGTTGTCGGCCCCAACGGCTCGGGTAAGAGTAATATCTCCGATGCCGTGAGATGGGTGTTGGGTGAGCAGTCAACCAAAACCCTCCGTGGTGCGAAAATGGAAGATGTTATCTTCGGCGGTACGAGCCAGAGAAAGGCTCTTGGTTACGCCGAGGTTACTCTGCGCCTTGATAACTCCGACAGAGGTCTTAATAACGATAAAGACGATGTTGCCGTAACGCGCCGTTACTACCGCTCGGGCGAGAGTGAATATAAAATCAACGGCGAGGTGTGCAGACTCAGGGATATCCACGAGCTGTTTATGGATACGGGTCTGGGCAGAGACGGCTATTCAATGGTTGGTCAGGGCAGAATTGCCGACCTTGTTTCGGCTCGCTCAACCCAGAGAAGAGATATGCTTGAAGAGGCGGCGGGTATTTCGCATTTCCGCTACAGAAGAGCAGATGCAAACCGCAGACTTGACCAGGCAGAAGAAAATCTCGTTCGTTTAAGGGATATTCTTGCCGAGCTTGAAGGCAGAATAGGTCCTCTTAAAATCCAGAGCGAAAAAGCAATGAAATTTCTTGCTCTTGCCGATGAAAAGAAAACGCTTGAAATCGGCTTGTGGCTTCACACAATAGAAAAATCAAAAAACGGTCTGCGTGAGCAGGAGCATAAGCTTTCGCTTGCTTCGTCGCAGTATGAACAGACCGAAAACGAGCTTGTTGAGCTTATTTCGCAGATTGAACAGGCAATCACCGAGGGTCAGCAGATAACTCTTGAAATCGAGCGTCTGAGACAGACTATTTCAGACAGCGAAGAAGAAGCCGCCGTTATCGACGGTAAGGTTGCCGTTGAGAAAAACACGATTGAGCATAATGAGCAGACGATTGAGCGTATAGCGGGCGATATGGGCGACAGCGAAACCTCAAAAGCCGAAATCGATGCACAGATTGAGCAGGCTCAGAAGGATACAGAGCAGAAAGAAGCTGTTGTTGCAGAGAAAAAAGCGGCTCTTGAAAATGAGCTTAAAAGGCTCAGCGATTTGCTCGGTCAGAACAGCGAAAACAGCGAAAAAGCAAGAGAAATCAACGATAAGATAACAGCAACAGCTCTCAGACTTGCCGATATGCGAGTTGAAAAATCAACCGCTGTATCCGCACGCCACGAGCTGAGCTCAAGAATTGACAACATAAATGAAGTTATCGAAACAAGGGGCGGAATAATAACTTCTCTCGAAAACGAGAAATCTGCCGCTCAACTTGAGCTTGACCGCCTTAATGCCGTTGCCGCAGAGCACGAAAATTCGCTCGATGGCTACAGAATGATAATCGGCACAAGGGCAGATAAGGTTGAGCGTTTCCGCAAGGAGATTGAAAATATCAATCTTGATATTTATCAGAAAAATGCCCGTATCAAAATGCTCGATGACCTTGAAAAGAACCTTGACGGCTATGCGGGCAGCGTTCAGAAGGTTATCAAAGAGGCGAAGAGGGGTGCTCTCAGAGGCATTCACGGAACGCTTTCTCAGCTTATAACGGCTCCTGCCGAATATGCCGTTGCAATCGAAACGGCGCTCGGCGCGGCCATTCAGAATGTTGTTACCGATAACGAAAACACGGCGAAGCTTGCCATCAATTTCCTTAAGGAAAACAGAGCGGGCAGAGCAACATTCCTTCCGCTGACCTCTGTTAAATCAAGACCTTTCACCGAAAAGGGGCTTGAAAACTGTGAGGGCTTTGTTGATATGGCGGATAAGCTTCTCGAATATAACAGCAAATATTCCGAAATCATCGGTTCGCTTCTTGCAAGAACCGCAGTTGTTGATAACATTGATAACGGCATTGCAATGGCGAAGAAATATTCATACAGATTCAAAATCGTTACTCTTGACGGTCAGGTGCTCAATGCGGGCGGTTCAATGACGGGCGGTTCAAGAGGCTCGGGAGCAGGCTTCCTGAGCAGAGCAACCGAAATTGAAGCTCTCAAAGAGAAGGTTGAAGCGCTTGAAAAGCAGCTTGCCGAAAAGCAGGAAACCTTCAAGAGCCTTTCCGAAGAGCTTGCTCTTGTTCAGGCAGAGCTTGATGCGAGCGAAGCCGAGCTTATAAAAGCTCAGGAGGATATAATCCGCGCCGAAAGTGCACTCAATCTTATCAAGGACAGATATGCCGCCGCAAAGGGACATATTGATGAGCTTGAAGCCGAAAAAGAGAGGGCAAAGGCAAGAATTTCAGAGGCTGAAGCAGACGAGAAGAAGGCAGATGCCGAAATCGAAGCCGCAGCGGCAGAGAGCGAAAAGCTCAACGCTCAGCTTGATGCGCTCAATTCGGAGCGTGAATCTCTTGATAAACTTCGCGAGGAATCCTCTGAAATACAGAATGCTCTCAATCTTGAGATTATGGCTCTTCGCAAGGATATTGAGGCGAATAACGAAACAGTTGCCGTTTGCCTTGAACGCAAGGAAAGCTTCAGCCGCCGTGAGGATAAGCTGAGCGAAGAAATTGCGGCAATCAAAGAAGAAAACGAAAAAATTCTTGCAAATATTGCTCAGCTTGAAGCTGATGCCGCCGCACTGCGTGAAAATTCGGTGAAGACGAGAGAAAAGATTGAAAATCTTACCGAAAAGAGAACTCAGGGCGAGGCGAGAAGCACAAATCTTCGCGCAAAAGAGCGTGAAATGACAACCGAGAGAGAAAAGCTCGGCGGTGAGCTTGCAAGGCTTGAAGAGCGCAGGGATTCAATGCAGAGAGAGCTTGAAACCGCTCAGAACAAGCTTTATGACGAATATCAGCTTTCGCTGCGTGAAGCATCTGAGATGAATATTGTTCTTGACGATATTCCAAAGGCTCAGCGCACTTTGCAGGAAATCAAAAACAAAATCCGTGCCCTCGGCAGTGTTAATGTTGGCGCTGTTGAAGAATACAAAGAAGTATCCGAGAGATATGAATATATGAACGCTCAGATAGGCGATATCGAAAAGGCGCGCGAAGAGCTCACAAAGCTTATTGAAGAACTTACCGGCAAAATGGCAGAGCGATTCAGAGAACAATTCAGACGAATCAACAACCATTTCGGCGAAACCTTCAAGGATTTGTTTGACGGCGGTAAGGCAGAGCTTGTGCTTGAAGACCCGCAGGATGTTCTTGAATGCGCCATCAACATAAGGGTTCAGCCCCCGGGCAAGAATGTTCAGAATATTGACCTTCTTTCGGGCGGTGAAAAGGGACTTGCAGCTATTGCGCTTCTTTTTGCAATTCTTAAGGTTACACCTGCTCCTTTCTGCATTTTTGACGAGGTTGAGGCGGCGCTCGACGATGTTAACGTAAGCCGCTATGCGTCATATGTAAGAGAAATGACGGGCAGCACTCAGTTTATTCTCATCACCCACAGACGAGGCACAATGGATGAAGCTGATATGCTCTACGGCGTAACAATGCAGGAAAAGGGTGTTTCAAAGCTGCTCGAGCTCAAGACTGCAGAAATGGCGAAAAAGCTTGGTCTTGAATAAAAATTTACATCAATGTTACAAATCTGACTGATTTAGCTGTATTATGTATCTTGATTAAAATATTTTAATATGATATAATTAGCTGTAAATTATTTCTAAGCGGGAAAAACCGCTTAAAAAGGGAGGATAAAAAATGTCAAATCACGGTATTATCACTTACCCCGACGCGCAGGCTGTTCAGAAGCAGCTTGACGATCTTATCAAGAAGCCTATTTATTCAATTGCACCCGATGCACTCAAGAAGTATGAAGAAGAATATTTCGATAAGAAGTGCGCAAAGTCAAAGGCAATGATCGAAGAAGCAAAGCAGGTTATCCCCGGCGGCGTTCAGCATAACCTTGCTTTCAACTATCCGTTCCCCCTCGTTTTCACAAAGGCTGAGGGCGCATATCTTTATGATATCGACGGCAACAGATACTATGACTTCCTTCAGGCAGGCGGCCCCACAGTATTGGGCAGCAATCCTCCCGCAGTTCGCGAGAAGGTTATTGAGCTTCTCAACACCTGCGGTCCTTCAACAGGTCTTTTCCACGAATATGAATATAAACTCGGCAAGAAGATTGCAGAGCTTATCCCCAGCGTTGATATGTTCCGTATGCTCGGTTCAGGCACAGAAGCTTGTATGACAGCTATCCGTGTTGCCCGCCTTGCAACAGGCAAGAAGAAGATTCTTAAAATGGGCGGCGCATACCACGGTTGGTCAGATCAGCTTGGCTACGGCATCCGTGTTCCCGGTTCAAAGTTCACTCAGGCAACAGGCGTTCCCCTGTTCTGCTTCAGAGATACAGAAGAATTCTTCCCCGGCGATCTCAATGACCTTGAAAGAAAGCTCAAGGCTAACCGCTTCAAGGGCGGCACAGCAGCAGTTATGCTCGAGCCCGTTGGCCCCGAAAGCGGCACAAGACCCGTTGACAAGAACTTCTGCAAAGGCGTTGAAGCTCTCTGCCGCAAGTACGGCGCACTTCTTATCTTCGACGAAGTTGTTACAGCATTCCGCGTAAGCATGAGCGGTGCTCAGGGCTATTTCGATGTTTCACCCGACCTCACCGTATTCGGTAAGGTTATGGCGGGCGGATATCCCGGCGCAGGCGGTCTCGGCGGTAAGAGAGAATATATGAAGCATCTCGGCGCAGGTCTTGACGATACAGGCAAGAAGATTAAGAAGGCATTCTGCGGCGGCACAATGTCAGCTAACCCCCTCAGCTGTGTTGCAGGTTACACAATGCTTGAAGAAATGGAAAAAGCAGACGCTTGCTACAAGGCAGCTCTTATGGGTGACAGACTCACCGCAGGTCTTCAGGAAATCATCAAGAAGAAGAACCTTCCCTTCGTTGCATTCAACCAGGGTTCAATCTGCCATCTTGAAACAGTAGGTACTCTCAACTTCTCAATCAACTGGAAGAAGCCCTGGACAATTCCTTCAGTTCTTGATGCAACATCAGCTCGCAAGAAAGAGATGACTCATATGGGCGCTGCATATATGGCAGAAGGTCTTGTAACTCTTGCAGGCAGCCGTCTCTACACAAGCGCAGCATACAATGAAGAAATGATCGACGATGCACTTGCAGCATTCGACAGAGTATTCGACAACATCGTTTGCCTTGAGAAATAATTTCTCAAAGTAAATTTATCCGAAAGGAAAATAAATATGGATGTTTTAACCGCTAAAAAATTGGTTATCGAAGCAGGCGAAAGACTTGTTGAAACAGGTCTTATCGCCAGAACATGGGGCAATGTAAGCTGCCGTGTTGACGATAAAACCTTTGTTATAACCCCCAGCGGCAAGCCCTACATAGGCCTCACTCCCGATGATATCGTTGAGGTTGCCATCAACACCCTTGAATGGGGCGGCAATGTTAAGCCTTCGTCAGAAAAGGGCATCCACGCTGAGGTGTATAAAGAATTCCCCGAAGCTAATTTTGTTATCCATACCCATCAGAAGGTGGCTTCCGCAGTGAGCGCCCTTTCAACCGGAATTGAAAAGGTTGTTGGCGATGCAGGCAAGTTCATCGGTGGCAGAATCCATCTCGGTTCATACGGCCTTCCCGGCACAAAGAAGCTCAAGAAGGGCGTAACAAAAGCTCTTCGCATGAGCCCCTCAAAGGCTGTTATTATGGCTCACCACGGTGCGCTCTGCTTTGGCAAGGATAGCGAAGAAGCTTTTCAGGTTGCAAATTCTCTTGAGCAGGTATGCGCAAAGTATATTCTTTCATCTGCAAAAGAGAGACTCGGCATAAGTGCTGAAAACCTTGATGATTTCTGCACGGAAATGGCCAACAAGCTTACAAATTCTCAAAAAACTGTTGAAATTGATAATTCTTTGGTGTATAATAGCAAATGCGACCGAGAAAGCGGAGAAATCGTTTTCACAAACAAAGAAGACGGCTCCGAGGTATCAATGGATCTCAACACCGGTGCGGCTGAAAAAGCGCTTGCAGAAACTGCAAACGCCCACAGAGATATTTATCTTGCCCGCCCCGATTTCAACAATATAATTCATAACACCTCAAGCGAGGTTGTTGCCGTTTCCAGACTCGGCAAAACAATGAAACCTCTGCTTGACGATTTTGCTCAGATCTGCGGCCCCACAATCAAGACCGTTGCTCCCGAAAAATGCGCTAAGGCAATCAAAAGAAAGAATGCCGTGCTCATCAAGGATCAGGGTGCTCTCTGTTGCGGCTCCAACGAAGGTGACGCTCAGGCAGTTGATATGATTATGAGCAAGAGCAGCCTTACCCTCTTTACCGCAAAGGTTTTCGGAAAAGAAAAGGCTATCAACCCCATCGAAGCCTGGCTTATGAGAATTGTTTATCTCACCAAATATTCCAAGAAGGCTTCGGAATAATTAATTGAAACACTACCATCTTTTGTCCCCCCCGTTTTATACGAGAAAAATCCGAGGCTTTGTGCCTCGGCTTTTTCTTTATACGGCAATTAACAAAAACGCCCTGAAGTTTATCTTCAGAGCGTCTTTTTTATATCTGTTCATCTGAAATCTGCCTTTGGGCAAATTCTGTTATATCTGCACCGAGGCTGATTGCCGCCCATATTTTCATATAAGCTGAAACATAGGTGCTGTATGGCAGGGGAATGATTCCGAGTGAGCCGAAAAGGTTTGCGCTTTCATATTGAACTCCGCCCTTCACGTTGACCGCAAAAACGGGAATTTTCTTTTCTGCCGCTTTTTTGCAGAAGGCTTCAAGAGCCGCGCTTGCGGTGTTGAGAGTTGCAGAGTGATAGGGCTTGAGAATGATTGCCTTAACCTCATCAAGCGAATATGAGAAACAGTCGCCCGGTCGGCTGTCGATAACAAGAACACCTGAATCATCCGTATAAGGAACATATCCGAGAGGGTTTTTATTTTCGGAAAGCATCGCATTGCAGAGGGTTATTGCGCCGTCATACTTTGCGTAAGTGCTTCCTTCAATGCTGTAAATATCTGCGTTGCATTCGCCGTGCTGAAGAATGCGTGATGCAAGGTGGATGCTTGTGAAGCAGTCTGTGCTGTTTTTGTAGCTGACAAAAATGCCGTTTCCCGCCTTGCTTTTTATGAATTCAACGGCTGCTTCAAAGTTTGCGTGGCCGTTTGTTCTTTCGTCTTCAAGCGGATAATCCGATGAAACAAGCACAACAGGAAGATTGCAGCCGCAAACAGCATAATCGATTGCGGCGGCGGTGTACTGAAGGGTATCCGTGCCGTGAGTGACGATAATGCCGTCGTAGTTTGCGCCGAGCTTTGAAACAATTTCTTTCTGAAGCAGGTTGAGCTCGCTTGCCGAAAGATTTTCGCTCAGCACATTGAGGGGGGCGCTGATATGAAAATCGACCCCGCTGTGAGAAGCCTTGTATTGGTTGATTAAAACATATTTTGTGCTTTCATCGGTTGATATGCTGCCGTTTTTTTCGCAGCTTCCGATGGTGCCACCGGTAAAAATAACCAGAATTTTCATTAATAAGCCGTCCTATGATTATTTCGTTTTGAGTTCAAACACACACTGGGTTTTGAATCTGCTCTTGAGGGGGCATTCGCTGCAGGTGAGTTCAACTTCAATGGAGTTGAGAAGATTTTCAACAACACCCGAAGAATATCCGCGGATGAAGGCGCAAATCTTTCTTTTTTTCTTATGGTCAACAATAAAGGGCTCGTTTATTCTTATTTTGCCCGTAAGGCAATCGTTTTCTTCATCAATTGTTATTTCAGAAGAGAAAAGACCCCAACCGACAGCCGAATCGAATTCGCACCATTTGTTGATTTTTTTCTTTATATCCTCAAAAGAATAGCCTGTATCCCACTGGTTGTTGATTTTTTCAGAAAAACTTTTGCCGCTTGAGTAACCGCTGTCATAAAAAATGCTTTCCGCAGCTTCGCTTCCCGCAATTTCTTCAACTCTTTCAAAAATACCGCCCATCATATTAACAATGGTATCCGTGCGGAAGCTGACGTTTCTCTGATGGTCCTCGGGATTTACCATAATACCTCTTTCGGGATAATAATCGAAAACGGTTGTTTTTGATAAATCAATAGGTTCTGCTTTTTCGGGCACAAGCTCAACCACGGGAGCCTCTGTGGGAAGATATTTTGAAACAGTGTCGAGAATTTTCTGGAAATATGTTTGAGGAGGATCGGGGTAAGCAATAATCCAGTGTTTTCTGCCGAGATAATATCTGTAATCATCGCTGAGTTCAAAATCCTCAACAAAAACGGGAAGAATGGTCTTTTTCTTTGCAAAAACAACATCAACCTCGTTGAGAACGTGTTCCGATTCGTTTATTGATTTTGAGGCAACAAGCAAAACAGCGGCGCAGTTGTATATTGCGTCCATAAGAGCTGAAGCATAGGGCTTTCCGCCGTCGATATCTCGGGGCGCAATGAAGCACTGAACTCCGTTATGCTCAAGAAATTCAACCAGATTATAGGCAAATTCCCTGTCCTTGCTTGAATAACTGATAAAAATATTTTTCATTTACTCACATCCGTATTTTTGTTAAGAGTGCTGTTATTCGGCTACTCTGTGACCGTCCTTGAATTTAACTTTGCCGAGGAAGGGGATTTTAACAAAACCGTCGAATTCATCGCCGTCAAATGTAACGTTGAGTTCGATATCTTTATCGGGAAGAAGGCTTGTCTGAACAATTGCAATAACAGTATCGTCATCCTCTTCAACTTTTTTAACATCGATATCGGGAACGGTTACGCCGGGAACATTGAGTTCAAAGCCGTATTTGCCGTTATCATCAAATATTTTGATTTTGGCTTCGCCTGAGAAAAACATTGTGTTAACCTTGCAAGACCATGTGCCTAAACCTATCATAAAATTGTCTCCTTTTAGTTAAAGTATTACCAATATATTACCACAAAGCGAAAAGAATGGCAAGTAATTAAAAATTTTTTTGGGCAGTAAAAATTCGAATTTAACAAATAGAATTGTCGAAAAACTTATTTCACGAGTGTAAAAAATTGAAATTGAATAAAATTCAACTTAAGAATTTTCTGTATTTAGGTGATAAATTTCAGAAAACCACACTATATGGTGGGGTGAATATATATTATATATACCTTTTATATATATGCTTTTGCGGCGAAGTTCAATTCATCGCAGTAAAGCGCCAAAACCCTTGATATCATTGGGATTGAGGGCTCTGAAAAATTTGAAAAAATTTGAAAAAAACTATTGACACAGCATTTATATTATGTTATTATCTTAGGGCACGGGTTCAGGACAAAGGGGCAACTATGCCCGAAAATCTTCTGAAACCATGCTGATATGCGTTGATGCAGGAGGTGGCCGCTCACTGAAGCGGGAAATTTCTGCGGAGTATGTCCGATTTTAAACCGGGCGAATTGTGTCCTTGCAAAGGTCTGCCGTTCCCGGGCAGCCTTGTTGCGGGATACCTATGTGCAAATGAGCGAAAGCTTTCCCGGAAATATTGTTTTTCCGGTTTTTAAATCGGACGGGTTGAAACACCCGGGTCGGTTTTCACGAATTTGCAATTCACAGCCCGCCAAATTCTAAGGAGGCGTTCACATGGCAGTTAAGGGAAAGATCAGAATCAGACTCAAGGGCTACGACCACAGCCTTGTAGACAAGGCAGCGGAAAAGATCGTTGAGACCGCTAAGAGAACAGGTGCTCAGGTATCAGGTCCCGTTCCCCTTCCCACAGAGAAGGAAGTCGTAACAATCCTTCGTGCTGTTCACAAGTATAAGGACAGCAGAGAGCAGTTTGAGCAGAGAACACACAAAAGGCTTATCGACATCATCAGACCCTCAGCTAAAACAGTTGAAGCTCTGACAGGTCTTGAGCTTCCCGCAGGCGTTGAAATCGAAATCAAACTTTAATTTCAACAAATGCAGGTCATGTTGGC
>JAZLBI010000103.1:0-53383 GCA_045613625.1 Acutalibacteraceae bacterium | reverse complement strand
ACTCAGCAGAACGGATATTCTCAACAAAGTCTGGGGCAGTGAATATTTCGGCGAAGAAAAAATAGTTGATGTAAATATCAGAAGACTCAGGATGAAGGTTGAGGACGAGCCTTCAATGCCGAAACATCTCACAACAATCTGGGGTGTCGGTTATAAGTGGATAATCTGATTGTATAAATTTGAAGGGAGGCAGACAGCTTGAAATTTTTCAGTATCACAAAAAGATGGTTTCTGAATGTTGCATCTATCATTGTTGTGATTTTGGTTGTTGTTTCATCTGTTTTGTTTCTCTCACTCAGAAATTATTATTACAGCGTTGCCGATATGGCGCTTGATTCACATTCGACGAATGAAATTGCATCAAGTTTCAATCTCAGCATGGAATCTTCGGGTGGATTTGAAGCGGCGGGCAGACGTTATATCGAAAGTTTTTCCGATAAAGATATAATGGCTGTATGGATAATTGACAGCGGAGGAAACGTTATCCTTTCTTCCAGCGGATTTGAAATTAACGAAAAGGTTGATATGCCGGATTTTGTTGCGGCTGTCAGCGGCGAAGGTGTTTCAAAATGGACGGGCAAGCTTCCGTCGGGTGAAAAAATAATGGCTTCAACCTGCGCTTATAATTATCCTAACGGAAATGTTGGCGGAGCGGTCAGGTTTATGATTTCGCTGGAAGCTATTGATGCTCAGCTTGTCAGAATTTCGTTTATTATTGCAGTTGCTTGCATCTGTATGTTTATTCTTGTTATTTTTTCAGGCAGTGTGTTTATCCGTTCGATTGTTAACCCCGTAAAGGATATCGGCGAAACTGCAAAAAGAATCGCAGGCGGCGACCTTGCAGCAAGAATAGATCATTATCCGTATAACGATGAAATCGGCGAGCTTTGCACAACGATTAATGATATGGCAACAAAGCTTTCGGTTTCAGACAGAATGAAAAACGATTTCATTTCAACAATTTCGCATGAACTCAGAACTCCTCTTACAGCAATCAAAGGCTGGGGAGAAACTCTTATGCAGATTGATGATACCGACCCCGCAATGACACAGAGGGGTATGAGTGTTATTATTAATGAAGCTTCAAGGCTTAATGATATGGTTGAAGAGCTTCTTGATTTCTCTCGTATGAGCAGCGGCAGAATGATGCTTAACATCGAGAAGATTGATATTCTTGCTGAACTTGATGAAGTTGTTTTTGCTTTTAAAGAGCGTTCGATCAAAGAAGGAATCGATGTTGTATATAATGTTCCTCATTTTCCCGCTCCCGCTCAGGGCGATGCTTCAAGAATAAAGCAAGTGTTCATCAACATTCTTGATAACGCCCTCAAATATTCAGAGCACGGTGGAAAAATAACAGTTTATGCAGAAATTCCGAATCCCGCAACACTGATTGTTTCCGTAAGTGATACTGGTTCAGGTATTCCGCCCGAGGATTTGCCGCACGTTAAAGAAAAATTTTATAAGGCTAACACAACAGTCAGAGGTTCCGGAATCGGTCTTGCTGTTGCAGATGAAATTGTAAGGCTCCATAACGGCGGGCTTGATGTTGACAGTGTTTACGGTGAAGGAACAACTGTCAGAATAACTTTCCCGATTGAGCCTGTTGAATATGATATTTCTGAAAAAGAAGGAGAAATCATTGTCGATGAGCAAAAAGAAGAATGAATATATTGCCGTAGGCGGTCAGGCGCTTATGGAAGGAATTATGATGAAAGGTCCGAAGGGTACGGCGATGTCGCTCAGATTGCCTGACGGGTCGATAGAAACACAGATGAAGAACTTTGTTTCAATCCGCAAAAAGATAAAGTTCTTTAATATACCTGTTCTCAGAGGTGTTGTTTCTTTTGTTGAGTCAATGATTTTCGGATATAAACTCCTTATGGAATCAGCCGAAAAAACTTCTCTTGATATGGAAACGGAAGAAAACGAGTCAAAGCTTGACAAGTGGATTAATGACCATTTCGGCCCCAAAATGATGGCTGTTATCGGTTTCATCTCAGCCGTTCTCGGAATTTTTCTTGCATTCGGACTTTTTATGTATCTTCCGAGCCTTGTTTTTGATCTGATTAACGGTGTTGTTTTTGATGATGTTGTATTACCCTGGCGATCATATTTCGAAAACGGAGCACTTATACCGTGGCGTGCAATAATCGAAGGATTTATTAGAGTTGTTATTTTTGTGATTTATATGTATGCGGTTTCAAAAATGAAAGAAATTCACAGGGTTTATATGTATCACGGTGCAGAGCATAAAACAATCTTTGCTTTTGAACACGGCAAAGAGCTTACTGTTGAAAATATAAGAAACGAAAAACGTTGCCATCCCAGATGCGGAACAAGCTTCATTTTCGTAACAATTCTTCTGAGTATTCTTATTTCATCGATTGTTGCTGTTGCTTTTCCTGCACTTACAGAAAAAACCATTATATGGGTTGCTGTCAAACTTCTTATGATGCCCGTTATTATGGGTGTTGGTTTTGAGTTTATTCAGCTTGCCGGCAAATATCCCAATAAATTTACAAAACTTCTTTCAGCACCCGGTCTTCTGATGCAGAGAATAACAACAGCAGAGCCCGATGATGCAATTATTGAAGTTGCAATTGAAGCAATGAAAGCAGCTCTCAGCGGAGAAGTTGCCGAAGTTACAACAGAAGAAAATTCGGAGAATAACGAATGACATTATCTCAGCTTTTTGAAAACGGCAAATCGATTCTTGAAAATAACAAAATTGATAACAGCCGTAATGAAGCCCGTTGGATTTTTGAAAGCGTGTTTAACTGTGGCAGTGAATATTTGATTTTTCACGGCAACGATATTGCGGATGAATATAAAGCGGAGCAGTTTATAAAAAAAATCAACAACAGAGCAAGCGGAATTCCTGTTCAGTATGTTATCGGCTCGTGGGATTTCTACGGTGAAAGCTTTGAAGTTGGTGAAGGTGTTCTTATTCCGAGGCCTGAAACTGAGTTGCTTGTTGATTTCGCTCTTGATTATCTCAAAAACAAATCCAATCCTGTTGTGGTTGATTTATGTTCAGGTACGGGCTGCATCGGTCTTACGGTTGCGAAAAATCGTCCCGATTCTGAGGTTATACTTATTGAAAAATCTCCCGAAGCATTTTCGTATCTTGAAAAAAATCTGAAAAAGTTCAACTGCAAAAATGCAAGAATAATTAACGGAGATATTTTTGACGGTTTTGAATATTTCGGAATTACCGAACCTGATTTGATTCTTTCAAATCCGCCTTATATCGAGAGTGCCGATATTGCATCACTTCAGGCTGAAGTTCAATATGAACCGCATATGGCTCTTGATGGCGGCGAGGACGGATATGTTTTTTATAATGCAATTGCTGAAAAATGGCTTCCTTATTCTAAAGCAGTTGCGGTAGAATGCGGAGAAGGTCAGGCAGAAAAAATAATAAATCTTTTTTCTGATTTGTTTGACGATGTTTATTCGTTAACGGATTTTAATGAAATTGAACGTGCCGTTATCGGCAGAAAGGATTAACAATGCTTTTGGATTTAATAACAACCGGTGATTTTAAACAGGTAATCATCGGGCTTATGGTCAGCGTGTTTGTTGTGTTTTGCACACTTCCGGTTCACGAGTATGCTCATGCACTGATTGCAACAAAGCTTGGTGATGATACGGCAAGGCTTAAAGGCAGACTCACGCTTTCACCGATGGCACATATTGATCTTATGGGTGCGCTTATGATTTTGCTTGTCGGTTTTGGTTATGCAAAGCCTGTGCCCGTTAATCCCCGCAAATTCAGAAATCCCAAACTCGGTATGGCGCTTACTGCGCTTGCAGGGCCTGTTTCAAATATTCTTATGGCTTTGATTTTTCTTGTTCTTGCAAATGTTGCTTCGATTTTTTATGCTGTCACATTTGCGAAAGCGGCTTATCTTTTCTTCTATTTTGCCGCACAAATCAATGTCAGCCTTGCAGTGTTCAATTTCTTGCCGATTCCGCCTCTTGACGGGTCAAGAATTGCAACACTGATCATACCCACAAAATATTATTTCAAAATAATGCGCTATGAAAGATATATCATTCTTGGTATTTTTGCACTTATCTTTTTAGGCGTGCTTGATGCGCCGCTCGGATTTCTTACGGGCATTGTGATGACAGGTCTCAGCTATGTTGCAGATCTTCCGTTTATGTTAATCGGCTGACAGACCGAAAGGGGATTGTTTTTTGGAAAAGCTACAGTATAAGCTTGAAGTTTTTGAAGGCCCAATGGATTTGTTGCTTCAGCTTATTGCAAAAAAGAAACTAAGCATCAATGATGTTCCGCTTATGGAGATTATTGAGCAGTATCTCGATTATGTTCGTCAGATGCAGGAAGATAATCTTGATATCTCAAGTGAATTTCTTGAAATGGCGGCAAGACTTCTTTATATTAAAACCGTTTCTCTTCTTCCCGTTCACGAAGAGGCTGAAAAGCTTGTTGAAGAGCTCAGAGGAGAGCTTACGGAATATCAGGATTGCAAACTTGTTGCAGGTAAGCTTCAGAATCAGGCAAAAGGTTTTGATTTTTATTCAAGACCTCCCGAAGAAATAGAAGTTGATATGACCTACACAAGAATTCACGAGCCTGTTGAAATATTCAAGGCATATATGGCTGCGGTGGGCAAAGGTAAGCGAAAGCTTCCGCCTCCGATTGAAGCGTTCAGAGGCATTGTTGCTCATAAAATCGTTTCTGTTGCTTCAAGAATCAGCTTTATAATCGATAAATTCAAAAACAGAAAAGACCACAGATTTATCTCATTTTTTGAAGAATCCGAATCACGCTCTGAAATGGTTGCAACTTTCCTTGCGCTTCTTGCGATGGCGAAGGCAAAGCGAATTCATATTGAAGGCAGCGGTGAGGATATGAGCATAACACTGCTTGAAGGCGGAGAGGAGAGGATAGAGATTGACGAATGAACAGATTCGAGCTGCGTGCGAAGCAATACTTTTTGCTTCAGGCGAGCCTGTTGAAATTTCAAGAATGGCTCAAGCGCTTGAAATTGAACCTGATGTTGTTTCGGGAGCTCTCTGGGAGCTTTCGAGAAGCCTTGATGAAAGAGGCAGCGGAATATGTCTGCTCAGGCTCGGCAGTAAATATCAGCTTTGTTCTCGAGTTGAATATGCCCGTCACGTGAGGGATGTTCTTGATATGAAGAAAAACGCTCCTTTATCGCCGGCTGCTTTTGAGGTTCTTGCAGTTGTTGCATATAATCAGCCTGTAACAAAAGCTTATATTGAACAGATACGAGGCGTTGATTGCTCAGGTGTTGTTGCAACACTTTGTCAGAAGGGTCTTCTTGAAGAAAAAGGAAGGCTTGATTTACCCGGTAGACCGCTTCTTTACGGAACAACTCCCGATTTTCTCAGATGTTTCTGTTTGTCTTCGCTTGCAGATTTGCCCGAGCTTCCCGAAAAGCCCGATATTGATGCAGAGCGTGATGACGAAATAGATAATGAGCAAGGAGAACAGATAAGAAACTTTTTCCAGAGTGAAGAGCAGGAGGCGATAGATTGACGGCACTTTATATTATTCTCGGTATAATTGCGTTTTTCTTGATTTTGCTTTCGGTTAAGCTTGCCGTAACGGTTCATTATGAAGATGATGTTACGGTTACACTCAAATGGCTTTTCTTAAAATTCAAGATTTTGCCTAAAGATGAGGATAAGCCCAAAAAAGAAAAGAAGAAAAAAGAAGAGAAAGAAAAAGAAGAAAGCGAAGTTATTTCCGAACCCAAAAAGAAAAAGAAGGACAATATGTTTGTTCGGTTTTACAGAAACAAGGGTGTCGAAGGCGTCGTTCAGCTTCTTAAGGATGCCTCAAGCGCTTTAGGCGGTATGTTTAAAAGAATAGGCAGAGCCTTCCTTTTTGAAGAACTTTTTATTGCATTGAGTGTCGGTGCGGGTGATTCGGCTGAAACTGCAATAAAGTACGGAAAAACCTGCTCAGCGGCTTTCCCTGCAATGGGATTGATTGTGAGCAATATGAGAGTGAAGAAATACAGTCTCGATATATCACCCGATTTTATCTACGGCAAAAATGAAGCGAAGCTTCATACATATATCACTGTCAGACCGATAAAGCTTATAAATGCAATTATAATTGTGCTTGTTGAGCTTTTGTTCAAAGTGGTAATAAAACTGCTTATGCACAGCAACGAACAGAAAAACGATGTGGAAAAGCAGGTTAGTAAATAAAAAATATTTTTGAAAGGCGGAAAACAAAATGAAAGAACAGTCAGCATCAGGAATTCTCGGAACATCAATTGAAAAAATCAAGGATCTTGTGGATGTAAGCACAATTATCGGTGAGCCCATCCGTATCAGCGATACACTTCAGGTTATTCCTGTGTCAAAGGTAACATACGGATTTGCATCGGGCGGCACAGACTTCCCTTCAAAGAATAATCAGGAGCTTTTCGGCGGCGGCGGCGGAGCAGGCATCACAATTTCTCCCGTTGCATTCCTTGTTGTTAATAACGGCAATGTTACTGTCAGATACATCAACGCAGCTGAAGGCTCAGTTGAAAGAGTGATCGGTATGGTTCCCGATATCGTAGATAAGGCAACAGAGGTTATCGGTCAGCTCACAAACAAAGATAAGACAGTTGATAACGCAATTGAAGACTATATGAGCTCTTCAGAGCCCAATGCCTGATTATTAAATTCATCTCATCTGCATATATTTTACTATTTTGATATGTGAGGATGAGTTCTGAGTGAAAAAGAGAATAACAGTTTTATTAGCCGTTTGTTTTATCGCTTCATTATTCAACATATCCGCTTACGCTTCGGTTTATGTTTCGGCTGAAGGAGCGGTGCTTATGCGTGCAGATAGCGGTGAGGTCATATTTTCAAAGAATGCCGATAAGAAGCTTTCAATGGCAAGCACAACAAAAATAATGACCTCGCTTCTGGCGCTTGAAGCAGCTGTGCCTAACACTGAAATAACCGTAACAGACGAAATGGTCAGAGTTGAAGGAACATCTATGGGCCTTCAGGCGGGTGACAGCGTTTCGATGAATGAGCTTGTATACGGTATGCTTCTTCAGTCAGGAAATGATGCGGCAAACACGGTTGCTTATGTGCTTTCGGGCAGCCCCGAAGATTTTTCAGAGCGTATGAACGATCGTGCAAAACAAATCGGAATGAACAATTCCAATTTTGTTACCGCATCGGGTCTTGATGATGAAAATCATTATTCAACGGCTTATGATATGGCTCTTCTTGCCCGTGAATGTATGGCTAATCCCGAGTTTGCTTCAATATGTGTTCAGAAGAGTGCAAGACTTACTTACGGCAATCCGCCGTATGCTCGCACATTAACAAATCATAACAGGCTGTTATGGCTTTACGGTGATACAATCGGTATCAAAACAGGTTTCACCAAAAAGAGCGGCAGATGTCTTGTCAGCGCAGCAGAGAGAAACGGTGTTATGCTTATCGCTGTTACGCTTAACGCTCCCGATGACTGGAATGACCATATTTCAATGTTTGAATACGGTTTTTCAAAGATTAAAGGTGCGCTTGCCGTTTGTGACCTGAGTGAAGTTAAGTTGAATATTGTTGGCGGAACAAAAAGAAGCGTTTCTGCTCAGATTGCCGAATTTCCTTATTGGATTTCGGGTGAGAATTGTTATGCTCAGATTTTGATTAATCCTGTGATATATGCACCTGTAGAAAAGAATGATATTGTCGGCGTTGTTCGGTTTATGAATTCAGACGGTGATATTGTTGCAGAGTCTTCCGTTTTCGCTTCGGAATCGGTTGAACGAATCAGGGCGCAAGTAACAAACGATGAAACTGTTAAAAAAAATAATTTTTCGGAATTAATTCGGCATATAAAAGAATTTTTCGGATTTTCAGAGGTGAAATAATTGGCCGATAATAAAATCAGGCTTCAGAAATTTCTTTCGGAGGCGGGCGTTGCTTCAAGACGCAAGGCTGAAGAAATGATAAGAGGCGGTATGGTTAAGGTTAACGGTGCCGTAGCTCAGATAGGTGACAGTGTTGACCCCAAAAGGGATACCGTTACCGTAAGAGGTAAAAAAGTCAGAAAAGAAAATAACCTTCGCTATATTCTTCTCAATAAACCCAGAGGATATGTAACAACCACAGACGATGATCTCGGCAGAAAGTGTGTTCTTGAGCTTGTTCGTGATGTAAAAGAACGCATATATCCTGTCGGCAGGCTCGACAGAGTGTCTGAAGGAGCGCTTATTCTCACAAACGACGGTGCTTTTGCTAACGCAATGATGCACCCTTCAAGGCATGTTCCCAAAACCTATCGTGTAACGGTTCGACCCGGAATAACATCTGAGCAAGCAGATATCCTTGCAACGGGTGTTGAACTTGACGGACGAATGACTGCTCCTGCAGAGGTTAGAATAATCTCAAAAGAAGAAGACAGAGCGGTTGTTGAAATTGTTCTTTATGAAGGCAGAAACCGTCAGATACGCAGAATGTGTGAGGCAGTTTCTCTTGAGGTTGCAAGGCTTCGCAGAATTGCAATCGGTTCCGTAAAACTTGGAATGCTTCAGACAGGCGAGTGGAGAGATCTTACTCCTGCAGAGGTTGAAGGATTGCTTAAGAATGCCGGTGCAAAAACAAACGGAGGGTCAAAATGATAAGATTTATTCCGTATGAAAATGCAGATAAAATCGGAATGACTGCTCTTGACGGTGAAAATGAAATCGGCAGATGCGAATTTTTGCTTGAAGGATATAATATGTCATTTACCCTTGTGGACTGTTCGGATGATATAATAACTGAAGGTCTTGCAAGGGCAGCGATGAATTATGCAGCAAACAGAAATGCTTATATTGCCAGAATAAGCAATGAACTTTCATCGGCGGCGTTTATCAGACTCGGTTTTTCAGGCATTGATGTGCTCAGCGTTGAAATACCCGAAGCGCTTGCTTCAGGCTGCACTTGCGGCCATATGAATCAATAACAGGAGATGTTTAATCCAATGATAAAAAGTATGACCGGCTACGGCAGATCACAGCAGCTCGCAGACGGTATGAATATAACAGTTGAAATAAAAAGTGTTAATCACAGATATTTTGAATTTTCTTCAAAGCTTCCCAGAAGCTACGGTTTTCTCGATGAAAAGCTTAAGAGCTTTTTTAACGGTAAGCTCACAAGAGGCAAGATGGAATGCTATGTTCAGATTGAAGCGGTTGAAGAACCTGATACCGTTATCAGCCTTAATCATTCGCTCGTGAAGGGTTATCTTGATGCTTATAAGGAACTTTCTGAAACATACGGTCTTGAAAACAATATCAAGGTTTCTGATATTTCAAGGGTAAGTGATATCTTTGCTGTTCGCAAGCAAGCCGCTGATGAAGACAGAATATGGGCAGCTGTTCAAACTGTTGCTCAGGCTGCTCTTGAAGGCTTTATCGCAATGAGAGAAAGAGAAGGCGCAAGGCTTAAAGCGGATGTTCTTTCAAGACTTGATGAAATTATTTCAAATGTTGAGTTTATAGAAGAGCGTTCGCCGCAGACCGTTGCGGAATATAACGAAAAACTTCTCGGCAGGCTCAAAGAACTTCTCGGTGATACACATATTGACGAACAGAGAATTCTTACGGAAGCCGCAATCTTTGCTGATAAAATTGCTGTTGCTGAAGAAACTGTCAGACTTCGCAGTCATATTTCACAGCTTCGTTCGTTCCTTGAACAGAGCGATGCAGTCGGCAAAAAGATGGATTTTCTTGTTCAGGAGCTCAACAGAGAAGCAAACACAATCGGGTCAAAAGCTCAGGATGTTGAAATTGCCCGAAGAGTTGTTTCAATCAAAGCTGAAATCGAGAAAATCCGAGAGCAGATTCAGAATATAGAATAAGAGGTAGTGCAATGAAGCTGATAAATATTGGTTTTGGCAATATGATTAACGCCGGCCGTCTTGTTGCGATTGTCAGCCCTGAATCAGCACCCATAAAGCGAATTATTCAGGAGTGCAAAGAAAAGGGAACTCTTATTGACGCAACACACGGCAGAAGAACAAGAGCTGTAATTATAACAGACAGCGACCATGTTATTCTCACATATCTTCAGAGTGAAACCGTTGCAAACAGACTCAATGATGATATGGACGAGCTTGATGATGAGGAGGAAACTGAAGATGACTGACAGAGGAATACTTATAACATTTTCGGGTCCCTCAGGTTCAGGCAAAGATACTGTTCTTAATGAACTTATAAAAAAGCGTGAAGATACTGTTATCTCAATTTCAATGACAACCCGTAAAGCAAGAGAAGGCGAAATTGACGGCGTACATTATTACTTTGTTGACCGTGAATTTTTTGAAAAGAAAATTGCTTGCGGAGGAATGTTTGAATATGCAGAATATGCAGGCAATCTTTACGGAACGCCAAAAGATCCTGTTGAAGAAATGTTGAAAGCAGGCAAAAACGTAATTCTCAAAATTGAGGTTCAGGGTGCTGAAAAAATCAAAAATATCTGCTCTGATGTTGTAAGCGTTTTCAATATGCCGCCTTCATTGGGTGTTCTTGAACAGCGCCTTCGCGGAAGAAACACAGAAGATGAAGAAACAATCAATCATCGTCTTGTTATTGCCCGCGAAGAAATTCGCAAAGCATATGACTACGATTATATCGTTGTTAATGATACTGTTGAAAACTGTGTTGAAAATTTCAGCAAAATAATTGATGCTGAAAGTTTTAAAACAGCAAGAAATAAAAAAATTGTAAGTGAGGTAATCAATAATGTTTAATCCCGATTTAAGAGGTGTTCTCAAAAATCATCTCAGCCGTTATTCTCTTGTAACAGCAACAGCAAAAAGAGCAAGAGAAATTGCAGAAAATGCAGAAGAAAATAAAATCATCATCACAGAGAAGCCTGTAAGTATGGCTCTTGAAGAAATTCTTGAGGGTGATTACGTTATCGTAGAACCTGAAGAAATCAGAAATATCTGATTATAAAAAAATGTTGAAGCGGGGGAGTGAATCATATGAAATATGCAAAGGTTGCCGTTGAATCGGCTGTGTTTACCTTTGATAAAGCATTTGATTATGAAATTCCCGCCGCACTTGAAACATCAGCAAAAAAAGGCTGCAGGGTTACCGTTCCGTTCGGCAACGGCAACAAAAAATGCATAGGATTTATTTTTGATATAACCGATAAAAGCGAAAGCAAAAGAACAAAGAAAATTCTTGAAATTCTTGATGATGAGCCTATGCTCAACGAAGAGATGCTCGGTCTTGCCGAATGGATTAAAGACCGCACTTTCTGTACACTTTATGAAGCGGCTAAGGCAATGCTTCCGACAGGTATAAATCACAGAATAATTTCATCATATGCAGTCAGTGCTGATATACCTGACGACTCTTTCGAAAAAATCAGTGAAACTGAAAAAGAAATCCTTGATTATCTTTATAAACGAGCGGTTTTTGTTAAGGCTGATGCGATTTTTAAAGCTCTCGGAATCGAAAACAGAATAACGGTTCTTGATTCTATGGTGAAAAAAGGATTGCTTGTCTGCAGTCACGATGCAGTTCGCAACATTGGCGATTTAACGGTTAAAATGCTTCGCCCTGTTTCTGAATTTAATGTTTCAAATTTAACGAAGAAACAGAAAGAAATGTATACCGTGCTTTGTGATATCGGTTATGCGAGCATAAAGGAGCTTTGTTATTTTACGGGTCTGACACCCGCTGTTGCAAATGCGCTTGTTAAAGCGGGCGCTGCAGAGCTTTATGAGCAGGAAGTTATGAAGCTTCCCGATTTTTCGGATACAATAGGTCATAAAACAGAAATATCTCTTACCGAAGAGCAGAGGAATGCTTTTGAAAAACTTTCTTCGCTTGCTCTTTCGGGAAAACCGTGTGTTTCTTTGCTTTACGGTGTTACGGGAAGCGGTAAAACCTCGGTTTATATGAGCGTTATCGATAAGGTGCTTGAATCGGGGAAATCCGTTATTGTTATGGTGCCTGAAATCGGGCTTACTCCGCAAACAATTTCTCTTTTCTGCAAAAGGTACGGCGGTGACATAGCTGTTTTTCACAGTGCACTTTCCGTAAGAGAAAGGCTTGACCAATGGAAAAATGTTAAGAAAGGTCAGGCAAAAATAATAATAGGAACCCGAAGTGCTGTTTTTGCACCTGCTGAAAATATAGGGTTGATTATTATTGATGAAGAGCAGGAGCACACCTATAAATCCGAGCAAACTCCCCGATATAATGCTATTGATGTTGCAAAATACAGAGCGGCATACAGCAAATGCTTGCTTGTGCTTGCATCGGCAACGCCGAGCGTTGAAAGTTTTGCCGCAGCTCAGAGCGGAAGATATGAGCTCTGCACATTAACGCAAAGATACGGCAATGCTGTTTTGCCTCAGGTTGATACGGTTGATATGCGAACTGCAGAAAAAGCAAAAGGCAGCAAGGCTATCAGCCAGACCCTTTATGAGGGTCTTAAGAGCAATCTCGAAAACGGCAGACAGTCTATTCTTCTTATTAACAGAAGAGGCTTTCACACTTTTTCTGCCTGCAATTCATGCGGAGAGGTTATATGCTGCCCTCATTGCAGCATTTCAATGACATATCATTCGGCAAATTCCCGTCTTATGTGTCATTATTGCGGTTATTCCGTGCCGTTTTCAAGCATATGCCCCGAATGCGGTCAGGATGCCGTAAGATATTCGGGCTTCGGTACTCAGAAGATTGAAGATGAGCTTGCCGCTTTGCTACCCGATGCTCGTATTGTGAGAATGGATACCGATTCAACATCGGGCAAAAATTCTCACGAAAAGCTTCTCGAAAGCTTTGCCAAGGGCGAATACGATATAATGATAGGCACTCAGATGGTTGCAAAGGGGCTGAATTTTCCCGCCGTAACACTTGTTGGTGTTGTGTCGGTTGACCAGCAACTATATAATGATGATTTTCGCAGCCTTGAAAAAACCTTTTCACTGCTTACTCAGGTTGTGGGCAGGTCAGGCAGAGGTGAATATGAAGGCAGAGCGATTATCCAAACTTTAACACCCGAAAATGAAATAATCAGGCTTGCCGCAAAGCAGGATTATGATGAATTTTTCAAAACCGAAATCAGACTTCGTAAAGGGCTTATTTATCCGCCTTTCTGCGATCTTTGTGTTATCGGTTTTACGGGCGAAAACGAAACAATTGTTAAAATTGCGGCAAATGAAACAATAAATCTGCTTAAGCAATTCTCATCGGGAGATTATAAGGGTGAGAAACTTATTGTTCTTGGCCCTATGCCTGCAAGAGTTGCAAAAATCAGCGAAAAATACAGATATCGGATTATTGTTAAATGCAGAAACACTTCAAGATTCAGACAGATGATTTCTGAAATAATTAAATCAATATCCAAAGAATCTCGATTTTCAAAAGTAACCGTATATGCGGATATTAATCCCGATACGGCAGTATAGCAAAAACTGAAAGGATTGACTTTTATGGCAATCAGAAACATAGTAAAAATCGGAGACCCGATTTTGGCAAAAACATCACGAAAAGTTGAAAAATTTGATTCCCGCTTATGGCAGCTTCTTGACGATATGAAAGAAACAATGTATAACGCAAACGGCGTTGGTCTCGCTGCTGTTCAGGTGGGTATCTTGAGAAGAGTTGTCGTTATTGACTGCGGCGACGGATATATTGAACTTATCAATCCTGAAATAACAAGCAGTGAAGGTTCACAGTTTGAGGAGGAAGGCTGCCTTTCGTTGCCCGGTGAGGTTGGCGTTACCGCAAGACCCGCCGTTGTCAGAGTTAAAGCGCAGGACAGAAACGGTAAATGGTGCATTTATAAAGGGGAAGATCTCAAGGCACGTTGCTTCTGTCATGAACTTGACCATCTTGACGGTGTGGTTTTCACTCAGAGAGTTGTTAAGAAGGAGATTTCCGAATGAGAATAGTTTTTATGGGCACTCCCGAATTTGCCGTTCCGTGCCTTCAGAAGCTTATTGACTGCGGTCACGAAGTTACGGGTGTGTTTACTCAGCCTGATAAACCTCAGGGCAGAAAAATGATTTTAACTCCGCCGCCCGTCAAGGTTCTTGCAACGGAAAACAATATAAAAGTTTATCAGCCGACAAAAATGAAAGACGGCACTGCTCTTGAAATGCTCAAAGAAGCAGATCCTGAGCTTTGTATCGTTGTTGCGTACGGAAAGATTCTTCCGAAGGAAATCCTTGAATATCCAAAATACGGATGTATCAACATTCATGCATCACTTCTTCCTGAGCTTCGCGGTGCCGCGCCCATTCAGTGGTCTGTTATAAACGGGTTTGAAAAAACCGGTGTAACATCGATGCAGATGGATGAGGGTCTTGATACGGGCGATATGCTCATCAAGGGCGAAATTGAAATTGGCGAAAACGAAACAGCAGGTGAGCTTCACGACAGGCTTTCCATCCTTGGAGCAGATATACTTGAGAAAACAATCATCGCCCTTGAAAACGGTGAACTTAAGCCCGAAAAACAGAATCATGAAAAATTCACCTATGCTTCCATGCTTTCCAAAGAGATTTCGCCTATTGATTGGACTATGACTGCACAGCAAGTGCATAATAAAATAAGAGGTCTTTCACCATGGCCTTCAGCTAACGCAAAGCTCAACGGCAAAACTGTGAAAATCCACAGAAGTGTTCTTGCCGATGCAAAGGGAAATAATGCCGGTGAAATTGTTGAAGCGGGCAAAAGGCTTGTTGTTGCTTGCGGAGACGGCAACTGCATTGAAATTCTGAATCTTCAGTCTGAAGGCAAAAAAGCGATGTCTGCCGCTGATTTTCTCAGAGGCAATCCGCTTTCCTCAAATGATAAATTTGAATAAGAGGGTGCATATCGGTGTTTTATCCGGGTTATTTTATAGATTATTGGTATATAATTCTTGTTATTCCTGCGCTTATTATTTCGGGAATAGCTCAACACAAAGTTAATTCTTCATACAGCAAGTTTTCAAAAGTTCTCAATTCAAGAGGAATAAGCGGTGCATATGCCGCTCAGGCAGTGCTGAGTTTTTACGGAATAACAGATGTCAGAATTGAGCAGATATCAGGCAAACTCACCGACCATTATGACCCTAAGGCGAAGGTTATAAGGCTTTCTCAGGGTGTATACGGTTCAACATCCATTTCCGCAGTCGGAATTGCTTGCCATGAAGCAGGTCACGCCGCTCAGCATGCAGAAAGTTATATTCCCATTAAAATCAGAACTGCTCTTGTTCCCGTGTGCAATATCGGCTCTCGCCTTGGTTTGCCGCTTGCACTTATCGGATTTTTTATGGGATTTGAACCGTTGATAATTGCGGGTCTTGTTCTTTACGGAACAATATTTGTTTTTCAGCTTGCAACTCTTCCCGTTGAATTCAATGCAAGCCGAAGAGCAATAAAAGTTATCAAAGAAGCAAACTTGCTTTATGATGATGAAATAAGCGGAGCAGAAAAGGTGCTTTCTGCAGCAGCGATGACATATGTTGCGTCGATGCTTGTTGCTCTTGCAAACCTTCTCAGGCTTATTTTCAGATTTAACAGAACACGAAACTGATTTTCCGAAAGGATGTTTGATTTATGAAAAGTGCGAGACAGGTCGCATTTGAAGCTCTTCTCAAGGTTCACCGTGACGGCGCATATTCAAACCTTGTTGTTGACAGTCTTTTAAAAGAAAACAAAGAACTTGATGAAAGAGATAAGGCTTTTGTCTGCAATCTTGTTTATGGCACGCTTGACAGACTTATTCTGATTGATTATAATCTCGGCCTTTATCTCAATCAGCCCGTCAAAAAACTTAAGCCTGAACTTCATACCATTCTCAGAATGGGTACATATCAGCTTTTGTTTATGGATAAGGTTCCTTCAAGAGCAGCCGTTAACGAGAGCGTTAATCTTGCAAAATTCAATAAATCATCATTTGCAGCATCGCTTGTTAATGCGGTGCTCCGAAGAGTATCCGATAACGGTATCAGATTACCCGAGGGTTCAGAAACTGACCCGGAATATCTTGCTGTAAAATATTCCTGTCCCTCATGGATTATAAAACTCTGGATTGATTCTTACGGAATTGAAAATGCTGTTTCGCTTGCTGAAAAGGCTCTTGAAGCTGCTCCCGTTGTTATACGGGTAAACACAACAGCAACATCATCCGATGAGCTTATATGGAAGCTTGCCGAAGAAGGCGTTGTTTCCGAAAAATCAGATATTATTCCCGATGCATTAATTATAAAAAATACGGGTTCTGTTGAAGAACTTGAAGCATATAAAAACGGCCTTTTTCACGCTCAGGATATTGCCTCTCAGCTTTGCTGTCTGGCTCTCGGTGCAAAAGAGGAAGAAACGGTTTTTGACCTTTGCGCTGCTCCCGGCGGAAAAACCTTCACAATTGCCGAGCTGATGAATAATACCGGTGTTGTCAGATCGTTTGATGTTTATCAGTCAAGAGTTGAACTTATCAGAAACGGTGCAAAAAGACTTGGACTCGGCAATGTATATTCCTATCTTTCAGACGCAACCGTATATAATGAAAATTACGGTCTTGCAGACAGAGTTTTATGCGATGTTCCGTGCTCAGGTCTCGGAATAATAAGACGAAAGCCGGAAATAAGATTTAAAAATATGGCCGAAATTGCCACTCTTCCGGATATTCAGTATCGCATTCTTTGCAATGCAATAAAGTATCTTAAAGACGGAGGAACGCTTGTATATTCAACCTGCACACTCAATCCGAATGAAAATTCAGAGGTCTGCGACAAATTCCTTGCTGAACATCCGGATTTCACGGTTGTTAATGTTCATCCTGAACTTAAAAGATATTCAGAAGATGATAAATATTTAACATTAATGCCTCATATTCACTCAACAGACGGCTTTTTCATTGCGGCATTTCGCAAGAACGGAGGCACAGAATGAACAGAGACATACTTTCAATGACTCTTGAAGAGTTGACAGCCTCTTTCGAGGAAATGGGTGTTCAGAAATTCCGCGCAAAGCAGATATATGAATGGCTTCACCGCCATCTTGCGTGTGATTACAGCGAAATGTCCAATATACCCAAATCTCTCAGAGATGAACTTTCTGAAAAATATCCGCTTTATAACTGCGAAATTGAAAGAAAACAGGTTTCAAAGCTTGACGGAACCGTTAAATATCTTTTCAGACTTCACGACGGCGATTTTGTTGAAAGCGTTGTTATGAAATATAAATACGGCTACACAATCTGCGTTTCTTCGCAGGTTGGCTGTAAGATGGGTTGTGCGTTTTGCGCTTCAACTCTCGGCGGATTCAAAAGAAGCCTTTTTCCCGGTGAAATTCTTTCTCAGCTTTACAGAGCCCAGAAGGATCTTGGTGAAAGAATTTCGCATATCGTTCTTATGGGAATGGGTGAACCGCTTGATAATTTTGAAAATGTTATGAGATTTCTTGCTCTTATTACAGATGAAAAAGGTCTTAACATTTCAATGAGAAACATATCTCTTTCAACCTGCGGAATTGTTCCGAAGGTTGAAGAACTGCTTAAAAGAAAAATGCAGCTCACTTTATCGATTTCTCTTCACGCTCCGAGCAACGAGCTGAGAAGCAAGATTATGCCGATAAATAAAAAATATGATGTTGATGAGCTGCTTAAGGCGTGCAGAAAATACGCCGCCGAAACTTCGCGAAGAATATCTTTCGAATATGCGATGCTTTCGGGCGTGAACGATTCGGATGAATGCGCGAGGCTTCTTTCTTCAAAACTAAAAGGAATGCTTTGCCATGTTAATCTTATTCCTGTTAACGAGGTTGCAGAAAGCCCGTTTAAACCAAGTTCAGGCGAAAGAGTTGAAAGATTTGTTTCGATTCTTTCTTCAAACGGAATAAATGCAACAGTCAGACGAAAGCTCGGTTCAGATATTGATGCATCGTGCGGTCAGCTTCGTCTTAAAGAAAATCAAAAACATAAAAAGGGGGATGATTGAATTGAAAATTGTCGCAAGAACCGATATAGGTCTTGTAAGAGATAATAATCAGGATTCCTATGCAGTTTGTGAACTTGAAGGTGGTGCAGTTCTTGCCGTTGTTTGTGACGGAATGGGAGGCGCTGCTGAAGGAGCTTTGGCAAGTTCTCAGGCCGTCAGAATAATTAAGGAACGGATCTCAGAAAGATATTACGAATCAATGAGCGACATATCCGTTAAAAGTCTTATGATTTCTGCGGTTGAAAATGCAAATAAAAGCATCTATGAATTATCCCTGACCGATGAGAAATACGAGGGTATGGGCACAACCGTTGTTGCGGCTCTTTTGAACGAGTCATATATTTATATTGCCCATGCCGGTGACAGCAGAGCTTATAAAATCGCTGATAAAGAAATATATCAGTTGACCCGAGACCATTCGGTTGTTCAGCGAATGCTTGAAAACGGTGAAATATCTGAGAGCGAAGCTGCTGACCATCCCAGTAAACATATAATCACCCGTGCTCTGGGTGTTGACGCTGAAATCAGAACGGATTTTTGCCAGGAGGTCATTGGTGAAAACGATATTTATCTTCTTTGTTCAGACGGATTAAGTAATTTCGTTTCTGCCGATGAGATTATCGGTGTTTTTGATGAAGAGAGTTTTTATTCGGCTTCAGATAAGCTTGTAAATCTCGCAAACCGTAACGGCGGCGCAGATAACATAACGGTTGTTGCCATAACGGCTTGATTCTGATTTATAATTGAAAGGAATATTATTATGGATAATTATACAGGTAAAAGACTTGACGGTCGATATGAAATTCAGGAAGTAATCGGCGTTGGCGGTATGGCTGTTGTTTATAAAGCTTATGATAATATTGATGACAGAACCGTTGCAGTTAAGATTCTTAAAGAAGAGTTTCTCGCTAACGAAGAATTTCGCCGCAGATTTAAAAATGAATCAAAAGCCATTGCGGTTCTTTCTCATCCCAATATTGTTAAAGTTTTCAACGTGAGCTACGGTGACAGACTGCAGTATATTGTTATGGAGCACGTTGAAGGCATTACTCTTAAAGAATATATCGAACAGCAGGGTAAGCTCGGCATAAAAGAAACAGTTCATTTCACAATGCAGATTCTCAGAGCGCTTCAGCATGCTCATGATAAAGGCATTGTTCACAGAGATATCAAACCTCAGAACATAATGCTTCTTTCAAACGGTAATATCAAAGTTACTGACTTCGGTATTGCAAGATTCAGCTACAGTGATACCAAAACAATGACCGACAGCGCAATCGGTTCTGTTCATTATATCAGCCCTGAGCAGGCAAGGGGAGATACAACGGATGACAGAGCGGATATATATTCCGTTGGTGTTGTTCTTTATGAAATGCTTACGGGTCAACTTCCCTTCCAATCGGATAATTCTGTTTCTGTTGCGCTTATGCAGCTTCAGAATGACCCTAAGAAGCCCAGAGAGCTCAACAGCAGCATTCCCGTTGGTCTTGAGCAGATCGTTATGCACGCAATGCAGAAGGATACCAAAAACAGATATCAGTCTGCAGCTGAAATGCTTCTTGATATTGAGGAGTTTAAAAGAAACCCCACAATTCGTTTTCAGAGAGATTATTTTGTTGATAACGATCCCACGAAATATGTTCCCGCAAGAAAGCCTGTTGCGGCTCCTCCCGCACCGCCCGTAAATTCTCCGAAACCGCCTGTTGTAACTCCTCCTGTTGTGCAGCAGCCTCATCAGGGTTATCAGACAAATCCGGTCAATCAGACACCCTATAATAATACCAATGGAAACAAATCAAACGGTAATTTTAAACATATTATTATGGGTGTTGTTATCGGTCTTGCTGTTCTTGCGATTGCAATTCTCGGTTTCTGCTTTATGTTTACCGATCTTCTTGACGGCGATTCGCTCAGCGTGCCCAAGCTTATCGGTCTTAATTATGAAGAAGATATCAAGGATAACAGCAAATACGAAGATTTTAACATTGAGATTCAGGAAATTTCAAACAGTGCATATGAAGACGGTTATGTTCTCAATCAGCAGCCTTCAGCAGGAAGCAAGGTTGAAAAAGATGAAAATCAGGTTGTAATTTCTGTTGTATCCAATCCGAAAAAGCTTGTTATTCCCAAAGTTATCGGCCAAAGCTATGAACTTGCTCAGAAAACACTTGAAAATAAAGGCTTTAAGAATATTAAGCTTACACCTATGATCAGCACAGAGAAATTCGGAGATGTTATTCAGATTGAACCTAAAGAAGGCGAAGAAGTAAACAGCGATACAATTATTATTGTTTACTTCGCAAGTGATGAGGCGTTTGTAGAAGTTCCTGATGTTGCAAAAGACGGATGGAATGTTGAAATGGCAGAAGATTTCATTAAATCGGTTCAGCTTGTAATGGATCCTGAAATCCTCGAAGAAAACAGTAATGAGCCTGCGGGCACAGTTATAGCGCAGTCACCCGAAGCGGGCGAAAAAGTATTGCCCGGAAGTAAGGTTCAGATAACAATCAGTAACGGTATTCCTGCGTCAAGTGAGGTTGAGCTTGGAATCGTTCTTCCCGCGTCTGGCTCAACAAGAGGAACATTTGAAGTTTTCGTTAACAATGAATCATATGACAGCAAGGTTCTTCTTATGGACGGAACAAATTATGATTTCACTGTTGAAGGAAGCGGCGCAGCAGCAAGTGTTAAGGTGTTTATAGATAACAAAGAGTATTTTACTTGCACAGTTGACTTTACACAGACTCCTGCTGTTGTTACCAATGAGCATTATTCATCATCAATCGGAACAAGAAAGGCGATTCCGAATATTGTAGGTCAGTCGCTCGAAAGTGCAATTGCTCAGCTTGAATCACAAGGCTTCAGAAACTATAAAATTGAGCACAGAGTAACTCTCAATGATTCTGAAAACGGTGTTGTTCTTGAGCAGTCACCAACATCAAATGCAATAATCGGAATAACTCAGACTTATCCCATAACGACTGAAATAACAATTGTTGTTGGTCAGAAGGAAGGCATATAATGCCAAAAGCAGAAGGAATTATTATTAAAGGAATAGGCGGCTTCTATTATGTTGAAGCCGCCGGAGAAATATATGAATGCAAAGCAAGAGGTGTTTTCCGCAAGCTCGGAATGAAGCCTCTTGCGGGTGATTTTGTAACAATAAGCATCAACGAAAACGCAGAGAACACAATTGATGAAATATCAGAGCGTAAGAGCATTCTTGTCAGACCGCCTGTTGCAAATGTTGACAGATTGTTTATTGTTTCGTCGGTTTGTGAGCCGAAGCCTGTTCTTCTTATTATTGACAGATTAACAGCTCTTGCTGTTAATCAGGGGATAGAGCCTGTTGTTGTGTTTACGAAGAATGATCTTGATTCCGCTGATCATTATGTTGAAATTTATAAAAAAGCGGGTATTAAGGCCTATGCTGTTTCGTGTATAAACGGCGAGGGCGTTGAGTTCATTAAAGAAGAACTCAAAGGTCATATCAGTGCTTTTTGCGGAAACTCGGGTGTTGGCAAATCGTCGCTTCTGAACGCAATTGACCCTGAGCTTGCTCTGAAAACAGGAGAGATAAGCGATAAACTCGGAAGAGGCAGACATACAACACGCCACAGTGAGCTTTTCAAAGTTGACGGCGGATATGTTGCAGATACTCCCGGTTTTTCTTCATTTGAAACAGACGAGACAGAGCTGATATTAAAAGATGATTTGCCTTATGCGTTCAAGGAGTTTGAGCCATATCTCGGCCAATGCAAGTTTACATCGTGCCTTCATATGAAAGATAAGGGTTGCCGCATTATTCAAGCGGTCGAAGATGGAGATATTCCCGCAAGCCGTCATGAAAGCTATTGTTCAATGATGGAAAAAGCAAAAAACATTAAAGAATGGGAATTGAAAAAGTAACGAAAAATACCGCCTTTGATTATACTGTATTAAGCAAGGACTTAAACTGTATATTCAGGCGGTGATTTTTTTTGAGGTGTATTTTCAGCGGAAACACTGTTATATCATTTGCGCTCGGGATGATTGTTGCTGCACTGTTTCCGTACACATTTGCTATTCTTATAATTTCGGCCGTTCTGATTCTTGCAGGGCTTAGCCTTTGCAGATTTTGACGGAAAGGGGACGGCCTGATGAAAATTGTTGTTTTTCGTAGCCCCAAGGCTCTTCGCGGAATATTAAAATTGCTTTTTGGGATTAATAAGCAGGGGAATTCTGTTTAGAAGCAGCCGGATAATAAAATATGCTCCAGCTTTAATAAACATAAAATTAATGTGTATATAAAGAAAGACGGTATCGTTTCTGATACCGTCTTTTTGTTAATTAATATTCAACTGAGCCTTCGAAAACAAGTTTGATAGCACCTGTGAGGAATACGCCTTCATCAGTGTAGTTAACAATAAGGTCGCCGCCTCTGACTTTAACGGTGATATCGGTGTTCTTCTTGCAGAATCCGTTTTCAACTGCTGCAACAACAGCAGCGCAAGCGCCTGTGCCGCAAGCGAGAGTTTCGCCGTTGCCTCTTTCCCAAACTCTCATTTTAAGAGTGGTTTCATTAACAACTCTGACAAATTCTGTGTTAACTCTGTGAGCGAAAATGTCTGCCTTCTCAAATTTGGGGCCAACCTTTTCGATATCAATAGTGTCAACTCTGGGAACAAATACTACGCAATGAGGATTACCCATTGAAACACAGGTTATATTGTGATCTTCGCCTGCAATATTAACAGGATAGTTGATAAACTTGTTTGTATCAATGGTGCTTGTAACAGCGTTTTCAAGGTCAGCCTTGCCCATATTTGCACATACTGATGTTACCTTGCCGTCCATTGTATAAAGTTCAACGCTCTTAACACCGCTTGCTGTTTCAATTGTCATGGTTTCGCTTGAAACATATCCCTTGTCATATGCGTATTTGGCAACCGAACGCATTGCGTTACCGCCCATTCTGCCTTCACTGCCGTCAAGATTAAATACTCTCATCTTGACATCGGCAATATCTGACTTTTCAACAAGAACAACACCGTCACTGCCAACACCGTGATTTCTGTCACAAAGGCTTACGCAAAGGCTTTCGGGGCAAGTTATGGAATTGTCGAGGTTTTCGATAACGATGTGGTCGTTGCCTGAAGCATCCATCTTAACAAACTTAAGTGTCTGTCTTTCAGTACGCATATTGTTGATATCAACAAGCTCTGTGTTCTGCTGATTGAAACGGCTTGCAATGATATCTGCAAGAGCATTTGCTGTGTCAAGAGATGTGATGCAGGCAATTGAAAGCTGAATTGCTCGTCTGTGAAGAGCGATATAGTCGCCCATTGTTGAATCGTGAAGAGCGCCGGTGTAAACAACGTAGTCAATCTTGCCGCTTTCAAGAAGCTTATAAATTTCTGAATCATCGTTTCTGCTCTGAACGCATTCAACATCAATACCAAGCTGAGAAATTGCATCTGCAGTTTCTTTTGTAGCATAAATGTTTATCTTGAGGTCGTCAAGTTTCTTTGCAAGTGAAACAGCTTCGAGAAGATCGTGGCTGTCAACGCTGAGAAGAATACCGATGTTTTTCTCTGCTGTGGGAAGCTGAATCTTGAAGCCGGCAGATGTAAGACCTTTATAGAGAGCTTCTGCGGTTGTTTTACCGATACCGAGAACTTCACCGGTTGATTTCATTTCGGGTCCGAGAATTGAGTTAACATCCGAGAGTTTTTCGAATGAGAAAACAGGAACTTTAACCGTGAAGTAGGGGGGAGTCTTATAAAGACCTGTTCCGTATCCGAGATCTTTAAGAGGCTGACCGATCATAACCTTTGATGCGATATCAACCATAGGAACGCCTGTTACCTTGCTGATATAAGGAATTGTTCTTGATGCTCTGGGATTAACCTCAATAACATAAAGCTGATTGTGATAGATAAGATACTGAATGTTAACAAGGCCCTTTGTTCCGAGTGAAAGAGCAAGTTTTTCGGAAACATCAATGATGTTTTCACGCATTTTATCGCTGAGGTTATAGGGAGGATAAACAGCAATTGAGTCACCGCTGTGAACGCCTGCACGTTCAACGTGTTCCATAATACCGGGAATAAGAACATCTTTACCGTCTGAAATAACATCAACTTCAAGCTCTGTACCCATCATATATTTATCAACGAGAACAGGATTTTCGATTTCGCCCGAAAGGATGATGTCCATATATCTTTCAACGTCGCTGTCTTCGTGAGCAATTGTCATATTCTGACCGCCGATAACATAAGAAGGACGAAGAAGAACGGGATAACCGAGAGTGTTTGCCGCATTAAGAGCTTCCTGCTTTGTCATAACACCCATACCCTTGGGTCTGCGGATTGCAAACTTTTCGAGAAGTGCATCAAAACGCTCTCTGTCTTCTGCGGTGTCAATTCCGTCAGCAGATGTGCCGAGAATTCTGATTCCGTTTTCGTCAAGATATTTTGTGAGCTTAATAGCAGTCTGACCGCCGAAAGCAACAACAACGCCGATGGGTTTTTCAACCTTGATGATGTTCATAACATCTTCGGGTGTGAGCGGTTCAAAATACAGTCTGTCTGCGGTATCATAGTCTGTTGAAACGGTTTCGGGGTTGTTATTGATGATTGCAACCTCATAGCCGAGTTCTTTAAGAGTCCATACACAGTGAACAGATGAATAGTCGAATTCAATACCCTGGCCGATACGGATGGGGCCGGAACCGAGAACGATGATTTTTTCTTTATCGCTCTTTGATGCAAGAGGTCTTGCCTCGCATTCAATATCGTATGTTGAGTAGAAGTAGGGGGCAGCTGTGTTGAAGTTTCTTGAGCAAGTGTCAACAATTTTATAAACAGCTTCTTTATGCTCGGGAAGCTTGTCTACACCTGAAAGGCGCTTGAGCGCTGCATCAGTGTAGCCGTAATGCTTGCCCTGGATATATTTTGCTTCATCAATATTGCCGTTTTCGATTGATTTTTCAAAATCAGCAAGATTTTTGAGCTTGAGAAGGAACCATTTTGTGATTTTTGTTATTTCGTGAATTTCATCAATTGACATGCCGCTCTTGATTGCTTCGAAAACAGAGAACAAACGCATATCATCTGTTTCAGCAAGACGCTCTTTGAGAGATGCATTCGATTTGGGAAGAGCGTTGAGAGTGTCAAGCGAGATTTCAGCGCCTCTGACAGCCTTCATAATAGCCATTTCAAATGTTGGGCCGATTGACATAACCTCACCGGTTGCCTTCATCTGCGTGCCAAGCTTTCTGCTTGCGTTTACAAACTTATCGAAGGGCCATTTGGGGAGCTTAACAACAACATATTTTACATCAGGTTCAAAATTTGCACAGTTGAGGCCGGTTTCATCGTTCTTGATTTCATCGAGTGTAAGACCGAGAGCAAGCATAGCGGTAACCTTTGCGATGGGGTAACCTGTTGCCTTACTTGCAAGAGCAGATGAACGGGAAACTCTGGGATTAACTTCGATAACTGCATAGTTCATGCTGTTGGGTTCAAGAGCAAACTGGCAGTTACATCCGCCGATAATGCCGAGAGCATCAACGATTTTGAGCGATGCCTGACGGAGCATTTCAAGTTCTTCGGGAGTAAGCGAAAGAGCGGGAGCAGCAACAATACTGTCACCTGTATGAACACCAACGGGGTCGAAGTTTTCCATGCTACAAACAGCAACACAGTTACCTGCGCTGTCACGCATTGTTTCAAACTCGATTTCTCTCCAGCCGAAGATATATTTTTCAACAAGAACCTGAGTGATGGGGGATAAATCAAGACCTGTTTTTGCAATTACTCGGAGTTCATCAACATTATTGGCAACGCCGCCGCCGCCACCGCCGAGAGTGAATGCGGGACGGATGATGATGGGATAACCGATTTTTTCTGCAATTTCAACAGCGGTTTCAACATCGTTTGCAATCTCTGAAGGAATAACAGGCTGATTGATTGATTCCATTGTGTCACGGAACATTTTTCTGTCTTCAGCCTTGTCGATTGCTTCTGCGTTTGTGCCGAGAAGCTTAACGCCTTTTCTTTCAAGATAGCCATCTTTGCTCAGCTGCATAGCTATTGTGAGACCGGTCTGACCGCCGAGACCTGCAAGGAGGCTGTCAGGCTTTTCTTTTTCAATAATTCTTTTTACTGTTTCAGCAGTAAGAGGCTCAAGATAAATTTCATCTGCAAGAGCCTTGTCGGTCATAATGGTTGCGGGGTTTGAGTTAACAAGAACAACATCAAGACCGGCGTCCTTAAGAACACGGCATGCCTGTGTGCCCGCATAGTCAAATTCAGCAGCCTGACCGATAACGATGGGGCCGGAACCGATAACCATTACTTTCTTTATATCTTTATTGATTGGCATATTATAAACCCCCTGTAAAATTAATCCTTCATAAGCTTAACAAGAACAGCCTTCTGAGCATGAAGTCTGTTTTCTGCTTCTTCGAAAATTTCCTTTGCGTGTGCTTCAAACACCTTGTTTGTTATTTCTTCTTCGCGGTGAGCGGGGAGGCAATGAAGAACCATCGCATCGGGTTTGGCAACTGCCATAACATCATCATTTATCTGATAACCCTTGAAAATCTTTTTTCTTTCTTCTGCTTCAGCTTCCTGACCCATTGATGCCCATACATCTGTGTAGAGAACATCTGCATCTTTAGCAGCTTCAAGAACATCTGTTGTGCAGGTGAAGTCGCCGTTTTCGCTTGCCCACTTCATAATTTCGGCATCAGGCTTGTAGTTTTCGGGGCAAGCAATGCTGACTGCCATACCCATTTTGATACCGCCAACGATAAGTGAGTTTGCCATATTGTTGCCGTCCCCGATGTAGCAGAGCTTGTTGCCTTTTATTCCGCCTCTGAATTCACGGATTGTCATAAGATCCGCAAGAACCTGGCAGGGGTGACAATAATCGGTAAGACCGTTGATGATGGGGATTGAACCGTATTCTGCAAGCGTTTCCACATCGCTCTGGTCAAAGGTTCTTATCATTATACCGTCAAGATATCCGGAAAGAACTCTTGCAGTATCATTAACGGGTTCGCCTCTGCCAAGCTGAATATCGTGTGAACTGAGGAAAAGCGCCATACCGCCGAGGTCATACATACCAACTTCAAAGGAAACTCTTGTTCTTGTTGATGATTTTGCAAAAATCATACCGAGAGTTTTTCCTTTAAGATGATGATGCTCAATTCCGTTTCTTTTCTCGTATTTGAGCTGATCGGCAAGATTAAGAATCTCAGCGATTTCATTTGTGCTCAAATCCATAAGCTTGAGTAAATGTTTCATATATGCCTCCAAAATAACAATGTTTATCTTATTCAATACAGTATAACATATATTTACAAATTTTTAAATATATTTTATAAAAAAAGTTAAGAAAAAACCGCCGTTCAAAAATGACGGCGGTTGAATTAACAAATATAAAATGAAAAAACAGAAGAAACCTCCGTTGCGGTAATTCCGCAGCAGATGCAACATGTTGATTTGTTAGCGATTGAATGCAACATTGAGGATTCTCCGTATCTGAATTTGATTTTGGATAATTATACAATGTTTGCTTTGATAAATCAATAATATAAGTCAATAAATATTGTATAAAAATATTTCAAATTTTGTGAAAAAAATAAAAAACGGAGAAGTTACAGAGCTTCTCCGTTTAAACTTATTTTGCAGGGCAATGATTTGTTGCAATAATGTCGATTCCCGTGCCGAGAATATTTTTGACAAGAATATCTCCGAGAGCTACGGGGGCATCAGCCTGAGCAGCATTGATGACCTTCATGCAATCCATAATCATATTTTTGGGAAGTGAGCCTGCTGATTTGCAGGGTACAACATTGTAAACACCGCCGTTAACTTTTACGGTGGTTGCGAGGCTTCTTACGGGGTTTGTGCATTCAGCTTTTGCATAAGTGTCGCCTCTTTTGCAGGTGTTACCTGATACGGAGAGAATTTCACCGTTATCGGCAATATCAACTGTGACTGCACAACCCATAGGGCAGGCTACACAAATAATGTTTTTTTGCATATATCACACCTCCACCGATATTTCAATAACGCCGTCTTGAGCAAATTTTTTGAGCATATCATTTTTAATGATAACATTCTCCATTTCGCCGGGTGCAAGGCGGGGTCTCTTTTTGCTGATGATTTCTTCGCCGTTATATTTAACAACTGTTTTTGCGTTTTTATATACCTGACCGACTCTGAAATAAAGTTTAACATCGCCGTCATTCTTTATATTAACTTTCTGAGGAACAATATATCTGACGCCGTTAACACCTTTGGTTGTGATATATTCGGCATCTTCTGTTTTGCCGAGAACATATCTCGCCGCACCTTCGCCGGCTGTCTGGCTTTCAAGAGTAACATAGTCAACAAGGTCGTGAACATGAAGAACGTTGCCGCAGGCAAAAACACCTTTATGACTTGTTTCTCTGTATTCATCAACAATTGCACCGCTTGTTACGGGGTCGAGATTAATTCCTACAGCACGGGTAAGTTCGTTTTCGGGGATAAGACCGACAGAAAGAAGAAGGGTATCGCATTCGATGAATTCTTCTGTTCCTGGGATGGGGTTGCGGTTTTCGTCAACCTTAGCAATTGTAACGCCTTCTACTCTTTCTTTGCCGTGAATGTTAACAACGGTGCAGCTGAGATGAAGGGGAATGTCAAAATCATCAAGGCACTGAACAATATTTCTTGTAAGTCCGCTTGAATAGGGCATAAGCTCACATACGCATTTAACCTCTGCGCCTTCAAGAGTCATTCGGCGGGCCATAATAAGTCCGATATCACCCGAGCCGAGAATAACAACTTTCTTGCCGGGCATATAGCCGTCAATATTAACATATTTCTGAGCAGTGCCGGCGCTCATAACGCCTGATGCTCTTGAGCCGGCAATGTTAAGTGCACCACGAGGTCTTTCACGGCAACCCATAGCAAGAATGATTGCTTTGGCTTGAATTTCAAGAAGACCGTCAGTTTTGTTGATGGCATAAACAATATTGTTTTGAGTAATTTCAAGAGCCATTGTGTCTGTTTTATATTCAATTTTCTGTTCATCAACAAGCTGAATGAATCTGTCGGCATATTCGGGGCCTGAAAGTTCTTCGCCGAAATAGTGGAGACCAAAACCGGTGTGAATGCACTGCTCAAGAATTCCGCCGAGAGTTTCAGCTCTTTCAAGGATAAGGATGCTGTCAACACCGCACTCTTTTGCCTTGAGAGCAGCAGCCATACCTGCAGGGCCGCCGCCGATAACAACTATATCATAATTAAGCATTTTTTTCGCCTCACTTTGTTCTCTCATAAAGAATTTTGGAGTTTCCACCGAATTTGGTGATTTCATTTATTTCCACATCAAGTTCTTTAGCAAGAAGCTCAACAACTTTCGAACCGCAGAATCCGCCCTGACAGCGTCCCATACCGGCTCGGGTTCTTCTCTTGACACCGTCAACATCTCTTGCGCCTGCAGGAGCTTTTATAGCATCAAGAATTTCGCCTTCGGTGATTGTTTCACATCTGCAGATGATTCTGCCGTATGCAGGATTTTTTTCAATGAGTGCTTTGCGCTCCTCGTTGTTCATATGTCTGAAACGGACGGGCTCTTCTCTGACGGGATTAAAGTCTGCTTTTTCTTCAGCAGCAACGGCATTAAGAATGATATCCTTAACATAAAGAGCAATTGCGGGAGCTGATGAAAGACCGGGGGATTCAATACCGGCAACATTGATGAACTGAGCATTCTTTTCGCTGGGTTCAATGATGAAATCATTTCTGTCACAGTGCGCTCTCAAACCGGCAAAAGAAGTTATAACATCTCTTGTTGTGAGGCCGGGGACTGATTTCTTTGCGATTTCAAGAACATTGCCGAGAGTTTCAGCACAGGTTGATACATCATCTTTATCGTCAATATCAATTGCGCTGGGGCCGAGAAGCAGGTTGCCGTCAACAGTGGGTGTAACAAGAATACCCTTTCCCATTTTTGACGGGCACTGGAAAATTGTATGATTAGCAAGCTTGCCTGCTGATTTGTCGCAAAGCATATATTCGCCTTTACGGGGTGTTGTATGAATTGAATTGTCGCCGATAAGTGCTGCAATTTCATCGCAATAAACACCGGCAGCATTGATAATAAATCTTGTTTTTATTTCGTATTCGCCGTTTGAAAGAGTGAATGTTCCGTTTTCAAAAGCAATATCTTTAACTTCGTAGTTTCTGATAAAGTCCGTGCCGTTAACAACTGCATTTTCTGCAGCGGCAATTGTGAGCTCATAAGGGCAAACAATACCTGCGGAAGGTGCCCAGAGGGCTGCTTTTGCTTCATCACTGATGAAAGGTTCAATTTCTTTGAGCTTTTCTTTATCGTATATTTCAAGACCGGGAACACCGTTTGTGTTTCCTCTGTCGAGAAGTTCGTTGAGAGTTTCGATTTCTTCTTCTGAAAATGCAACAACAAGCGAACCGACAGGCTTGAAGGGAACACCAAGCGTTTTGCAAAGATCAGGCATAAGAGCAGTGCCTTCAACATTGAGCTTTGCTTTGAGTGAACCGGGCTTTGCATCAAATCCTGCGTGAACAATTGCGCTGTTTGCCTTTGAAGTTCCCATAGCCATATCGTTATGCTTTTCGATAAGAGCTGTTTTAAGGTCGAAACGGCTGAGTTCACGGGCAATGAGTGAGCCAATAACGCCTGCGCCGATAACGGCAACATCGTAATTCATTAACATGACCTCCGTAGTATAATTTTTACCATTCATAATTATATCACACCGATGCATTCAATACAACATTTTTTTCAGACAAATATATCAATTTGTCGAATTTTTTTATAAAAAATTTACTTAAAAAGATTGAATAAAAAATCGGTATATATTGACAAATTCATAAATTTGATGCACAATATAATGTATAAAATTTGAGAGGAAGCTGAAATATATGATGACAGATATTGAAATTGCTCAGTCCGTCGAAATGAAACCCATAACTGAAATTGCCGATGCGGCAGGTATCGAAAGAAAATATCTTGAGCAGTACGGTAACTATAAAGCAAAAATTGATCTTTCCATTCTCAATGAAAGCGAAAAAGAAGAGGGTAAGCTCATTCTTGTTACAGCTATCACACCCACACCTGCCGGTGAAGGCAAAACAACAACAACAATCGGTCTTGCCGACGGAATGAAAAAAATCGGTAAGAATGTTATGGTTGCATTAAGAGAGCCTTCGCTCGGTCCTGTTTTCGGCGTTAAAGGCGGTGCTGCAGGCGGCGGATATGCTCAGGTTGTTCCTATGGAAGATATCAATCTTCATTTCACAGGCGATTTCCATGCAATCGGAGCAGCAAACAACCTTCTCGCAGCTATGCTTGATAACCATATTTATCAGGGAAATGCTCTTAATATTGATCCGAGAAGAATCACATGGAAGCGCTGCGTTGATATGAATGATAGACAGCTTCGTTTTGTTACGGACGGTCTCGGCGGAAGAATTAACGGTGTGCCCAGAGAAGACGGATACGATATTACCGTTGCATCTGAAATTATGGCTGTTCTTTGTCTTGCAACATCAATAACAGACCTTAAAGAACGACTTTCAAGAATTGTTGTAGGTTATACGTATGATGAAAAGCCCGTTACTGCAGGCGAACTCAAGGCAGCGGGCGCTATGACAGCTCTTCTTAAAGATGCACTTAAACCCAACCTTGTTCAGACTCTTGAAGGAACTCCCGCTCTTGTTCACGGCGGACCTTTTGCAAATATTGCTCACGGCTGTAACTCCGTTATGGCAACCAAGCTTGCAATGAAACTCGGAGATTATGCAATCACAGAGGCTGGCTTCGGTGCAGACCTCGGCGCAGAAAAATTCCTTGATATCAAATGCCGTTATGCCAGTCTTACTCCTTCAGCTGTTGTTGTTGTTGCAACAATCAGAGCTCTTAAAATGCACGGCGGAGTTCCCAAAACAGAGCTTGCAGGTGAAAATCTTGAGGCTCTTGAGAAGGGTATTCCCAACCTTCTCCGTCATGTTTCGAATATTAAGAATGTTTATAAGCTTCCTTCTGTTGTTGCTGTTAACAGATTCCCCACAGACACAGATGCAGAAGTTAATCTTATTATTGAAAAATGCAAGGAACTCGGCGTTAATGTTGTTCTCTCAAATGTTTGGGCAGAAGGCGGTAACGGCGGCGTTGAACTCGCTGAAGAAGTTGTAAGACTTTGTGAACAGCCCAATGATTTTACCTTCTCATATGAACTTGACGGTTCAATTGAAGACAAGATTGACGCAATCGTCAAGAAAGTTTACGGCGGCGACGGTATCAGCGTTCTTCCTGCTGCAAAGAAGCAGATTGCAGCTCTTGAGGCAATGGGATACGGCAACCTTCCCGTTTGTATGGCAAAAACACAGTACAGCTTCTCTGATGATCCCGCAAAACTCGGCGCTCCTGACGGCTTCACCGTTACAATCAAAAATGTCAAGATTTCAGCGGGTGCAGGCTTTGTTGTTGTTCTTACAGGTGATATAATGACAATGCCCGGTCTTCCCAAGGTTCCTGCCGCAGAAAAAATCGATGTTGATGAAAACGGCAAAATCAGCGGTCTTTTTTAATCAGTTAAATATCAACCGTCCGGATTTTTTGAATTCGGGCGGTTTTGCTATATATATAATGTAATAATGAATACAAAATATAATATTTTATGATAAAATTATAACAAAATATTGAGTTTTTATTGCATTACAATACAAATAATGGTATAATCACTATTATGTATAATTGGGTTTAATATTCGCTTTTCTGAGAATAATAATTCTGCTTTATTTTCGAAGGAGTGAATATTAAATGAAAAACAAAAAAAATAAAAAAGATAATTTTTTTCTTCCCTCGCCGCCTTGGCAATCGCCTGATTTGAGCAGCGGAAACAGTAACTCAGGGGATGATGATTCCGCTTTGAACTGCATTGTTGAATCAGGTTCGATAACAGTAAAAAAAGGGGAGCATCTTATTCATTGTCTTACTGTTATCGGTCAGATCGAAGGGCATTATATTTTGCCTGCACAAAACAAAACAACAAAATATGAGCATGTTATTCCTCAGCTTGTTGCGATTGAAGAAAGCGATGAGGTTGACGGTCTGATAATGATTCTGAATACCGTTGGCGGTGATATTGAAGCGGGTCTTGCAATTGCAGAACTTGTTGCGGGAATGAAAACTCCGACAGTTTCCCTTGTTCTTGGCGGCGGCCATTCAATCGGTGTTCCTCTTGCTGTTTCAACCGATAAGTCATTTATAACACCCTCTGCAACAATGACAATTCATCCCGTAAGAATGAACGGTCTTGTTCTTGGTGTTCCGCAGACTCTTTCGTATTTTGAACAGATGCAAGAAAGAATAGTTCGTTTCGTTTCGGATAATTCCGATATTTCGCCTGACAGATTCCGCGAAATGATGCTTGCAACCGGTGAGCTTGTTATGGATGTCGGAACCGTTCTCAGCGGTGAATCGGCAGTTGAAGAAGGCTTGATTGATTCTATGGGCAGTCTCTCTGATGCTTTGAACTGTCTTTATGAAATGATAGAAAATAATACTCCGAAAGGATGAAATAAATGGCAAATTCTCAAAATAAAAAAAATATCGGTTCGAAAAAGAAGCCGCAGACAAAAGCAAAGTCTGCTCCCGAAAAAAAGGCATCTTCCTCAAATGATGCAATGGAAGCCGTGAAAAGGCAGAAGACTGCAATCATTCTGATGGCGGTTGCGGTTTTCAGCGCTGCAGTTGTGCTTATTCCGGGTGAAAGCGTATGGCTTGCAATGCATGACGGAATGTTCGGTCTCTTTGGTTTCTGTGCTTTTGTTGTTCCTGCCGTGCTTATTTATCTTGCGGTTGTTCTTGCTAAGGATAAAACCGTTAAAAGCGTTGCGACCAATATTGCAATCACTGTTTCAGCCGTTGCCTTGCTCAGCGGTGCGGTACATATTTTTGCCAACAGTGACGAGTTCCTTCATAAGACAATGGTTGAGCAGTTCACCGCTGTTTGGGCTGAAAGACCTTCACTTGCAAGCGGAGGTATTTTCGGAGCTGTTTTTGGCGGCCTTGTTGCGAAGCTTTTCGGTAAAATCGGTGCCGCAATCACATTTGTTCTTCTGATTATTGTCGGTGTTATGCTTCTTACAGGCACAAGTCTCGGCACCCTTTTCAATCTTATCAAAAAACCTGTTAAAAAGGTCAGCGATATAACAAACGAAAAGCTTGAACAGAATGCTCTTCGCCGTGAACAGGAGGAGCTTGAAAAAGAAGAGGCAGAAAAAGAAAAGAAGCGCTTTAAACCTCCCGTAAAGCCCACTGCATCCGCAGACAGCTTTGAGGATAATTTCATAACGGACGAAACAACCTTTGCTCCGATTGAAGAAGATCCTGTTATTCCTGATATTCCTGTTGTTACGCTTCCTGATCCGACGCACAACGATATTGTTGATGAGATAATTGAATCTGTTCTTGAAGAAGAAAAACCGAAAGTCAAAACAAAATTTGTTGTTCCTGAACCTCCCGCTGTTGAACCCGAGGAAGAGGAATATGTTGATGACGATATTCCTTTTGAAGTTCTTCCTGAAGTTGAACCTCAAAAGCCTGATTATGTATTTCCGTCAATTGAACTTCTTAATCTTGTTGAAAAAGAAGGTTCAACAGACAGTATGACAGAAATGCAGATCGGCGCAAAGAAGCTTGTTTCAACGCTTGAAAGTTTTAAAATTAATGCAGAAGTAACGAATATCTGCCGAGGTCCGTCTGTTACCAGATATGAACTTGTTCCCGAGGCAGGTGTCAGAATAAATAAAATTACGGGTCTTGCTGATGATATTGCACTTCGCCTTGCAGCAACAAGTGTTCGTATCGAAGCGCCCATTCCCGGCAAAGCGGCAATCGGCATTGAAATTCCCAACAGTGCTAAATCGATGGTGTCAATGCGTGAAATCATTGATACTCCTGATTTCAGAGATGCAAAAAGCAAACTTAATGTTGCTCTCGGTAAAGATATTACGGGCAATATTATTTGTGCTGATCTTGCAAAAATGCCCCATCTTCTTGTTGCCGGCACAACCGGTTCGGGTAAATCTGTATGCCTTAACTCGATGATCGTCAGCATACTTTATAATGCTTCACCTGATGAAGTTAAACTGCTTATGATTGACCCGAAAATGGTTGAATTCACAATATATAACGGCATTGCACACCTTGAAGTTCCCGTTGTTTCGAATCCCAGAAAAGCTGCGGGTGCTCTTGGTTGGGCTGTTGGTGAAATGGAAAAAAGATATAAACAGTTCTCAGAAAACAGCGTAAGAGATATCAAGGGATTCAATAAGCTCTGTGAAACAAGGGATGACCTTGTGAAGATGCATCATATTGTTATTTTTATTGATGAACTTTCTGACCTTATGATGGTTTCTCCCAAAGAGGTTGAAGACTCGATCTGCCGTCTTGCTCAGATGGCAAGAGCTGCGGGTATTCATCTTGTTATTGCAACACAGAGACCTTCGGTTGATGTTATTACGGGTATAATCAAGGCTAATATTCCCAGCCGAATTGCTCTTTCGGTTTCATCGCAGATTGACTCAAGAACGATTCTTGATGCTGTCGGCGCTGAAAAGCTTCTCGGAAACGGCGATATGCTGTTTAATCCCGTTGGCGCATCAAAGCCCACGCGTGTTCAGGGTTGTTTCATCTCTGATGCAGAGGTTGAAAGGGTTGTTAATCATATTAAATCTCAGGCTCAGACAACATATAATGAAGAAACAATCCACGAAATCGAAGCAAAGGCTGCAGCTGCAGAAAATGCAAAGAAAAAATCAGCTGACGATGAAAGTGAAGCTGATTGGGATCCTATGCTTAACGATGCGATTGAGGTTGTTGTTAATGCAGGCGGTGCATCAACAACAATGCTTCAGAAGAAACTTAAACTCGGCTATGCGAGAGCATCAAGAGTTATGGATCAGCTTGAAGAAAAAGGTATTGTAGGCCCCTCTGAGGGTGCAAAGCCCAGAGCGGTACTTATAACAAAACAGCAATGGTATGAAATGCAGGCGCTTTCTGATGGTGCCGGTGCACCCAGCATTGATGATGTGTTTGCTGATGATGACGATTATTCGGGATCGGATGATGACTTTGTATAATTCAAACGGATTTTTACCCGTTACAAAAGAAGAAATGACCGCAAGGGGATGGGATCAGGCTGACTTTGTTTATGTCAGCGGTGATGCATATGTTGACCATCCCGCTTTCGGTGCGGCTATAATTACAAGAGTTCTTGAAAATGCAGGCTTTAAAGTTGCTTTTCTTGCTCAGCCTGATTGGCGTTCAGCAGATGATTTTATGCGTTTCGGAAAACCGAGGCTCGGATTTCTTGTCAGCAGCGGTAACATTGATTCAATGGTTGCGCATTATACTGCCGCCAAGAAAAAGAGAAGTTCCGATTATTACAGCCCCGGCGGAAAATTCGGTTTAAGACCCGACAGAGCGGTTATAGTTTATTGCAATAAAATAAGAGAAATTTACGGTGATATACCCATTGTTATCGGCGGGCTTGAGGCTTCACTCAGGCGTTTTGCCCATTATGATTATTGGGATGATAAAATCCGACGTTCGATTCTTCTTGACGCTCAGGCTGATTTGCTTTCATTCGGTATGGGCGAACGTTCTGTTGTTGAAATTGCCCGAAGACTTGATGCAGGTGAAAATATTGCGGATATACACGATGTCAGAGGCACTTGTTACAGCGTTGATGTTCGTGAAACACCTTATTACGGAACAGAATGTCCGTCATTTGAGAATGTTTGTAATTCAAAAAAAGAATACGCTGTTTCGTGTCGTATTCAGCAGGATGAGCAGGATTTTTTCAGGGGAAAAGCTGTCAGACAGCGCCACGGAAACAGAATGCTCGTTCAGAATCAGCCCGCACTTCCTCTTTCTCAGGAGGAACTTGATGCGGTTTATGCATTGCCTTTTATGCGCACATATCATCCTATGTATGAAGCTGAAGGCGGAGTTCCGGGAATTGAAGAAGTTCGCTTTTCAATTGCTCACAACAGAGGTTGTTTTGGTGGATGTAATTTCTGCTCTCTTGCTTTTCATCAGGGCAGATATATAACAACAAGAAGCAAGGAATCGATTGTTAATGAAGCAAAAATTCTGACTCAACTTCCCGATTTCAAGGGATATATTCATGATATAGGCGGACCTACCGCTAATTTCCGTCATCCTTCGTGCAGCGGTCAGGAGCAAAGGGGGCTGTGCAAAGGCAAGAAATGTCTTGCGCCTTCAATTTGCCCCAATCTTAAATCTAACCATGAAGAATATCTTGATATTTTACGCACTGTCAGGGAACTTCCCAAGGTTAAAAAAGTATTTATCCGTTCGGGCATCAGATATGATTATATGCTTGCAGATAAAAACGATGCATTCTTCAAAGAACTTGTTGCCCATCATGTCAGCGGTCAGCTTAAGGTTGCTCCCGAGCATTGTTCTGCGGCGGTTCTTGATAAAATGGGCAAACCTCATATCGAAGCATATCTTGAGTTTTCGAAGCGTTATTTCAGATATTCTCATAAAGAGGGGAAAGAACAGTATCTTGTGCCGTATTTAATGTCTTCTCATCCGGGAAGCACACTGAAAGAGGCTGTTGAACTTGCTCTTTTCCTTAAGAAAATAGGGATACGACCCGAGCAGGTTCAGGATTTTTATCCGACCCCAGGAACGGTTTCAACATGTATGTTCTATACAGGGATTGATCCGTACACAATGAAAGAGGTGTATGTTGCAAAAGATCCTCATGAAAAAGCAATGCAGAGGGCTTTGCTGCAATATTTCAACCCTAAAAACGCCGACCTTGTTCGTGAAGCATTGAAAAAAGCTGGCAGACACGAGCTTATCGGTTACGGAGAAAAATGCCTTGTAATGCCCAAAAAGCAAACAAATTCATCCGGCGCAGAAAGGAGAAATAAAAATGTCAGCAAGAAAAAGAAAATCAAGTAAAAAATTTATTTATTTTATAATTATACTGATTGTTGCGATTTGTTCCGCGTTCGGTATAGGCGGTTTCGGCAAGGATGAAGCGCCTTCTGATGATACATCTGTTGTTGCTGAAGCAGAAAGTTTATTTAAAGTTCATTATATTGATGTTGGTCAGGGTGACAGCACTCTTGTTGAGTGCGACGGAAAAACGCTTCTCATTGATGCAGCTGAGAACGGTCACGAAGCAGATGTTATCAATTATCTTCATTCAAATAACATTGATAAACTTGATTATATCATTGTTACTCATCAGCATTCAGATCATATCGGCGGCATTCCCGAGGTGCTTGATGAGTTCAAGGCAGATAATATAATTATGCCAAGATTAACCGAAAAACAGACCCCCACAAACAGTACATATAAAGCATTTCTTGAAGCTTTGCAGAAATCTGATTCAAAAATAATAGCTTCAAAAGTTGGTGCATCGTATAATCTCGGCAGTGCTGTTTTTGAAATTTTAGGGCCTGTTTCAAATGATGCCGATGATATAAACAGTATGTCGGTTGTAACAAAAATAACCTATGGTGAAAACTCGTTTATAATCACGGGTGATGCTGAATCTGACGAAGAGAAAGAGATTCTTGAAACCGGAGCAAATCTTGATTGCGATGTATACAAAGCGGGTCATCACGGCTCAAAAACTTCGTCATGCAAAGCGTTTCTTGAAGCAATGACTCCTGAAATGTGCATCATTTCTTGCGGAGCGGATAATGATTACGGTCATCCGCATAAAGAGGCGCTTAAGAGAATTCAGAAGCACACATCAGAAATATACAGAACTGATATCTGCGGCAGCATAGTGCTTGAAAGTGACGGCGAAAATATAACTGTTAACTATGAAAATCAGTGAGGTGATCTGAGTGTTCTACAGTATTGACAGAATCGAAGAAGAAGTTGCTTTTTGCATTGGCGATGAAGAAGAGATTCTTCTTCTTTCAACCGATCAGATTATCGGAAGTTACTGCGAAGGAAGTGTAATCCGCGAAACCGAAAACGGCTTTTATGAAGTTAATGAAAACGAAGAAATCAAACGCAGAAGCGAGAATTTTGCTCTTGCCGAGAGTTTGTTTGATGAATAAAAAGTAAATTTTTAAAAATAAGTGCAGGATTGTTCAATTAACACTTGAATAATCCTGCCTTTTATTATATAATAACAAATATATGCTCAATATGGAGGAATTCGGCTTGTCGGCAATTTCAGATAAAAAATCGGTTTCCGTTCCTGCGGAAGAAATAAAAAAACAAAAAGAATATATGCAGCTTGTCAGAACACTTGTTGAAACCCGTTTTGAGAATTCACCGAAGGCTTTTGTTCATACATACGGATGTCAGGGGAACGTTTCAGACGGCGAGCGACTTGAAGGAATGCTCGAAGAGATGGGTTATGAACTTACTTCGGAAATTTCTCAAGCTGATCTGGTTTTGTATAATACTTGTGCAATCCGTGAACACGCAGAGGACAGGGTTTTCGGCAACGTAGGTGCTCTTAAAGCTATGAAAACAGCCAATAAGGATATGAAAATTCTTCTTTGCGGATGTATGATGCAGCAGGAGCATATAGCAAAAAAAATAAAGACAAGCTATCCGTTTGTTGATGTTGTTTTCGGAACTCATGTTATTCATAAATTACCCGAATTTCTTTACACAACTCTTGCGAAAGGCAAAAAAGTGTTTGAACTTCCCGATGTTGACGGTGTTATTTCCGAGGAACTTCCTGTTCACCGTGACAGCACCTTCAAAGCTTGGCTTCCCGTAATGTACGGATGCAACAATTTCTGCAGTTATTGCATTGTTCCGTATGTCAGAGGGCGCGAGAGAAGCAGAGATCCCGAAATGATTGTTGAAGAAGCGAAACAGCTTGTTGCACAGGGATATAAAGAGATAACTCTTCTCGGGCAGAATGTTAATTCATATGGCAAAAATCCTGATTTCGGTTGCAATTTTTCAGAGCTTCTCAGAAGACTCAATGCAATTGACGGTGACTTTATTATCCGCTTTATGACTTCCCATCCCAAGGATTGCACATATGAATTGCTTGATACAATGGCATCATGTAAAAAGGTTGCAAAGCATCTTCATCTTCCGTTTCAAAGCGGAACCAACAGAGTTCTTGATGCGATGAACAGAAGATATACCCGTGAAAAATATCTTGAACTGCTCAATTATGCATATTCAGTTATGCCTGAGCTTTCGGTAACAAGCGATGTTATTGTCGGTTTCCCCGGGGAAACTTACGATGAATTCCTTGAAACAGTTTCGCTCGTTGAAGAAGCTGAGTTCACATCGATGTATACTTTCATCTTTTCTTCAAGAGAAGGCACGGTTGCATCAAAAATGCCCGATCCCGTTTCGAGAGAAGAAAAAGGAAAATGGTTCAGAGAACTTCTTGATGCGCAGGAGAAAATCGCTGCTGAACGCACAGCATCAATGGTTGGAAAAACATACCGTGTTCTTTGTGAAAGCGTCAGCAAGGGCGGATTGATAGAGGGAAGAACACAGGGGAATATTATTATTGAATTTCCTGCGGATGAATCGGTTATCGGTTCATTCCGTGATGTGAAAGTTACTGAATCGCTTACATGGATTTTAAGAGGAGAACTTCAATAAGTTAATATGACGCTTCGGCGTATTATTATAATTTTTTATCACAGTTAGGAGAAACAAAAATGGACGTAATTGCAAAAGCAAGAGAGCTTGGCGCACTCCTTCAGCAGGATGAGCGTTACACAAAGCTTATGGAAGCACAGAAAGCTAACGAAGAAGATGCAGCTCTCAATGAGCTCATCGCAAGAATTCAGCTTGTTCAGATGTCATTCCAGCACGAAGCTGCAAAAGAAGATAAGAACGAGCAGAAGCTTGAAGCATATGACAAGGAGTTCGGCGAAATCTATACACAGATTATGGCTAATCCCAATATGCAGGCTTATGAGGCTGCAAGAGCAGAAATCGATGCTCTTATGCAGTATATCAACAGCATTTTTGCTCTTTGCCTTCAGGGCGAAGATCCCGCAACCTGCGAACCCAAGCAGGAGCACAATTGCGGCGGCGAATGCAGCTCATGCAGCGGCTGTCACTAAACTTCAAATTTATAAGGGGCTGCCTTGAGCAGCCCCTCGGGAATTTTTGAAAGGTATGGTAAATTCATGGCAGAGCTTACCCCAATGATGAAACAGTATTTTCAGATTAAGGAAAATTATCCGGATACGATTCTGATGTTCCGTCTCGGCGATTTTTACGAAATGTTCTTTGAAGATGCAAAGAAGGTTTCGGCTGAGCTTGACCTTGTGCTTACGGGCAGAGATTGCGGTCAGGAAGAAAGAGCGCCTATGTGCGGAGTTCCTTTTCACAGCGCAGATTCATATATTGCTCGCCTTGTTGCAAAAGGATATAAAGTTGCAATATGTGAACAGCTTGAAGACCCCGCTCTCGCAAAAGGAATCGTAAAGCGTGATGTAACAAGAGTTCTCACTCCGGGCACTGTTATTGAAAGCACAATGCTTGATGAAGGAAAAAACAACTTTCTCGCCTGCGTTTGTGTCACAAAAAATGATGTCGGACTTTGCTTTGCAGATATTTCCACAGGCAGTGTTCACGCAACACAGTTTGAAAGAAAGAATTCACATCGCAGAATTATCAATGAACTCGGAAGATTCAATCCGAGTGAGATTATAATCAACAGCGATATGCTTCAGCTTACTCAGGTGACGGATTTTGTGAAAACAAGACTTCGTTCTTCCTGTGATTTGCTTGATGATGATTGCTTTGACCTTTCAAAAGCTTCCGCAACGCTTTTAAAGCATTTTAAGATTTCTTCATTATCCGAAATTTCACTTGATAATGCTGATGCGGCTGTTTGCGCATTAGGTGCATCAATGGATTATCTGAGAGAAGTTCAGAAATCAGAGCTTGAAAACATAAAGAATATCGATTTTTACGGCGACAGCAGCTTTATGCGCCTTGATGTTTCAACACTTCGTAATCTTGAAATTACGGAAACTATGAGAAACAGAGAAAAGAGAGGCTCTCTTCTCTGGGTGCTTGATAAAACAAAAACATCAATGGGCAAGCGTATGCTCAGAAGCTGGCTTGAACAGCCTCTTCTTAATATCGCAAAAATAACCAAAAGACATAATGCGGTTGAAGAACTTGTTGATAATCCTTCTTTGAGGGATGATATAATTGATGTTTTAACGGGTTGTCAGGATATCGAAAGACTTATAACTCGAATTGCTTATTCAACAGCTAACGCAAGAGAGCTCAGAGCTCTTTCTTCAACTCTTAACAGACTTCCGACAATTAAAGCGCTTATTTCTTCCTGCAACAGTGCAATGATTTCGGAACTCAATAATGAAATTCTGACCCTTGATGAACTTGCAGAGATAATTGACAACGCTATTGTTGAAGAGCCTCCGTTTTCGGTTCGAGAAGGCGGAATGATAAAAGACGGCTTCAATGAAGAGCTTGATTCTCTTCGCGATATTGTTAATAACGGAAAGGGCTATATTGCCGATATCCAGCTTCGCGAGCAGGAGAGAACGGGCATCAAGAAACTCAAAATAGGTTATAACCGTGTTTTCGGTTATTATATTGAAGTTTCAAACTCATACAAAGAACTTGTTCCCGAAGATTATATCCGTAAGCAGACTCTCACAAACTGCGAAAGATTCATTACTCAGGAGCTTAAAGAACTTGAATCAAAAGTTCTCGGTGCTCAGGAGAGAATTGTTAAGCTTGAATATGAAATATTTGATTCCGTAAGAAAAAAAGCTGCTGAAAAACTTTATGAGATTCAGAAAACAGCTTCTGCGGTTGCGGCACTCGATACAATTTGTTCGTTCTCGAGAGTTGCATCCGAAAACAACTACTGTTGCCCTGCAATGAATGCGGGTGACAGAATTTCAGTAACAAACGGCAGACATCCTGTTGTTGAAAAGATGATAGATTTTCCGTTTGTTCCTAACGATACCGTTCTTGATTGTGCAGATAACCGCTGTGCAATTATTACAGGACCGAATATGGCCGGTAAATCAACATATATGCGTCAGGTTGCATTGATTTGTCTTATGGCGCAGGCGGGCAGTTTTGTTCCCGCAATTTCAGCAGAACTTTGTGTTGTTGACGGTATATACACTCGAATAGGTGCATCGGATGACCTTGCATCCGGGTCATCAACATTTATGGTTGAAATGACCGAGGTTGCCGATATTCTTAAAAATGCAACATCCAAAAGCCTGATTATATTTGATGAAATCGGCAGAGGAACATCAACGTTTGACGGTATGAGTATTGCAAGAGCGGTTCTTGAATATTCAGCTGATAAACGCAGGCTCGGAGCAAAAACACTTTTTGCAACGCATTATCACGTGCTTACCGAGCTTGAAACAAGCGTTCAGGGCGTGAAGAACTATAACATTGCTGTTAAGAAGAGGGGAGACGATATAACCTTCCTTCGCAGAATTATATCAGGCTGTGCAGACGGCAGTTACGGTATTGAGGTTGCAAAGCTTGCGGGTGTTCCCAACAGTGTTGTAGAAAGAGCAAAGGTTGTTCTTAAAGAGCTTGAAGGCGAAGGTCTCAGAGCTCCCGTTCAGAGATTTGAGAATACCGAAAACGATATGCAGATGTCGTTCGGTTCATCAAATGCAAATGACATAGTTGAAAAGCTTAAAAAGCTTGATGTAAATACTCTTACGCCTATTGAGGCGATGAGCGTGCTTTATGATTTTGTGAAGCAAGCAAACAATAACTGATAAAAAAGGAGGCTTCCCGATATGCCGAAAATCAATGTTCTTCCCAAACAGCTTGCAGAGCTTATTGCTGCAGGTGAGGTTGTTGAACGCCCCGCTTCGGTTGTTAAGGAGCTTCTTGAAAATTCAATTGATGCCGGAGCAGATAATATAACTGTTGAAATCAAAAACGGCGGTATTTCATATATCAGAATTACCGATAACGGATGCGGAATTTCAAGAGAAGATATCCGCAATGCATTTGTCAGCCACGCAACAAGCAAAATCACCTCAAGCGAAGACCTTGAAAGCATTTTAACTCTCGGTTTCAGAGGTGAAGCGCTTGCGAGCGTCAGCGCTGTTGCAAGAGTTGAGATTATGACTAAAACTGCCGATGATGAAATCGGCACGAGATATGTTATCGAAAGCGGCGAAGAAATTTCACTTGATGATGCAGGTTGTCCTGACGGAACAACAATTATGGTCAGGGATTTGTTTTACAAAACGCCTGCAAGAATGAAATTTCTGAAAAAAGATGTTACGGAAGCAAACGCTGTTGCAGCTGTTGTTGACCGTATTGCGCTTTCACATCCTGAGGTTTCGTTCAGATTCATTCGAGAAGGAAAACAGGTGCTTATAACAAGCGGAAACGGCGATTTGCTCACTTGTATCCGTGAAGTTTTCGGTAAGGATTTTTCATCAGATATGATTTATGCTGAATATTCGGCTCAGGGTGTTGAAGTTAACGGATATATTTCTAAACCTTCAGCAGCAAGACCGAACCGAAATATGCAATTTTTCTTTCTTAACAACCGTTTAATCAAAACGGGTACAGGAAGCGCTGCGCTCAGCGAAGGATATAAGAATTCCGTTATGGTCGGAAAATTCCCTTCTTGTGTTTTGAATATCAAAATCAATCCAACACTTGTTGATGTTAATGTTCATCCCGCAAAAACAGAAGTCAGATTTTCTGATGAAAGAATTATATTTAATGCTGTTTTCTTTGCTTGCAAAAATGCGCTTGCAAAAGGCGATTCTCCAAAGCAAGTAAAAGAAATTGTCACCGATTATTATAAAGCCTCCGAAAAATCCGCCGAACAGATAAAAATTGTTCAGAAGCCTGAACCTGTTCGTGATTTCTGGCAGCATATCCCCAAAAGCGCTCCGAAAGAAAACGTTAATGATGCACCTGCAGTTAAAATCAACTTTGTTGAACCTGTTAAGGTTGATTTTGTTAAAGAAACACCGAGCCCGATTGTAATTGCAAGTGCACCTTCGGATATTGCTGAAAATGACGAGAAAACAGAAGAAGTTCTTTTGAAAAGTGTTCCGGAGATAATTCATTCAGAGCCTGAAGTTGTTTTCACCGAAGAGAAAAATATTTTTGATGAAGAAGATTTTCATCTTGTGGGTGAAGCGTTCAAAACATATATAATCTGCGAATATAAAGGCAAAATGGTTATTATCGATAAGCATGCCGCACATGAACGGATTATTTATGAAAAATTAAAACGCGAAAATTCTGAAAGAACCCCTCAGATTTTATTGCTTCCCGTTACTGTTACACTTTCAAAAGAGGAATATTCCGCTGTGCTTGAAAATATTGAACTTATCAACAGCGCGGGCTTTGATGCCGAGGATTTCGGTAACGGATGTGTTATTGTCAGAGAATGCCCTATGGAAATATCGGCAGATGATGTTCAGGATGTTATTTGTGAAATAGCGGGCCGTTTTGTTGAAAAGAAGCAGGATGTTATGTTTGAAAAACTTGATTGGATTTTTCATTCCGTTGCATGCAGAAGCGCAATCAAAGCGGGAAATTTCACATCACGTCTTGAAATGGAAAGATTTTCAAAGCAGCTTCTTTCAATGCCCGATATCAGATACTGTCCGCACGGAAGACCCGTACTTATTGAAATGACAAAAAGAGAGCTGGAGAAGAATTTTGGCAGAGTCTAAAATACCGTTAATAGCCATTGTCGGCCCTACTGCATCGGGCAAAACATCGCTTGCCGTTGAGGTGTGCAAAAGATACGGAGCAGAAGCTGTTTCGTGCGATTCGATGCAGATTTATAAAGGGATGGATATTGCAACAGCAAAACCAACTTCGGAGGAAATGAGCGGCATTCCTCATCATCTTATCGGTTTTTTGAATCCCGATGAGTCTTTCAGCGTTGCAAAATATTGCGAAATGGCAAAAAAAGCAATAAATAATATTACAGATAAAAATAAATATGCTGTTCTTGTTGGCGGTACCGGGCTGTATTATACATCTCTTACTGAAAATATCGAGTTTTTACCCGAAGAAACCGATTTTGAATATCGGGAATATCTCAAAAAAAGAGCAGAGAATGAGGGCGCTCAGGTGCTTCTTGATGAGCTTGCAGCGGTTGACCCTGATGCAGCATCAAAGCTTCATATAAACAATCTCGGAAGAATTATCAGAGCGCTTGAAATTAATCATACAACAGGAAAAACAAAAACAATTCAGAATGAGCAGTCAAGGCTGAATTCAACTCCGTTCAATACTGTTACAATTTGCCTTGACGCAAGAAACAGGCAGGTTCTTTATGACAGAATAAACCGAAGAGTTGATATAATGCTTGAAACGGGTTTGCTTGAAGAAGCAAAAGCTTTTTTTGATTCTCCGCTTGGCAGAACAGCAAAACAGGCTATCGGCTATAAAGAGCTTGATCCTTATTTTAAAGGTGAGAAAAGCCTCACTGAATGTATTGATAATCTTAAAATGCAAACAAGAAGGTATGCCAAAAGGCAGTTAACATGGTTTCGCAGATATGAAAATATAAAATTTGTTTATATTGATGATTACGCAAGCAGCGAAGAGCTTGTTGATGCTGTTTGCGATATTATAGAAAGGAGCGGCATATTTGAAGGGTAATGATAAACTTCTGAAAATTCTTGCAGCAGCAGCTGCGGTCTTTATAGTTATATATTTTGCTGCTGAAATGTACAGTTTAACAAGCCGTACATATTCAACCGAAACGATATATGAACAAACCGTTCTTGAAACAATTGATGCAAAAATGTATGTTATCCGTGATGAAACATTGCTTACAGTAAACAGCTCCGGTGTTACGGTGCCGCTTGCCGAAAATGGAGAACGAGTCAGCAAGGGGAGCACGATTGCGGCGATATTTCCGTCTGAATCATCTGCTGAAAATTATGTGAACTCCAAATCGCTCTCTCAGAAACTTGAGTCTTATAAAAAAATATCAACTCAGCTTAAATATGATAATGTTGATGTCAATAAACTCAACAGTGAAATCGGCAATGATTTCATTTTGATGCTTGATGCTGCATATAACAACGATTATTCAGATCTTTCGTCAACAAAGCTTTCTTTTGCCGAAAAGCTTTCAAGAAAGCAGATATCTCTTAATAAGGATGTAGACTGTTCGGCTCAGATAGCGGAACTTCAGAGTGAAATTTCTGTGCTTAATTCAAATTCTTCTCCAAGCGAAATAATAACTGCTGAATCAGCGGGATATTATGTAAGCAAAGTTGACGGTTTTGAAAATGTTCTCACATCTGCCGATATTGATTCTCTGACCAAAGAAAAGCTTGATGATGCATTTGATGCAAAGAAAGCGGACGAACCTTCGGGTTCAATAGGAAAAATCATTGACGGTTATAACTGGTATGTTGCAACTGTTATAGATTCCGCTGCTGTTTCGGAAATTGCAGATAAAAAATCCGTTGATCTTATTTTCAATGATTCGGGTGAAGATACAGTTTCAACATATATTCATTCCGTTAAGGCTGTTGATTCAAAAAAATCTTTGATTGTTTTTCGATGTAACCTTATGAATGATAATCTGACAGGTCTTCGAATTGTTGACGGTAAAATTGTTATTAACGATTATACGGGTCTTAAGGTCAGCAGAGATGCCGTTCGCCTTGACGAAGAAGGAAATTCGGGTGTATATGTCAGAAGAGGAAACGTAGTAAATTTCAGAAGCCTTAATATCATTTATTCTGAGGATTCATTTGTTATCGCCGTGAAACCTTCTGAAAACGAAGGTGTTAAGCTTCCATACACTCATGCAAAGCTTTATGATGATGTTATTATTTCCGGAAAGGAGTTAAAAGATGGAATGGTTATCGGATAACGAACGCTTTTCTGCAATTGAAGAAAATCTGAAGATTATAAACAGCGATATTGCCGAGGCCGCTGTTAAATCAGGCAGAAATCCGGCAGATATAAGTTTTATGGCGGTTACCAAAACCGTTGAAAGCAAGTTTATCAATCATGCCATTGATTGCGGAATTAATCTTATAGGCGAAAACAAAGTTCAGGAACTTTTGCTTAAAGAAAATGAGTTGAAACTTGATTGCTGTAAAGCGCATCTCATAGGTCATCTTCAGTCAAATAAGGTTAAGAAAATTGTTGGCCATGTTGATACAATTCAGTCTGTTGACTCTGTTTCAATTGCAAAAGAAATCGGAAAAAGATCAATTGAAGCCGGAATAAAAACAAATATTCTTCTTGAAGTTAATGCCGGCAATGAAGAAAGTAAATTCGGATTTTCTCACGATGAGCTTTTTGATAAAGCCTGTGAAATATCGGAAATTGACGGCATAATTATCAACGGTTTGATGTGTGTTGCTCCGATTTGCGAAAAAGAAGCAGAAATTCGGTCAATTTTTTCAAATATGCATCGTATATTTATTGACATCGGAGCAAAAAAAATAGATAATATAAATATGAATGTTCTCTCGATGGGAATGTCGGGAGATTATAAAGAAGCAATACTCGAAGGCGCGAATCTTGTCAGAGTTGGTTCTGCAATATTCGGAGCAAGGATTTACAGATAATGAAGGAGGAAAACCAAATGGGTTTCAAAGACAAGCTTAAACAATTTATCAATGTATCGGATGACGATTATATTGACGGTGCCGATAACGCTTATGAGGATGATTTTGATTATTCACCCGCACCTCAGGCTTCTGTAATGCGTCAGCCTCAGCAGGCAAGAACAGAAAGAACAACAAACGCTTCGAACAATGTTGTTAATATCAACTCTCAGAAGCAGAACGCCGGTCAACCCAAACCCCATGTTGTTTTTCAGAAGATTGACAGATTTGAGGAAGTTGGTGAGGTTGCCGATATCCTTAACGAAAAGAGAATTGTAATTCTCAACCTCGAAACCTGCCCGAATGATGTTTCGCAGAGAATTATCGATTTCCTTTATGGTGTTGCATATGCAAACCACGGAGATTTCAAAAAGGTTGCAGGCAGAGCTTATATTATCACTCCTTATAATGTTCCTGTTTCAGGTGAGCTTCTTGATGAGCTCAGCGGAATGGGCGCAGGCCAGCAGTAATAATATCATTGTGAAAGAGACAGGTGAATGTAATGCTTAAAACAGAACAGATTCTTAACGCTAAATTTACACCCGTAAGCAAGGGTACATATAACGCAGAAGAGGTTGATGCTTTCCTCAGAGTTGTTGCCCAATCATATGACGCGCTTAACAATGAAAAAACAGAGCTTATAAAGAAAATCAGCATTCTTGCAGACAAAATTGAAAGCTATCGCAACGATGAAGAAGCAATCAAGCTTTCTCTTCTCGATGCTCACAGAATGGCTGAAACCATAAACAAGAATGCAACAATTAAATCAGAAACTCTTATCGGCGACGCTGAAACAAGAGCACAGCTTATTGTTGACGGTGCAAACAGACAGTCAACAAAGGCTATTGAAGAAGCAAAAGAGCAGGCAAAGGAAATTGTTGAAAACGCCAAAAATGCAGTTGCAACTCTCACTGAAAGAGCTCAGAATGAAAGCGATGCTGCTGTTGCATCAGCCAAAGAAAAAGCCGCTTGCATAATTTCTGACGCAGAGGATGAAGCAAATAAAATTGTTGGTTCAAGCAAGGCTGCGTATGATTTCTATACCGCTGAGCTTGAGCGCATCCAGAATGCATTTGCAGAATATAAGGCAACCGTAATCTCAATTTGCAACGAGCAACTTGTTCTTGCAGAGTCAATTCCCGAAACAATTGCGGTTCCTCTTGCTTATGAGAGTGCTGTTGAGGCAGAAGAAAAAGAAATTGAAGATGTTGATGCTGAAGAAATAAAAGTTGATTCAGATGAAATTTTTGCAGAGCTTGACGAAGAGATTGCTGCTATTGAAAATGCAGATGAAGAAGTTGAGTATGTTGAAATTCCCGAGCAGGATGATGTAGCTGAAGAAATTTCTGCAGAAATCGAACCTGAATTTGTTGCTCCTGAATCTGAAGTTGAAGAAGAAATCGATGATTCAGATAATTTTGATGATATTTTCAGCCTTATCGATGATATCGATTTAGAAAATATTGATACCGATTCAATTCCCGAAAACCTTGATGATCTTGTTGTTTCGGTTGAAGAACCTGCAGAAAATTCAGAAGAAGCAGAAGTAATTGAGGCTTCGGAGGATGAAACGGCAGACGAAGAAGAAGCTTTTGATGGTTTCAAAATTGATCTTGATTTACTCGGTCTTGATGATCCCGAAGAAGATGAAGATGATGATGATATAACATCACTTTTTGACTCAATGTTTGATGAATAATTGATTGAGAGGTTTTTATGTTTCAGGCAATATCTCTTGCAGTAATTATATTATTGACCGGTGTTGATCAGCTAACAAAATATATTGCTGTTTCAACGGTAAAGGTTAACGGTCCGAAGGAATTTCTTTTCGGCTTGTTCCAGTTCAGATATGTTGAGAATACAGGGGCTGCATTCAGTTCTTTCTCTGATAACACTGTTATTCTGACTGTTGCAACCGTTATAATTCTTGCAGCTTGCCTGATAATGCTTCTCAGCAAAAGAATCAAATCAAATTTTATGAACATTTGCCTGATGCTTGTTATTGCAGGCGGATTGGGAAATGTTATAGACAGAATTGCAAACGGTTTTGTTGTTGATTTTATTGAACCTCTTTTCGTTAACTTTGCGGTTTTCAATTTTGCTGATTGTTGTATAACCGTTGGTGCATTGTTGATTATCGCTTATCAGATTTATGAAATTATTCGTGACAGAAAGACAAGGTCAGAGAAATAATGATTGAAAAGATAAATTCTATCGAATATAACGAGCCGGTGCAGATTATAATTGATGAAGATTCATCAGGGGACAGACTTGATAAAATTCTTTCGTCTGTTCTGAGCGGTTATTCCCGATCTTTTATTCAGAATTTGTTTAACGACAGTCTTGTTTATTGTAAAAACAAAGCTGTTTCAAAAAGTTTTAAACCAAAAATCGGCGACAAGGTTGAATTTATCGTGCCTGAGCCCAAAGAATTATCGCTTGAGCCACAAAATATTCCTCTTGAAATCATGTATGAAGATGATGACCTTCTTGTTGTTAATAAACCAAGAGGAATGGTTGTTCATCCCGCTCCGGGAAATTATGATTCAACTCTTGTAAATGCTCTTTTATGGCATTGCAAAGGCAATTTATCGGGTATTAACGGTATAATAAGGCCCGGAATAGTTCACAGAATCGATAAAGATACAAGCGGTCTTCTTCTTGTTGCCAAAAAAGACTCAGCTCATGTTTCTTTGTCTGAACAAATCAGTGTTCATTCTCTGGACAGAGAATACAGAGCGGTTATACACGGTAAACTTAAAGATTCCAAGGGCGTTATCGATTTGCCGATAGGCAGAAATCCTAACGACAGAAAAAAGATGTGTGTTACGCAGCAGAACTCAAAAAATGCGGTTACTCATTATGAGGTTCTCGAAGAGTATAAAGATTTTTCGTTTATCAGACTTAAGCTTGAAACGGGCAGAACGCATCAGATAAGGGTTCATATGTCTCATATAGGTCATCCTGTTGCCGGCGACCCTGTATACGGCCCTAAAAACGGAGTATCATCGTTGAACGGGCAATGCCTTCACGCGGGTCTTTTGGGCTTTGTTCACCCGTCTTCCGGTAAACATATTATTGTTGAAGCTCCGCTTCCTCAATATTTCACAGAATTTCTCAGGAGAATTAACAGATAATGAATAATAAAAAGTCTCTTTCCCAATGGCTTATTGCTTCCGATATTGACGGCACACTTAACAACAAACTCCGAAAGCTTCCAAAAAGAAATGAGCAGGCTATAAGAAAATTTGTTGATATGGGCGGAAGATTCACTCTTGCATCCGGCAGAAATCCTCAGTCAATGGAAAAGCATTTCAAACGCCTTCCCATTGATGGCACACCCGCCGTTGTTATGAACGGTGCGGGATTGTATGATTTTCAGAAAAATGAAATGATATATTTCAGTGCAATGAGTGAAGAGGGGATGAATCTTGCTGTTGAAGCTGCAAAAAAATTCCCTTCTGTTGATGTTATTGTTGTTGCAAAGGATATAATTTATATAACGGGCAGCGGATGGTTCGGTAAGCTTTTTGTTTCAGCTGACAACCTTCTTCATAAACATATCAGAAATATTGATGATGTTCCGAAAGAAAATTGGGGTAAGGTTATATTCTCGGGCGTTCCGTTTACAATTTCAAAGGTCAAGAATCATTTTGAGTGTATGGATGACCCTGATTTAACTCTTATGTCGTCCTCGATTGCGAGCTTTGAATTGCTTGCAAAAAATACACACAAAGGAACTGCAGTGCTAAAACTTGCAGAAATAATTGGTATTGAACCTGCTCACACGGGAGCTATCGGCGATTATTTCAATGATTTCGATATGCTTAAAACCGTTGGTGTTCCTGCTTGTTGCGGTCAGGCTCCGAAGGAATTGAAAGAAGTTTCTCAATTTGTTTCGTGCCATTGCAATAAAGGTGCCGTAGCAGATTTCCTTGAATATATTGAAGCTCTTGAAGATTGATTTCAAAGCTTAAAATCAAATCAAAACAGGAGGTGGCTGCAATGGATGCAGTTATCAGAAAACAGTTAAAAATCAAGGCTTGTAAAGCGAGAATGGGTATTATTGAAGGAGTCTTCAATGCTAAATCAGGTCATCCCGGCGGTTCGCTTTCGTGTGTTGATATTGTAACCTATCTTTATTTTCACCATATGAATATTGATCCTCAGAATCCTCAGATGGAAGACAGAGACAGATTTGTTCTCTCTAAGGGTCACGCAGCTCCTGCTCTTTATTCTGTGCTTGCTCACAGAGGATTTTTCCCTGTTGACCAACTCAAAACACTCAGAAAGAGCGATTCGATGCTTCAGGGCCATCCGAGCATGAAATATACAGCGGGTGTTGATATGTGCACCGGTTCTCTCGGTCAGGGCATCTCAACTGCTTGCGGTATGGCTCTTGCTTCAAAGCTTGATGGCAAAACAAACAGAGTTTATACCATTCTTGGTGACGGTGAAATTCAGGAAGGTCAGGTATGGGAAGCTGCAATGTTTGCTTCCGCAAAGGGGCTTGATAATCTTGTTGCTGTTGTTGATAATAACGGACTGCAGATTGACGGCAAGATTTCAGAAGTTAACTCGCCGTATCCCATTGCTGAAAAATTCAGAGCTTTTGGCTGGAATGTTATTGAAATAAGCGCTCACAGCTTTGATGAAATCGATGCAGCTTTCAATGCTGCGGCTGAATTCAAAGGTAAGCCTTCGGCAATTATCGCAAACAGCGTAAAGGGCAAAGGCGTTTCATTTATGGAAGA
>JAZLBI010000102.1:0-5587 GCA_045613625.1 Acutalibacteraceae bacterium | reverse complement strand
GTAATAATTTAAAAAGTGTAAAAATTCCCGAAAGCGTCACAAATATAGGCGAAGATGCCTTTTATAATTGCCATAATCTTGAAGTTGTTAATTTACCAGCATCTGTAACATATATTGGAGATTCAGCATTTGCGGAATGTAGAAAAATAAAAAACATCACCATACCTGAGGGTGTTACAGAAATTAATCGCAGTACTTTTTCAGGATGCAGTAACCTTTCCACGGTAATTATTCCAAAGAGTATAAAAACAATAGATAATTGGGCATTCAGGTGGTGTGACAATTTATCCGATGTTTATTATACAGGAACAGAAGCACAGTGGAATAATGTATTGATTAATGAATATAATGAGGATTTACTGAATGCGACCATACATTTTAATTATTCTGTCAGCAAAGCAAGTAACGATATAGCATATTCTCAAAAGAATTCTATAAAAGCGGAACGTAAAAATTCATTGGAGAATAATCAATATTTGAGTGGATACGTAAAGGGTAACAAGTATATAATTCTTCATGTTTATGGTTGCAATATTCCTGCTGTATTGACAGAAGAAAGTTTATATTATATTGACTGCCTAACGGCGGATTCAAACGGAAATGTGAATACTTTGTTTGAGTCCAAAGCAAATAACCCACTTTGTACAACTATGATTATCGGCGATTTCGGCAACGGAACAGAAACAAAAATTATAAACTCCCCGTTGAATATTCGTACGCCTTCAATGACAACAATACGCTATGGAGATTCTATTATTCTTCATGCCGATATTGGCGGTGTGCTTCCAGGTGGTACTTATATCGAATGGACATCATCAAACAGCAATTTTGATATGGAAGTTTCTGCAGACGGAACAACCTGCAAGATTACGCCGAGTTCAAAGGGTGACACAACCTTCACCGCAACGGTTTATGATGCTCAGGGTAATGCAGTAAGCTCCGATGAGCAGATGATGACCTCAAAGGCAGGTTTCTTTGATAAGCTGATTGCTTTCTTCAAGAAGCTTTTCGGGCTCACAAAAGTAATCCCTCAGGCATTCAAAGCAATCAAATAAAATCAAAACCGCTCCGTTGATGACGGGGCGGTTTTTGAGTATTGTAAAACAACCGAAAATCATTTATAATATTTTCAGAATGAGGTGAATATTATGAGCGAAGAAATGAAAAGAACATATAAACCGTTCAGCGAATGGGGCAAAAAATCCGAGCAGAGAGAGTATACCGAAAAAACTCCGCTTCTTTCGCCTGACGGCAAGCTGCTTGCAAAGGGTTGGGCAAGAAAGAATGTTTTTGAATATAACCGCGATTATGTCAAAAAAGGGATAATGAGCCGCAAAGAATGGGATTTTTACACCATTATTGTTGATGAAAAAGAGATTCTTCTCAGCTTTGCGAATATCAATATCGGCGGCTATGTCGGTGCGAAAATGGTTGACCTGAAAACGGGTGAAATCATCTTTGACCACGTTCAGTATTTTATTGGCGCGAATAAGCACGTGCCGCCCGCAAACGGAGATATTCCCAACCGATTCAAAGATAAAATCGGCAAAACCGAGTTTGATTTCAACACAAAAGAAACAGAAAGAACTCTGTGGTATAAGGGCAAAAGCAAGGGCAAGCCGCTTGAAGCGAATATAGTTATGGATATACCCGAAGGGCTTGAAAGCATAACAACCGTTTTCCCTTTTGATGAGGATGAAACCCGATATTTTATGACAACGAAGCAGATGTGTATGCCGTGCGAAGGTAAAATAGTTTTCGGCGATTTTGTTTATGAATTTTCAAAAGAAAATGCTTTCTGTGTTATGGACTGGGGCAGGGTCAATACCGTTCACGAAATGGTGTGGTATTGGGGAAGCGGCAGTCAGTATATAACCGATGAAAAAGGCAAAAAACATCTTTTCGGTTTTGAAATAACCTGGGCAATCGGTAACGAAGAAAATGCAACTGAGACCTGCATTTTTTATGACGGAAAAATTCATAAAATCGGTGCGGTTGATGTTGAAAAATTCCCCAAGGGCAGATTTCTTGATGAATGGAAGATTATTTCTGAAGACGGCAGATTCAATATGACCCTCAAACCGACCTTTGATAACCACAGCGATGTTGATTTCAAGGTCGGCAGAATGAATTGTCATCAGATTTTCGGGCTCTGGAGCGGCGATGTTACTCTTGATGACGGAACGAAACTTGAAATCAAAGATCTGTATTCGTTCTGCGAATATGTTGAAAACAGATGGTAAAAAAGACAAGGTGAATTTCACCTTGTCTTTTCTTTTTATTTGTTGCTGATTACGGGTCTTGCAATGATGCCGACATCACGAAGACAATATTCATAGCTCCAGCGTTCTTCGTTGCTTCTCCAGGCATCGGGGCCGTGCCACGAATGTTTGACGTCGGTCAGATGAACTGCGCCGAATGCGTTGAATCTGTTGCCGAAGAGAGTTATATCAATCTTATGTTTGCCTTCTGAAAGTCCTTCAACATCAAGAATATAGGGGGGATAAACAATCTTGCCTTTTTCTTCACCGTCAACGGCAACAGAAATGAGAGCGCCCCTGTATCTTGTTGACTGAACAAGAAGGTTGCTTCCTTCTGCTTCAAGATGATAGGTGATATTTCCGCCGTAGAAGGGGAGACCCTGACTTACTATCGAGCCGAAGCCGAGTTTTTCGGGAAGAGTTGTGATAACTTTATCTCTGCCTGTAACTCTGACTCCGAAATCGCCGAGAAGATAGCACCATTCAGTGTTTGTGCGTTTGCCGAAGGGGAGAGTGATTTCAAGAATATTTTCGCCCTTGCGGATATCTGTAAGCGGTATGGTTTTGATATCTTTATCGGTATACCAGCCTGTGATGTTATTTGCGATTTCGTTGCCGTTGAAGATGATTTTTGCTTTCTCTGCATCTTCGAGAGCAACTTCTGCACCGCTGTAATCAATTTCGCTTTCAATTCTGAATCGAAGAGTTACGGCGTGCTCAATAACCTCGGGCTCAAGCACCCAGGGCTGAGCAACATGGCCGCCTCTTTCAACAAATCCGAGCTTTTCTCTGCATATGTTATCAAGGCGAAGAATTTCTTCTTCGGGCATAAATTCACTGCCGTCAAGCGAGAATTCAGCCATATCGAGAAGATACACATTGCGCTCCGAAAGAGTATAGGGAGCGAGTGCGGGCATAACAGATGCATCGGCAAGACTGATTTCTTTTTTGTTCTCAGCCGAAGATGTTGATTTGCCTTCGTCAAGGCGAAGAAGAAGGCTGTCATAATCATACATAACCTTTGAAACAACGGTGTTTCCGTTTATATATTCGCAGGCAACTGGTGAAATATCGCCGCTGATTGTGTCATAGATATAAGGAGTAAACTCGCCTTTGATGCTTATGCGAAGGTCTGATTCGCTGACAACATCCTTGTTATAGGGCTCGCAGCAACGGCTTATGAAGAGCCAACGGCTTTTGCCGTCTTTGCGAAGCTGATAAATGAATTTATCTGAAAGTCTGCCGTTTGCAAGGCGAAGAGTGACTGTTCTGTTTTCGTCAAGAGCAGAGAGGATTTTTCCTCTGTCGTAAGAAACAACAAGAGATTTTTCATAAAGCGCTTTTGCTGCATCGCAAGGAATGCCGTCAACAAGAGTGGGAGCATCGCCGAGGAAAATCAGCTTGCCGCCCGCATTGCGGAATGCTTCAAGGCGTTCAAGTGTTGTTGCTCTGAGCGTTTCACAATCGGGAACGATGATTGCGTCATATTCCATTTCGCCAACTTTAAGAGGCGCTGTTGCTTTTTCGCAAAGAGAGGGAAGGAGCGATTCGCTGATGAAGTTGAAATCAATGCTTCCTTTAAGAAGCCAATCGGTGAGATTTCTGAACTTTTCATCCATATTTTCGCGGACAAGAGCGGTTTTATCGTTGGGTCCCCAATGAAGCCAGAAGCTTTCAACGGGGTGAATAACGCCAACTTTAACAACGGGTTTGCCTCTTGTCATTGCGGTGTTGACTCTTGCAAAATGGTCTTCAAGATATGAGAATTCCTGCCACCAGGGTGACTGATAATGGATTGAAGCGGGGTAGTCACGCTTTGCTTCGCCGCCCATTGCATACCACGAAAGATGAGGCACTCTTATTGTGACACCGAGGCAAGCCTGCCAGTCGCCGTGGAGCTTATAGCCTCTGAAATCATAGTCCCAGCCCGTTACGCCGTAAAGTTCGGAGAGCATACCCTCTCTGCCGTACTGATGAACAGCGGATTGAGCCTGTTTTGCGGTTGTGAATTCAAAGCTTGCGCAAAGCATATCGATGCCGGGCAAATCAAAACCTCTGTATGAGCGCATTGCATCGCCGAGAGCGGCTGTCTGGCTGTGAAGGGTAGGTTCTTCCATCATATGTCCCGTAAGCGCAATTCCGTTTTCTCTGCACCATTCGCCGCAAACATCGGCAAAAGCCTGCGCAAAGCGTTCTGAAATATGGTCGTGATAATGATAACGGATAACTGAGGTTTTTCCGTCAGGCAATTCCCAGAAGATTTCGGGAAGCGATGCGAGAATATCTTCGCCGTACTGAGCGTTATATGTATCTGCAAAATCATCTGTCCACGGCATAAGGATATCGTCTTTATCGGTTGAGTTGCTGAGCAGTTTTTTGCGAGTAAACTGCGGCTCATCGGTGAAAATTGCGGGCACAACATTTCCGAAATGTTCGCCGATTGTTTCTTTATATCTTTCGTGGGTAACTTCAACAAAACGCTTGACCGCCTTTGGGTTGAGCGTGTCGAGATATGTCTGATTGTTATACCAGGGAGAGGGGGTGTGGATTTTTATATATGCATACCATTTTGTGCCTTTTGCTTCATCGTTTTCGTTGATCTGTTTGTAATCCGAAAGATAGCCGTTTTCGTCAAGAACAACATCATAGCAGGCTATGAGCCAACCCTTGCCGTTTCTGCTTCCTTCAGCTCTTGAATCAATATAGTCAATTTCTTTTTCTTCGTTGTCACAAGGTTCGGTTGTCATAAGCAGACAGCGAGCTCTGTATTCTTCGTCTTTTGTGACAAGACCGCCCGCTGCTCCCGAAGGCCATCTGTCCTCATCATAAAGCCAGGCGAGCATATGCTCTTTATCTGCTTTTTCGCAGCAGCATTTTATGAGCGACATAAATTCATCCGAAAGGTAGTTTGTTGACATACCTGTTCGAACGTGCATATGAAAACCGCCGAGACCCATCTTTTTGAAAACCTCAATCTGACGGCAGAGCTCTTCTGCTTTAAGGTCACTGTTCCACGCCCAGAAGGGTGTGCCTCTGTATTCGCTTGTGGGATTTCTGAAAAGCTCGTCGGTGAGTGACGGAGCGGAATTTTTCTTATAAAGCATATATTTCTCCTTATTCTTCGGGATGCTTGCAAAGAGGCTTATCTTCGCTTGCGGTGTTCCAGTTTATAAAATTATTTCGTTTTGCGTGATACCATTCCATTTCAAACATCTTTGCACTGTCATCAACAGGAATATAAAGCTGATTTCTTTGAAAATAGGGAATACCGTTCATTTCAACAGTTCCCAAATCTGTTTTTGCAAGCTTGCTGCCTTCTGTAAAGG
>JAZLBI010000101.1:0-16549 GCA_045613625.1 Acutalibacteraceae bacterium | reverse complement strand
TCAGCCATGCCTTATCGCTCCATCTGAAATCGAGCGAGGAATAATATTTTGAAGCGGTGTCGGGTCTTGTCTCGGTATGAAATGCATAGGGATCGCTCTTATAGATTAACCTTCCGTCACGGGTTCTGATGAGAAATTTATACGAATCATACTGTTTTACGCCCTCAACCGTGCATTCCCATACGCCGACACTGATTTTTTCCATCGGAGCGCATTCTGCCTGCCAGCCGTTGAAATCGCCAGCAACGCCTACCCATTCGGCATTCGGAGCCCACACTCTGAAGCATACTCCGCTGCCGTTTTCGTGCGCGCCGAGAAACTCATATGATTTGGCGTTTGTTCCCTGATGAAACAGATAAAGGGGTACGCCGATATCTTTTTTCACTGAAAAGCCCCCTTCGAGCTCTAATTAAAATAATTATATCAATCTTTTTTATTATTTTCAAGTATATATCATAAATATTACTGCCAAAAACACCCTTCGATTCTTCAGCAATTTGACGATAAAAGTTACAATTATGTCACCTTCGTTGACAAAATGTATGAAATTTGATATCATTACTTAGGTTTACTATAAAAAGGAGTGTCTGAAAAATGATAAGTTCGGATAATCTTTGCATGAGCTGCATGCGTGAGATAGGTGAGAAAAAGCAGTGCCCCTATTGCGGGTATCACGCCGATTCTGTTCAGATTCCGCCCTATCTCCCTGTAAGAACGGTTATCGCAAACCGTTATCTTGTCGGCAAAATGCTTGAATACAACGGCGAAGGCGCAACCTACATAGGCTGGGACCTTGCCGAGAAAAAAGCTGTGAAGATAAGAGAATTCATCCCCGAAAGCTTCACAACAAGAACAACATCAAATCTCACCCTTCAGGTTATGAGGGGCAGTGAGAATGTTTTCATTGAGCTTCGCCAGAGCTTTGTTGAACTCTGGACAAAACTTGCAAGACTCAAAGGTCTTTCGGCTCTCATAAGCGTTAACAATGTTGTTAACGACCACGGAACATCTTTTGCAATCTATGACCATTTTGAAGGAATTTCGCTTCGTGATTTTCTTCTCAGAAGTAAAACGGGCTACCTCCCCTGGGATAAGGCAAGGCAGCTTCTTATGCCCATTCTTTCAACCCTCGGCACGCTTCATTCAACGGGCATTATCCACAGAGGAATTTCTCCCTCAACCCTCATCATCGGCCCTGACGGAAAAATCAAAATCACGGGCTTCTGCGTCGGTGCGGCAAGAAATTCAAGAAGCGATCTCAACTGCCAGCTTTTTGACGGTTATGCAGCCATCGAACAATACGGTTTCGACGGCGGTCAGGGAACATGGACAGATATCTATTCGTTTGCGGCAGTGCTTTACCGCACTCTTATCGGCAGCGACCCCATCAGCGCAAAAGAAAGAATGGCAAACGATAAGCTTATGGTGCCCGGCAAATTTGCCGAGGCTCTCCCCGCTTATGTTATAAACGGTCTCATAAACGCTCTTCAGATTCTTCCCGAAGACAGAACAAGAACCGTTGAACAGCTCAGAGCCGAGCTTTCGGCATCCCCCGCAGCATCGGCGGCATCGGGTCAGTATCAGCAGCAAGGCCCTGTTTCACCCGCAGTTCCTTCAGGCAATGTTCAGAGAGCACCCGCTCCCGCAGGTCAGCCCGCACGCAAGTCACCCTCTCCCCAAAAAGGAAAAGGCGGCCCGGGCACGGTTGTTATTGCCGCACTCGTCAGCTTCCTTGCGGGACTTCTGATTTTTGCGATTCTTGTTATAGGCCCCCTTCGTGACCATGTTATATTCTTCAGAGGCGGCCCTTCGGATAATTCAATTTCCACAACGGCGGGCGAGCTTGTTGAAGTTCCCGAACTCACCGAGAGGCTCTATATCGATGTTACTTCAAACCCCGTTTTCACAAAGAACTTCGTTTTTGTTGATGAATATGTTTACAGTTCCGAACTCGCTTCGGGATATATCGTAAACCAGAGCATTGCGGCAGGCGAAAAGGTTCCCGCAGGAACAAAAATTACCCTTTATGTAAGCAAGGGCGAAAAAGAAATCGTTCTTCCCGATGTTACGGGTTCAGACCTTGAAGAAGCAAAACTCCGCCTTGAAGAGCTCGGCTTCGTCTGCAAGATAACAGAAACAACAGACCCTGCTTACAGAGATCAGGAAGTTGTTTCAATGTCACCCGTTGCCGAAAAGGCTTATGCCGAAGGAACAACCGTGTTCCTTGTTGTCAACATCGCTGAAACAGAAACCGTAACAGATGAATTCGGCAATATTATCGAGCCCGAAACCGATGAATTCGGCAACATCATCGACCCCGCAGACCCCTTCGGAACAGACTATTGATAATCTCCACGGGCGGCCTTTCGGGGTCGCCCCGAATACTATAATCTATGAAAAACACATATCCCGTTTATTATAAGAAATTCAACTGTATCGCCGATAAATGCACCGACACCTGCTGTGCGGGTTGGGATGTTGTTATCGACGGCGAAAGCCTTGAAAAATATGAGCATCTTGAAGGCGCTTTCGGCGATAAAATACGCAATCTCATCACCGTTGATGAAGACGGCGACAGCATTTTCAGGTCGATTGAGGGAAGATGCCCTTTTCTTCTTGAAAACAAGCTGTGCGAAATGTATACAGAAATCGGCCACGAAAATCTCTGCCTCACCTGCAGAAAATTCCCTCGATTCACAAACGCCTTCGGGTCAAGAGTTGAAACGGGAATTTCACTCTCCTGCCCCGAGGCGGCAAGGCTGATTTTCGAAAACGACGAACCCGTAACATTTGTCACGGAAGAAACAGAAGGCGCAATCATCCCTTCCGATTTTGATGCGGAATTATATTTTACACTGCTCGGCGCACGAAAAACGGCGATTGATATACTTCAGCAAAGAAATTTTTCAATTGAACGAAGAATCTGCGCTTTTCTGGAGTTTTCTCAAGTGCTTCAGAAACTCATAAATCAAGACCGTTTATCTGAAGCAACAGAGCTTGATTCAAGAGAATTCTTCGAGAAAAACTATGAGTATTCACCGCTTCGTTCAAAGCGTGCCCTGAAAAAATACTGCTCGGATTTTTCGTCTCTCGAATTCATAAATTCCGCTTTCGGCTCTGATCTCAAAAAAGCGGAAACCGTTGATATGAAAGGCTTTTCGACTCCCGATTGCGAACACGAACACCTTCTGGTTTATTTCGTTTTTCGCTATTTTCTGACCGCGGCATATGATTATGACCTGCTCTCAAAAGCAAAATTCGCCGCCCTGTCTTTCATTATGATAAAGCGGCTTCACGCCCTCTCGGATGCTCTTTCAAAGGAACAGCGAACAGAAATTTCTCAGAAATATTCAAAAGAAGTTGAGCACTCTGCAAACAATATGGAATTCATTCGGCTTTCAATGAAAAAAAGCCGTTATTACAGCCCCGAAAATCTTATAAATATCCTCTGGGAAGGAGAAAATATATGAGATATCTCGACTATGTCAACACAAAACAGGGAAGCAAATCAACCCATCGCTATTCAAACGGCAACACCCTGCCGCTCGTTCAGCTCCCCTTCGGCATGACGGCGTTTGCGCCTCAGAATGTTGAAAACAACATCAGATGGTATTATCACCCCGACAGCCGCAGCCTTGAAGGAATCCGCCTTACCCACCAGCCCTCACCGTGGATTGCAGACTACGGCGCAATAATCTTTTCTCTTCAGAATAAGCTTCTCGGAGGCTTCGGCGGAGAAGAACGATGGTCGGGATACCGCCCCGAGGATGCAGTGCTCACACCGTATTATCTCAGATTCCGCCTTCTTCGTTCAAGGTCTGATTTCGAGCTTGCTCCCACTGAAAGAGGTGCGGTAATCAGAGTGTCGTTCGACGAAGACTGCGACAACTATTTTTCCGTAACCCCCGTCAAAGGAATGTGCAGCTACCGCTTTGACGAAAAGACAAACACTCTTTTTGTTTCAACAGATATGCATATGAGCGGCGAAGCGGTCAAGTTCAAAAACCACATTGTTCTCCGCTTCCCCGAAGGTGCGGTTGATACTGAGAAAACGCTTATCAGCAGCGATGATAAATTCCGCAAAGGAACAAAATGCAGAGGTAAAAAAGCAGGCATTCACCTTGCGCTCAAAAACAAGGTAACCGAAATCGCTCTTTCAACCTCATATATCAGCTTCAACCAGGCTCTTCTCAACCTCGAAAATGAAGTTTCGGGCAAATCGCTTGAAGATGTCAGATCCACTGCCGAAAACATCTGGGAAGAATATATTTCAAGAGTCAAAATCGAAACCGAAGACGAAAAGCTTATGAAAACATTCTATTCCTGTATGTACAGAGCTTTTCTCTATCCTCATAAATGCTACGAATACGATAAAAACGGCAACGCAATTCACTATTGCCCTCACGACGGCTCAATCAAGGCCGGCGTAAGATACACCGATAACGGTTTCTGGGATACATACCGCACGGTTTACCCCTTCTTTGCCCTCGTTGCAAAGGATGAGCTTCGTGAAATGCTTGTTGCATTCATAAAAGAATATCAGGAGAGCGGATGGCTCCCCCGATGGCTTTCAATCGGCGAATGCGGCTGTATGCCGAGCACTCTCGTTGACGCAGTTATAGCCGACGGCGCAGTAAAAGGCTTCATCGACAACGATCTCCTTGAAATCGCACTTGAAGGAATGATAAAGCATTCCGTAACCAACGCTCCCGCAAAACGATTCGGCAGAAACGGCGCAGAAAGCTATTGCAAGCTCGGTTATGTTCCCTATGAAGAAGAAAAAGAAACCGTAAACCTCACTCTTGATGCGGCTTACGGTGACTGGTGCATTGCCGAAATCGCAAAAATTCTCGGCAAATCCGATATTGAAAAAGAATACAGAAAGCGTGCCCTCAACTACAAAAATCTTTTCGACCCCGAAACGGGCTTTATGCGACCCAAAAACAGAAAGGGCGAATTCAGACCCGATTTCACCCCCATCGGCTGGGGCAGAGACTACACAGAAGGCAGCGCCTGGCAGAATTCATTCGCAGTGCCCCACGATATTGAGGGCCTTGCCGAATTATACGGCGGCAAGGATAAGCTGATTGCAAAAATCGATGAACTTTTTGCAACCCCGCCTCATTATGAAATCATCGGCTACGACTGTGAAATCCACGAAATAACCGAAATGGCGGCTGTTGATTTCGGTCAGTGCGGTATGAACAATCAGCCCTCATTCCATATTCCTTATATTTATTCCGCTCTCGGCGATGTTGAAAAGAGCGCATATTGGGTCAAGAAAATCTGCGACGAACTTTTCTCATATGAAGATGACGGTTTCCCCGGCGATGAAGATAACGGAACAACCGCAATCTGGTATATCTTCGGCGTGCTCGGTCTTTATCCCTTCTGCCCCGGCAGACCCGAATATGTGAAGGGCATAAAGCAGGTCAACAAAGCATTCATCGGCGAAAAAGAGCTTGACGTGAACAAATTCGCAGGAAACAAAATTCAGTATAAAGATTTGATATAAAGGAGAAATAAAAATGGACAGATATCTTATTATCAACGCAGATGATTTCGGTATGTGCCGAGGTGCAAACCTTGCCGTTATGGAACTTTTCAAAAACGAAAAGAGCGCTCTCACATCATCAACAATTATGACTCCCTGTGCATGGGCACCCGAGGCATGCAGATTTGCGGGCGAAAATCCTCAGTTTGCAATCGGCGTTCATCTCACTCTCACAAGCGAATGGTCAAACTACCGCTGGGCTCCCGTAAATTCAAGCAACACGGATTCGCTCCGTGACGAAGACGGCTTTATGTGGCACGAAAGCGATCAGGTTGAAGAAAATGTTGATATTGATGAAGTTGAAGGCGAAATCAGAGCGCAGATTGAGCGCTGCAAAAAGCTTGGCCTTGTTAATCCTTCACATCTTGATAACCACATGGGCTCTCTCTACGGCATTGAAACAGGCAGATTCGAGCTTCTTCAGTCAACTCTTTCAATTGCAGGCGAATACGGCCTTCCCTTCCGCCTTCCCGGCAATGTGACAGACGCAATGATGGGCAACTCAATGCTCGATATCAATGTTGATAAGAGCCTTATTGAAATGGTATTCGGCAAAATCATCGCATTTGCAAACGCTCAGGGCGTTGCAATCCCCGATTATCTCATCCCCAACGAATGGGGCGGCCCTCAGGATGAAAGCTATGAGAATTTCAAAGAATATCTCTATGACCTTTATGCAAACATCCCCAACGGCATAACCGAAACCTATCTTCACCCCTCAATCGAAACCGATGACCTTAAGGGCACAACGGGCGCTTGGCAGAGAAGAGTCTGGGAATATCAGGTTATGAACGACCCCAAAACAAAGCAGCATATCGAAGCTCACGGCATCAAGCTTATCAACTACCGTGACCTTGCGGCAATGAGAAAATAAACAAAAATCACGGCGTGTACGAATTAAACCGTACACGCCGATTCTTTTATCTGAACGCTATGAACTGATATACTTTATTGAGCTCGTTGAGGTTGGGGTAACATCCGCCGTGGGTCTGGGTTGTTGAATTCATAACCTTGATACCGCCGCTGACATATTCAAGCCCCATCGAAGCCTTTCCGTTGAAGCCGATTGCCGCAACGGTGTAGTTTGTTTTTGCAACAAAATCCGATTGAATCAGCGGCATACCTTCTCTGATAATAATTATCAGACTCGGTGTGAATTCAAGAGAAATTGTTCTCGATGCCGCACCCGTGCCAAAATATGAGCCCGCAATAAAAGGCGAATCGATTGCCGTTTTCTGCTCTGCCGAAAGATGGATATCCGTGTTGCGTATATGCGAGCCGCAGAGCAAATCCTTTGATATGAACGAAGGGAAATCAAGAGCCGATGTTGATGCAGGGCATAGAGATGCGTTGACCATTGCCCACGCACCGAGCACAAACGCATCCGTATCTCTGTCCGAAACAATATCGTCACAGCCCGAATAAAGAATATCGAGCCCTGAAGCGAATGTGAGGCTGTCAATGATATCGGTGAAAGCATCGTGGCAAGCCGCGCCGCCCGAAGAATAGGGCGCATGAATTGAAAGGCGGAGCTTTATTTTCGCCTGCCTGCAATATTCGTTTTCAACGAGCACACCCTCATCGTTTTCGGTGAAAGAATCAACGATTTCCATGCTTTCAATACCAACCGCAACCGTTGTATGTTTAAGGGGAACCGCTTTTTTGATAGCGGGGAATTCCGTAAGAAATCTTATATCGGAAAGCTCTTCTCTGCTTTTGAGCCACGCAACGATATTTGCGGGCAAAGCACTTATTTCACTCATAAAACCCCTCCTCAGTCAGTTTCGACGATAACTCTGATTATCGCCCAGATATAATAAACCTCGTTGCCTCTGTAAACCTTTTCTGCTCTGTCTATTCTGTATTTTTCGCCGAGGCACGAAATATATTCGCCGTCCTCTGCGGCAGAAAGGTCGGGATCGGGAGGGCCGATGTAAAGATAATGTCCCTGCGAATTATAACCGATTTCGGTGTTGACGCCGTAAAGATACATCTTGTTTTTATATCTCAGAGGGCTGATAAACGCACTCATCTCGCCGAGTTTTTTGCCTTCTTTCGACATGAACGAGGCAGGTCTGCCGTATTTTTTGAGAATGGGTGATATATTCATACGCTCACCTGCCCAAAGAAAAATCCGTCATCGCGAAGAAGAGGGAGCGCTGCTGCAGTTGCGGCGGCTTTTTCTTTTTCTGCCTGCTCAACAAGTGCGCAAGGTGAAATGCTGACGGTAACATCGCCCGCCTTGAAGGATGTTACTCCCTCCTGAGAATGAAGATCTCTCATACAAAGACGGTGATTCACCATTGCCGCTGCAAGATTTATGAGCCTTATATCGGATTGCTCGGCATTCTTTTTCAGCCTTGCCGAAATTTCTTTTGCCGCTGCGGCGCAGAGAGGAGCAAGCTCCTCATCTGTGCCCTGAACGGAATAATATTCTCTTAAAGCAGAAATAATGCTCAGACTGTCAATCAACGAAAAATCCCTCCGTTAAACGGAAAGCACCTTTGATGCTCCGTCAAAAATCTTTGCAAAGCCTGCGGTGCAGCTGATAACCGCTCTTTCAAGCTGACGGTCGATAAGCTTATCGTATTCCGTCATAATATCGCCCGCCTTGACCATTTCAAGCGCCGCGCTCTTGTCAAGGCCGATGAGAGTGCCCTCACCCACTGCAGAAGACTTAAGAAGCTTTGCGCCGAGAGGAGTTATCATATCGCCCTTGCCATGGAAGTTAAGGCCCGCCGCCGCATCTCTGAACTGCTCCATATTGAGCATCTTTGCCATAACTGCGGGGTCTGCAACGATTGTGTTGAGCTCATAGGGGTCAAAACCGTTCCAGAAATTCACAAGGTCTGCATATGTGAGTGTGCCCGCATTTGCACAGTTCACAACCTCTGCACCGTTTTCGTTGCCGTCGCCGTTTTCGATAACGCCGATTGCATCCTTGAGAAGAGTTCGTGCAATGTATGCACCGATCTGTCTGAGAGTGACGGTGAAAAGGTCAAGGCGCTGAAATCTGATAGCCTCATATGAAGCAACAAGGCTTCTGCCTCTCTTCTTGAGCTTCACAAGGTTATCCTTGGTGTGAATGCTCGTTTCGGGGATGAACGCACCTTCCTTAACAACCTTAAGCTCCTTCTCATCCTCTGTGGGAATTGAAGTGATTGAACGGTAATCCATACCGTTGATAACGGTTGTTGATGCAACGATATCCGAAAGAATATCTGCCTGTTCAAGCCCCTGCTTTACAGCTCTTGAAATATATTCGGGGAAGAGCACTGCGCTGTCTGATGTTCTGAAAAACTTTTCAACAACATCGCTTGAAGGGCCGCCCACCTTGATGCCGAAACGCTTGAGCTGACGCTGATATGCGTCAAGCCCTTCAAGAGAAGTGCCCTTATAATTTTCTGTGGGGTCAATGCTTTCAAGCGCCTTTGTGAAGTTGCCTGAGGCATAAAGACCCTTTTCAAGTTTAATATTATCAAAATTACTCATTTTATATCCTCCTTACATAAGAAAAGTTACGGTCTGCGCTGTTTCGTCAACCGAAACAACAAGATATTCCCTGCCGTTATCTGAAGCAGTTACCTTATCGCCGCTGCCCGCAAGCTTTGAGAAGCCGATTTCGGGAGCACTGCCGCTGTAAGGCACTGTCACTGCGCCGCTGAGCTGCACCGCGGCATAACCGCCGTCACTTTCCTGCGCAATTCCGCAGAATGCTTCGCCGTTACAAACTGCAACGGTGTTGTTTTCGCTCATTTTAACGGGCGAATTCTTTGCGATATCCTCTGTAACTCTGAAAGTTGCGGTGTTCTTGTTGAAACCGCCGAATGATACTGACATATTTTTTCCTCCTTAGATTTTATACTCAGAATTTCCGTTTGTTTCATCTGCGCCGCTGACATCAAGCTGTCTGATAACGGGCAGATTTTTTCTTGCATTTTCACGCAATGCGTCACGCATTTCACGCATTGATTTAAGCGAAAGCTTTTCGCAGATTTCTTCAACCGAACTCTGCTTCATTTCGGGAACGGCAGATGCAAATGAGCGGATGATATCCGATTTAAGCTCCTGCCTGAATTCCCTTGCCATTTCTTCAAGGCTTTCGTCTGAAGCGGGTTCAAAAGATTTGATAACCCCCGCATTCTTCTGCGCAGGCACTGCCACAAAAGACCATTCATAAGCATCCGAAGGCTCTGAAAGAAGATAGCAGCAGAGTTTTCCGCCGTATTCCTTGCCCTTCTGATGCTCACAGCCCTGAGTTTTTATGTTTTTGCCGCAGATAGAACAGCTGATATCCTTCACGCAGCAGCCGACGCTGGTTTCTTTCTTGATTCCCGCATCGATTTCTGCAATGAGGTCTTTGTTTTTTTCGGTTCTGACCATATACGCCTTGGCTTTGATATATGTATAAACCTCGCCGTCAGCGGTTTTGCGTGTTTCATCGGTCATAACCTCGGCGCAGTAAATGCGCGCCGTCTGATCCTTGCTCTTCATATTGTGGTCAAAAATCCCTGTTTTTCCCACAAAAAGCTTTGCAAGGGTATGCAGGGCAGAAACTGTAAATTTCTCGTTATCCCTGTCAATCTCGTTATCGCAGAGAATGAGCGGAAATGTATAAATCTCATCTCTGCCGAGTTCTTTTCTTGCAAACTGTCCGATAAGCGCAAGCTCTTCATCGGGCAGAATATTCTTTTCTTTTTCCGTAATTATTCACCTCTTCTGATTTTTTCGGCCTGCGCTCTGTAAAGCTCAGCCCTGCTCTGCTCAACCTCATCCTGAAGAGTGATATCATCCCATACCACCTTCACACCGCAGGGATAACCCACGCCGCACAGATAAGCCGTGCATATTTTCGCAATAACGGGCGTAAGAATTCTTCTGTAAGCTTCAAGTTCGCTTGTGAGCGCATCCGCCTGCTGAGCAGACATTCGCTCCGTGCTCGACCACGAAAGACCGAGCATAAAGGGCGGCAGACCCGTTTTTGCAACAATCTGTTCAAGCATCTGCCTTACGGGCACCTCACTGTCCAGAATCTGATTATCCGCACCGATAACCTTAATCTGAACATCGCCGACCGCAACAAAATCCCTGATTTCGGAGCCGCTCTGCATCGCCTCGCCCCATTCCTTCGCAACCTGAAGAGCTCTGTCTTTTGCATACGCTCTGTCCATTGCGTCGTTTTTCGGGTTATACGTCACGGCGAAACGCAGATTGCCGACCCTTTCCCAGTTTGCGCCGATGCTTTCAAAAATTTTGAGAAGCACGGAGCTTACAAACGGCAGACCTTTAAGCATAGAATTTCCCGTAAGTGCGCCTGGGTCGGGGTTGAGCACACTCAGAAGGCACATTTCAGGCCTCTCAACTTTGCGCAGTTCCGTTCCGTTACGGGTGAAAATATCAATATCAAAGCCGTTTTTGTTTCTTTTGAGCTCGATATTTTCAAGCGGAGCATTAAAAAGAGCCCTCGGCACACCCTCGGTATCCGTAACGATTTCACCAACTGCCGTGCCGCAGGTGAGAAGCTGTTCAAAATAGCTTGAAACAAACGCCGAAAGCCCCTGACGGTTGCCGCCAACGGGCACAGAACGGATAAATTCATCAATCGCCGCCTGAGCCTCGGCATTGCCGCATTCAACGCTGAAGCCTCCCGTAAGACGAACGATTTTGAAAATCGCCGCATCAATAACGGGCACAGCTTCCCTGAGCGCATAATAAAGCCTCATCTGCGGTGCGGATAAAGGTGTATATCCGTCAAGAAGCCCGAAGGGATGTTTGCCCGTATTCTGCGTTACGGGCGCGGAAACTCTTGATATTTTTCGGTTTTTGAATATTCCCATTCATATCCTCCTTTCACCTTCGTCTGGCCGCAAGGGCGAAAAATCCGCCGTCATCCTGTTTCGTTACCACAGTCGAAACAAAATAGCGGATATCGTCCATTGCGTGGTCGTTTTCTTTTCTGACGGAATCCTTTGCGCAGTTTTCTTCCCATCTGTAAAGACCGAATTCTCTGATTGTATCTCTGCATTCGGGCGAAAACATAATCTTTTTTTCTTTAAGACAATCGGAAACGCGCCTTATTCCGTCGATAACATCATTTTTTGCGGGTATAACCCTGAATCTGCCGTCACGCCTTATGCATTCCATAAAACTTGCCGCAGAGGGGTCTGCAACAACGGCTTCAATCTTAAGATTGCCCGCAAGCTCGCAAAGAGCTTCATAATGCTCGCCGTCGGTTTTCTGCCTTCCTTCGGTTCGTGAATCGAAATAATATTCGCGCAGTCTGTACCAAACATCGCCGTTTCTGCCCCATAAGCCGAAGGATGAGGGGTTCACCGTGCCGTAATCGCAGGAAATATAGTATTCTTCAGAGTCATACGGTGGCTGTACAACATGATTTTCCTGCGAAAACATCGGGTAAACGCTGCCCTGAGCCGCAACCCATCTTCCGAGCACAAATCTTTCATAGAATGCGCCCGAATAGAGTTTTTCATATCTGCGGATAATAGAGGGTGTCAGTGAAGGGTTATCCTTCATTGTGAAATGCAGATAAAAGCAATTTTTCTCTTCGCGCTTTTTTATCCATTCCTCGTGAAACCAGTGCATAGGATGCTCGGGGTTGCAATTAAACCACAGTTTTGACCCTTCAACCGAGCATCTCGCAAGCGCCTGCTCAACGAATGAACGCGGCATCAGAGTGACCTCATCAAGAAGCACTCCCGCAAGCGTCATTCCCTGAATGAGCGCCGCCGAGCCTTCATCCTTGCCGCCGAAAAGATAAAAACGGTTTGTTACTCCGCCATAGGTTATCTCAATAAGATTTTTCGAATGCTTCTCAACGCATTCAAATCCAAGCTCCCTGAGCACAGGCAGAATAACGGTTATAACGTTTCTTCTCAGCGACGCAATCGTTTTGCCGCACATTGCAAAGGAACAATCCGAGAAAGAAGAAAACGCCCATGCCGTAAACGAAACGGACATACACAGCGTTTTTCCCGACCTTACCGCGCCGTCGCAGATGATGGCATCGTGCTTTGAAAACGGGCTTTCAGGCATCCACCAACAAAGCGCCTTCATCTGTTTTGAAGAAAAGGGAGTGAATGAGGATTTCTTGTTGTTTATCAAGAGTCATCCTCCTGCGAAAGCAGTTTTGCGCCTTCGGCAAGAGCCTGAACAAAACTGCTCTGCGTGTTTTCTTCGCCTGCGCCTAGCTTTTCAAGCCTTTCAAGAGCCTTCAGTCTGTCAAAAAACTTGATTTCAAGTCCGCCGCCCTTGGGGCGTTTTATATCGGAAACATTGAAAAGGTCAAGCTTCTCGATTTCTTCTGCAGAGAGCGTGTCTTCGCAAAGCATAAGTCTGAGCGCATCCGTAACAGAGCCGAAAGCAAGGCGGCGCAGACCCTTTTCAACGAGAGCTGCATTTGCTTTCTTTTCTTTCTCAAGTTTCGCAATTTCCGCTCTGATTTCCTCCTTGGCAAGAAGCCTTGCCGCACTTCTGCGCGGAGCGATAAGAAACCCCGCTCTTGCCGCGCACCCTCTTGCATCACCGTCTTCGGCATAATAAACGCAAAAAAGCCGTTCTTTTTCGGTCAAACGACCATCTCCTTTCCGAGAGAGTTTTTCAAAACATCTCTCACCCTAAGCGCAAACAGGGCATTTTTTTGACCCGATCAGGTCAAATTTTTTAAAATTCCAAAACAATCCACCGCCCGATTTCTTCTGTTTTCACCCAATTCCACCCATATATCGCCGATTTTCTCCGTTTTTGTTGAATATTTTTGTTTTTCGAATTTTTTTGAATTTTTACTTGACTTGATGCGTTTTTGGGTGTACGATTAGAAGGTAAAAATATTTTTTGATTGAGTGGTGAAAATCCTTGGGCAGTTCCGATATTCCCAACCCCCGAAGTAGATACATAACAGGATATGTTGCCGTGTTAACGGAGCTGTCGAGTGATTTTTAAACCAAAATCGCTTTGCTGATTGCATCTCTTACACGGTAATCCGTGAAAGGAGATGTTTTTTTATGGAAATTGAAAACTATGATGTTCTGCTCGAGCAGATTTCGGCTCTTGCCGAAAAAGGCGAGATTTCAGCTCTTCGAGAGCTTCTGTGCGAGCTGAACGTTGTTGATATTGCTCAGCTCATCGAAGGCCTTGAGCCCAAAAACAGGCTTCGCGCCTTCCGCATTCTTCCGAAAGATATTTCAGCCGAAGCTTTCGCATATCTCGAAAGCGAAACTCAGGCAGAGCTTGTGCGCTCGATAACCGATACCGAACTTGAACGCCTTCTCGATGAAATGTTTCTTGACGATACGGTTGACTTTCTTGAAGAAGTTCCCGCAAGCGTTGTGACAAGAGTTCTTGCTCACTCCGACCCCGAAACAAGAAAACTCATCAACAAATTCCTCAACTATCCCGAAGACTGCGCGGGAAGCCTTATGACCATTGAAATGGTTCATCTTCGAACAAGCCTCACCGCCGCAGAAGCAATTGAAAAAATAAGAAAAACAGGCGTAGACAAAGAAACGGTCTATACCTGCTACTGTATCGATAAAGAGCATCATCTTCTCGGAAGCATTCCCCTTCTTTCGCTTCTTCTCTGCGATCAGGACACTCTCGTTGGCGATATTATGGAGGATGACGCTCAGCTCATCTCCGTTAACACCCACGATGACCGTGAATTCGTTGCGGATATCGTTAAAAAATACGACCTTCTGAGCGTTCCCGTTGTTGACAGAGAAAACAGACTTGTCGGCATCATCACGGTTGACGATATCGTTGACGTTATCGAAGAAGAAACCACCGAGGACTTCGAAAAGATGGCTTTGCTTGCCCCTTCAGATGATGAATATCTCAAAACGGGAGTTTTCAAGCTTTCAAAAAACAGAATTCTCTGGCTTCTCATTCTTATGATTTCGGGAACATTCACCGGCAAAATCATTGAAGGCTATGAAGAGCTTCTTGCAGGCTTCATTGCTCTGACCGCATCAATGCCTATGCTGATGGGCACGGGCGGTAACGCAGGCAGCCAGGTTTCAACCCTTATCATCCGCGGTCTTGCCGTTGGCGAAATCGAAATAAAGGATTATTTCAAAATAATCTTCAAAGAGCTCCGTGTTGCATCAATCTGCGGCGCAGTGCTCGCCGTTGCAAACATTCTCAGAATGTATCTTTTCTGCGACGGAACTTTTGCTGAAATACTTGTTGTTTCGCTTGCGATGTTCTGCGCAATTCTCGTTGCAAAGCTCATCGGATGTTCGCTTCCGATATTTGCAAAAATCGTTAAACTTGACCCCGCGCTTATGGCAGGCCCGATGATTGCAACTCTGGTTGACATCGTAACTCTTGTTATCTATTTCGGCCTTGCAAAAGTATTCCTGATATAGAAAAACGCTCCGTCGTTGCAATAACGACGGGGCATTTTTATTGACCGCGCAGAAATTAAATGATATGTTTTTATTTTACGAAGTCGCAAATCAAAACTTTACGAGTTTACAAAATAAGCAGTTGTTAATAGTAATAACATCAGTAATAATAATCTATCTGTCATTCCTGCGATTGACGGATTGACGGTATATTTGAAGAGTTTTATCGTTTGTTTTCTTTACTTAGGATTATATTATTTATATAAATAGCACATTTCACCAAAAAAGGCCGCTTTTTGCGGTCTTTTTTAGTTGCGGAAATCATTGACTTTATTGCATATTTTAGGGTATCATAACAGAGTAAAAATATTAAAATGCGGGAGTTTTGGATTATGATGAAAAATACCGAAAAAACTATGGAAAAAATCGTTGCTCTCTGCAAGGGCAGAGGCTTGATTTTTGCAGGCAGCGAAATCTACGGCGGCCTTGCAAACACCTGGGACTACGGCCCCCTCGGTGCAAGAATGAAAAACAACGTTAAAGACACCTGGCGCAAAAGATTCATTCAGGAAAGAAAGAACAGCTATGAGGTTGATGCCGATATTCTCATGCACCCCAGAGTATGGGAAGCAAGCGGCCACGTTGCCAGCTTCTCAGACCCCCTTCTCGACTGCAAAGAATGCAAGAAGCGTCACAGAGCAGATAACCTTATCGACGACTTCAACCCCGATGCACACGCAGACGGCATGACAAAAGAAGAAATGTTTGAGTATATCAAGGCTCATTCAATCCCCTGCCCCCACTGCGGCAAGCATAATTTCACAGACATCAGAGAGTTCAACCTGATGTTCCAGACCTTCAGAGGCGTTACCAACGACAGCAAAAACATCATCTATCTTCGCCCCGAAAATGCTCAGGGTGAATATGTTAACTATCTCAATGTTCAGAGAACAATGAGAGCAAAGCTTCCCTTCAGCATCGGTCAGATAGGTAAGGCTTTCAGAAACGAAATCACTCCCGGCAACTTCACTTTCAGAACAATCGAATTCGAGCAGATGGAGTTCCAGACCTTCTGCAAAGAAGGAACAGACACCGAGCTTTATGATTACTTCAAGGAATACGGTATGAAGTATTATCAGGATCTCGGCATCAAGGCAGAAAACCTTCGTTACCATGACCACGAAAAGCTTGCTCACTACGCAAAGGCAGCCTGCGATATCGAATTCCTCTTCCCCTTCGGTTGGGGCGAAATCAACGGCACACATAACAGAACCAACTTTGACCTCACAAGACATCAGGAATACAGCGGTCAGAAGATGGACTACCTTGATCCCGAAACCAACGAGAAGTACATCCCCTTCATCATCGAGTCAACCTACGGTCTTGACAGAACAGTTCTCGCTCTTCTTTGCGAAGCTTATGACGAAGAGGTTATCGACGCTGAAAAGAATGACACAAGAGTTGTTCTCCACCTCAGCCCCGCAATCGCACCCTTCAAAGCAGCCGTTCTTGCTCTTTCAAAGAAGCTTTCACCCGACGCTCTCAAGGTTTATGAAAAGCTCCAGAAGAAGTTCATGGTTGACTTTGACGAAACAGGTTCAATCGGTAAGAGATACCGCCGTGAAGACGAAAT
>JAZLBI010000100.1:0-6548 GCA_045613625.1 Acutalibacteraceae bacterium | reverse complement strand
AGGGCTGTGAAATGCTCGGTATGGAAGTTAAAGAAGTTGCAACAATCTGCATCGAAGCTATGAAGGAATATGCAGACGAGCTTCAGATAGGAGTTAAAGAATGAACACTTTTGAAAATCTTTTCAGCAGAAGGTCAATCCGAACATATAACGGCGAAAACATAACAGAAGCCGAACTTGAACAGATTCTCAAAGCGGATTATGCTTCACCCGGAGGCAGAGCGCTTTTTGACACCTTGAATATAACTGTTATAACCAACCGCGACTATCTCAACAAATGGGAAGATTACTGCGAAAGCGAAAGCGGTCACAGACCTTTTTATGGTGCACCGACTGTTATTCTTGTTTCATCGCTTATTCCGTCAACCGACCTCAAGAGCGTTAATGTTAACTTCTCGAATGCGGCAATTCTTGTTCAGAATATGGCAATTGCCGCCACCGAACTCGGCATAGGCTCCTGCCACATATGGGGTGCAGTCAGATTCCTCAATGATAACGAGGAGCTTTTGAAAGAACTCAGCCTCCCCGAAGGAATGGTTCCTTGCTGTGCAATCATTCTCGGTCATACCGATGAAAAATATGAGCTCCGAGATATCCCTGAAAATAAAATCAAAACAATTTTTGTGAAGTGAGGAAAAAGATATGTCAAAAATAGTTTATGGTATTTCGTTTATTGTGATGATGTTTTCAATTCTGTTCAACACAATCGATGCCGCATTGCTCACTAAAGCACCCGAGCCGCAGAATGAGCAGTCGCTTGTTGAAATGCAGGAAAAATTTGATGAATATGAGCTTGCGGATGAAATAACGGTTGTCAAGCTTTCTGCGCTTACACACGCTCAGCGTCACGCAATAATTGCTCTTCAGGGTCTTGTTTCAAGAGATAAACCGCAGATTTTTATTGATTACGGCTATGAAACAAACCGCTATTCTCTTGAACAGTTTAAGAACGCGGGGCACGAGCTCGTTTATAACGATGAAGCCGGCAACCCATGGAATTTCAGCAGCCTTATCGAAAAGTTCAGATCTTATATTGCTGACAGCGGCTATACGCTCTATGCAACAACAGAAGACCACGGTCAGCTTAACACAGCAATAAATTATGCAACGCTCAACGGTTGGCTGCCCGTTACTCCCGAAATGGAACAGACGGTTATCGCCCTCGGCCTTGAAAAGAAAGCTGATATCAGCGGAGATAACATTGATATTAAATATCTTAAAAATTTCTATAAAGAAAACAAGGATAAGTTCCGTGACGACAGCCTTGTTCATATGTATTATTATGCTATGGGCATGAGAGATTTTGCTGTTCAGCAGGGTATTTTTGTTATGTATGTTGAAGATGCCGATTACGAAGGCAGACTTTTCCGCGACAGTGTTATGAGAGAGCTTAAGCCTTCATCAATAATCTTCGGCTGGTGTCAGTATGAATTTAAATTCACCGAATCAGCATCACGCTACGGTCACAGTGTTATTCCCTCAGACCATTCGTATAATCTGAGCATTCTTGCGTCGTTCAATGCAACCGACGAAAAATTTGCCGCACCGTATGAGGGTAAGGTTGAGCTTGACCCCTCAAAGCATTATGTTGCAATCGTTTACAGCGACGGCGACAACCTTCAGTGGATTCAGAACGGCTTCGGTGAATTCCACACCTGGCAAAGCTACGGTCTGGACACTCCCGTGAGCTGGACTTTTCCTCCCATTGCATCTCAGCTTGCCGATACTGATGTCAAGAGAACTCTTGCAAATTCAGAAAATGCAACATTTATAACAGGTCCTTCAGGCGGAGGATATGCAAGAATTACCAATATGAATTCAAAAGAACTTGAAGCTTTTTCAGATTACACGGCATCTGCTATGCTTGAATCGGGTCTCGAAATTATGACCCTTCTTGATGAAATAAAATACGTAAACTTTGATTCGAGTATGCAGAAAAGACTCGGTTATTTCTCAAGATATGATAATATCAAAGGCGGCATTCTTCAGCTTGACCCGAATAACTATGCGGGTGGCGGCGGCAGAGTTTATTTCTCAGACGATAAGCCGTTTGTGACTGTAGGCTTCAGTCTCTGGCATCCGAGCGGAAATGCAGACGAAGTAACAAACGAATGGCTTGCAGAGCAGGCTGGAATCATAAATGAAAAGCCTGCCGATATCAAAACAATCAATGGCTACACGGTAATCAATGTTCATCCGTGGACGGTAGGCCCCGATGACCTCGCATATTTCGTCAGTCAGCTTGATGACAGCGTTGAGGTTGTTTCCGCAGATGAACTTCTTGCGGCGGTTGAGCAGAATATTCCCCATAAGTTCGCTCAGCCGAACTGATAAAAAATCTTTATAAAAGCAAAATCGGTTGTAAGGTTTAATCTTACAACCGATTTTTGATTCATTCTGAAATTCTGATTTTTGCAACCGTTATTTTATAAGTCGATTCATAACAAGGAGGATTGTTGACATAGTAAAGCGTTGTTCCGTCTTCCGAGAAAAAGAGCGACGGACTGTAACCGCATTTTACGAAAGGTTCGTCAGTCGGATACGGAATGGGATTGTCAATCGGAGCAAAGGTTTTGCCGTAATCGAAACTGATGAACATATCCGCACCCGTGTCGCTTTCGCCTCTGATGGCGTGCCTACCTATAACAATAAGTGTTCCGCATTCACCGCCGACGGGCGACCACGCAATGCAAGGAGATGAGCCGAAAGTTTTGCCGCCTGCGGAAACTATCTTGCCGTAATCCGAAACGTCGCCCCAATCATCGAGAGAAGTCGTTCTCTTACAATAAATCGGATTCATAAAAATACCGACCATCTCATAAACCATTAAATATTCGCCGTTGCCCATTTTAGCAATCGAAACCATACCGGGTCTGAGCGAAGAATCGGAACATGCAACGCACTCAAACTTCTCGCTCCAATTAACAAGGTCGGTTGTGTATTTATAAACAAGCTTCTGCGAATGCTCGGGGTCGGAATCATCTGAATAGAAACAGAAAAGTCTGCCCGTTTCTTCCTCGTAGATTAAATACGGCTCCCATACACCCCAATCTAATCCGCCTGCTTTGTCAACATTGCAGAAAGCGTTGAATGTTTTTCCCGCATCGTTGCTTGAATAGAGAGTTATCGTGCTGTCGGTTACGCCTTCGCCGTATATGGATGTTGCGGCGAGAATGATTGTTCCCTTTTCAAAATCACCCATATCAGCAGGCAATTCATAAAGAAACGGCATCCATTCATTCCAATAACCTTCGTTCAGATTATCTTTTACGGTACAAACATACTGCCAGGTTTCGGCATCGTCGACGCTTTCGTATATGGGATATGTGTCGCCCCATTTTTCAAAGGTTGCGAGAAGTTTGCCGTTATCAGCATCATTTTTCTGATGTCGGAGCTTTATGATTGCGGGGTATTCAACCACGTTTGCGTTGTTATCCGCAGGAACATATATATCGCTAACGGTTTCAACTTCAAATTCAATCGGCAGAAGTTTATAATCCATATTAAGTCCGATCGGAAAAAGCGTTCCGAAAACTGTCAGCAATGCAAGTAAAAAACGGAAAATTATCATTTTTGTCTCAGCCCCATCATTCTGAAATACTATGGACATATTATATCACAAAACCGTCTCTTTGCAACAGTCGTATTGAAAAGATGATTATCGGCGACGGTATTTACGGCGGAAGAATCGGCAAATTTGTTGCAAAAATTGCATTGAAGAAAAATATCTAGCCCGTTTATACTGTCGGATTGCAGTATAAGCTTATATGCACGCTCGCAAAAATCCTTCCCGAAAGCTTGCAGAATTATATGGTCGGAAAGATATATGCAAAGTGAATACAGTATAAAAAAGAACCCTTGGAATCGGTTGATTCCAAGGGTTTTCGATAATCCCCATTCGGGATAAATTATCTCTTTGAGAACTGGGGAGCGCGACGAGCGCCTTTGAGACCGTATTTCTTTCTTTCCTTCATTCTGGGGTCTCTGGTGAGGAAGCCTGCCTTCTTGAGTGCGGGACGAAGGTTTTCGTCATACTGAAGAAGTGCACGTGCGATACCGTGACGGATAGCACCTGCCTGGCCTGTTACACCGCCGCCGCCTACACGGCAGATGATGTCAAACTTCTCAGCTGTGTCTGTGAGAGCGAGAGGCTGACGAACGATGAGCTTAAGAGTTTCAAGACCGAAGTAATCGTCGATTTCTCTGTCGTTGATGATGATCTTGCCGGTGCCTGCGTATACGCGAACTCTCGCAACCGAGCTCTATCTGCGGCCTGTGCCGTAGAAATAAAGAGTTGATTCGTACATTATTTATAGCCTCCCTTTCTTAAAATTCCCAAGCTTCGGGCTTCTGGGCTGCGTGAGCGTGCTCTGCACCCTTAACTACGCGAAGTCTTGTAAGAGCCTTGCGGCCGATAACTGTGTCGGGGATCATACCCTTAACAGCGAGTGTCATTGCGAATTCAGGCTTTGTTTTCATAAGTGTGCTGTACTTAACTTCTTTGAGGTTACCGATATAACCTGTGTGACGGTAGTACATTTTCTGCTCAAGCTTCTTGCCTGTGAGGACTGCTTTGTCAGCATTGATGATGATTACGTGATCACCGCAGTCTGCATTAGGTGTGAACATAGCCTTATGCTTGCCTCTGAGAAGCTTTGCAGCTTCAACAGCAACCTTACCCATGGGCTTGCCTGCTGCATCGATCACATACCACTTACGGACGATGTCGCCCGCTTTAGGCATATAAGTAGACATAACATTTCCTCCAAATTAATTTTTTCGTGCCTGCATATATTATCATAAGAGAGAGTGGTTGTCAATAGGTTTTTTTGAATTTTTTAATTTACATTTTGAAAGCTCGTTTTTTCTCGTTTTTTCTCTCGTTTTCATAGCAAATGCTCACTTTTAATTTACGAAAAAAATTTTACAAAATACAAAAAAGCGCGTTTTTTTGCACAAAAAACGCCCTTTTGATTTGTTGAAAACGCAGATTTTATTTGATGAGATCGTGCTTCTTGATGAAGTCAATTGTTTCGTCAACTGTGGTGAATGCCATTGCAACGCTGGTGTCTGCCGCGCCGTAGTAAATTGCGATTCTGCCTGTTTCGGCGTCTGCAAGAGCAGCGCAGGGGAAAACAACGTTGGGAACATCGCCGACGCATTCATAAAGCTCGTGAGGAGCAAGAAGGAAGCAATCTGCTCTGTGGAGCACCTTCCAGGGCTCATCCTTATCAAGAATAGCTGCGCCCATTGCATAGGTGAAGCCGTTGCAGCTTGTGAGCACGCCGTGGTAGAACATAAGCCAGCCTTCGTCTGTTTCGATGGGTGTGGGGCCTGCGCCGACCTTTGTCATTTCCCAATTCTTAACGGGCGACATAACGAATCTGTGTTTGCCCCAATATGTAAGGTCTTTGCTGTGGCTCAGGAAGATATCGCCGTAGGGGGTGTGGCCTCTGTCGCAGGGTCTGATAAGAAGAACATATTCACCATTTATCTTTCTGGGGAAGAGCACACCGTTTCTTGCAACGGGGTAGCATGCATCTTCAAGCTGAACCCATTCCTTGAAATCTGTTGTGTAAGCGATGCCGATTGTTGTGCCGTGAGGGGTGAGGTTAACCCATGAGAGATAATATTTGCCGTCGATGAGGCAGAGTCTGGGGTCATAGCCTCTGAAAATAACTTTTTCTTCAAGTTCCCAGTTGACAGCATCTTTGCTGTAGCCAACAACAAGAGTATGGTCGCGGCTCATAACGTCAACGCGGAATACGCCTGCAAAGCCGTCGCCGTAAGGCACAACGGCAGAGTTGAAAATGCTGTTTGCCATATAAAGATTATCTCTTGTTATAACGGGGTTTCCGCTGTAGCGCCATACGGGGTATTTATAGCCCTCGGGCTTTTCCTGCCAGGGGATGTTGGGGATGTTTTCACCTATAATTTTTGCCATAATTCAGCCTCATTTCTTAATGATACATACATTATATCAAATGAATGCTTATATATCAACCTTCATTTTGCTTTGCGGACATTTTTTTCCAGCTTATGAAACCGTAGATATCGTTCACAAGAAACATCGCAAAGCAGATGACGACGGAAATATATGAAATATCCTTCATTGCGGCAAAAATCCAGAGGATGATGAGAATTATATCATTTGCCGCATAGGCTATCGCATACCACGCACCGCGGCGGAAGGTGAGATAAACCGCCATAAAGCTTGTTGTGACGGAAAGTGTGCTCGGCAGCAGATTTGCGGTGTTGAAATGCCTGAGAATGAAATAAAAAACGATGGTTACGGTGATGGTAAGAATGAGCATAAAAACAGTTTCTTTTTTTGTGATGTGATTGACTTTCACTTCTGCTTTGTTGCCTTTATAGGGGTTTCTAAGCCATGATATGAGGGCAAAAACAGCCATCGGCATTGTCATACCGAGATATGTTATCATTTCTCCGTAGTAATTGAATGAAAAGGAAATAATGCCGTAAAGTATGCTGAATATAACCATCAGCACCTGACCTGCGGGGTTGCCTTTTGCGTTGAAAATGAGCGAT
>JAZLBI010000099.1:0-2130 GCA_045613625.1 Acutalibacteraceae bacterium | reverse complement strand
TAAACTTTCTTGACTTTTATTTATCAATTCATTATATTTTACATTAATAATTACAAATTTTGAGGAGAGATTTATATGAGCAAGGCAGATAATGCAAAGGAGCTTTTTGAGGGCGGATGCAACTGCTGTCAGGCTGTTTTTTGTGCATTCAGAGATGAAACAAACCTCAGTGAAGAAGATGCAATGCGACTTTCGGCAGGCTTTGGCGGAGGAATGGGCAGAATGAGAGAGGTTTGCGGTGCGGTGAGCGGAATGACAATGGTGCTTTCAAACCGTTTTGCATCTGCCGACCCTAACGACCACGAAAAGAAAAAAGAACTTTATGCCCTTATTCAGAAAGCGGCGGGAGAATTCAAAGAAGAAAACGGCTCGATAATCTGCCGCGAGCTTCTTGGGCTTTCCGAAAAAAACTCAGACCCGAATCCCGAAGCAAGAACAACGGAATACTATAAAAAACGCCCATGCTCAGAGCTTGTTCACTGCGCTGCGGCGATTGCAGAAAAATATTGCGAAAACAAATAAAAGTCAAGCGGCTTGCAAAGGTTTATCACCGATGCAAACCGCTTTTTGCTTTTATGAGAAATCTCGGTTCATTTTATTTTATAAAATTTCTTTAAAATTCAAATAAAGTATTGTATCGCCCGAAAATATATGCTACTATATATTGTATACTGAAATTATTAATTAAACAGGAGTGATTCCAATGAAGCTTCCCGTTGCCGTTCAGCTCTATTCGGTGCGAGATGAAATGGAAAAAGACTTTTTCGGCACAATAAAACTCATGAAGGAAATCGGCTACGACGGCGTTGAATTCGCAGGTCTTTTCGGTCAGAATCCCGAAGAAATCAAGGCTTTCTGCGATGAAATCGGCATTGTTCCCATCTCCGCTCATGTTCCCTATTACGATATGCTCGAAAATCCCGAGGCAGTGCTTTCGGATTATGCAAAAATCGGCTGCAAATTCGTTGCAGTTCCCTATCTTACAGAAGAATGCAGACCCGGAACAGACGGTTTTGCCGCAACTGTTGAAGGAATCCGCAAAATCGGTGAGGCTGCAAAAGCTCTCGGAATTCAGCTTCTCTATCATAACCACGATTTTGAGTTTGTTAAAATCGGCGAAGAATACGCTCTCGATGTTCTTTATTCAACCGTTCCCGCAGACCTTCTCAAAACAGAAATCGACACTTGCTGGGTAAACGTTGCAGGCGTTAATCCCGCAGAATATATTGAAAAATACACCGGCAGATGCCCTGTTGTTCATCTTAAGGATTTCAAAAAGAGCAGCGATAATCTCGGCAAGCTCTATGACCTCATCGGCATTGACGAAGAAGAGGATGCGGCAGAAGAAGAAGAAGATTCATTCTCATTTATGCCCGTAGGCCACGGTGTTCAGGATATGCCTGCAATCCTTGCCGCTTGCGAAGATGCAGGCGCTCAGTGGGTTGTTGTTGAGCAGGATAGCCCCGCAAAGGGCAACACACCCGTTAACTCGGTAACTCTCAGCAGAGAATATCTCAAAACTCTCGGCTGGTAAATAAATTTTTAATGAAAACGAGGTAAAATATTATGGCAGAAAATATTCTCGATAAGTTCAAGGATGCCCCCGCAGAAGAAAAAGTAAGAGATATGAGCAAGAAAATCAAGGTTGGTATCATCGGCACAGGCTGGATTGCAGAAGCTCACGTTAAGGCATATCAGAAATGCCCCGATGTTGAGATTGTTGCTGCAGCAGACCTCGTTCCCGGCAAAGCTGAGGCTTTCTGCGAGAGATACGGCGTTGAAAACGTTAAATTCTATCCCAGCCACAAAGAACTCATCGATGCAGGCGAATGCGATGCAGTAAGCGTTTGCACTTATAACGCAACTCACGCTGAATGCACCATCTATGCTCTTGAACATAACGTAAGCGTTCTTCTTGAAAAGCCCATGTGTGTTACTCTTGAAGAAGCTGTTGCAATCTGCAAGGCAGAGAAGGCAAGCAACGCTGTTCTTTCAATCGGCTTCCAGCCCCGTTTCGACGAAAACATGAAAATGCTCAAGAGAGTTGTTGAAAGCGGCGAACTCGGCAAGATTTATTATATTCAGACAGGTGGCGGAAGAAGAAGAGGCATTCCCACTCCCTTCGGCACA
>JAZLBI010000098.1:0-3403 GCA_045613625.1 Acutalibacteraceae bacterium | reverse complement strand
GCTTACGTGTACGATACCGTTAGCGTCGATGTCGAAGGTAACTTCGATCTGAGGTACGCCACGACGAGCAGGCATAATGCCGTCAAGGCTGAATACGCCGAGAGTCTTGTTGTCTTTTGCGAACTCTCTTTCGCCCTGAAGTACGTGTACTTCTACTGAAGGCTGATTGTCAACCGCAGTTGAGAAAATCTGGCTCTTCTTTGTGGGGATAGTTGTATTTCTTTCGATAACCTTTGTGTTGATACCGCCCATTGTTTCGATACCAAGTGAAAGGGGTGTTACGTCGAGAAGGAGAAGACCCTTAACGTCACCGCCGAGTACACCTGCCTGAAGAGCAGCACCCATAGCAACGCATTCGTCGGGGTTGATGCCCTTGAAGGGTTCTGTTCCCATAAACTTCTTGACTGCTTCCTGAACAGCGGGGATTCTTGATGAACCGCCAACCATAAGAACCTTATCAATTTCGCCTGTGCTGAGGCCTGAATCCTTCATTGCCTGACGAACGGGGCCCATTGTTGCGTCAACAAGGTCAACTGTGAGTTCATTGAACTTTGCTCTTGTGAGAGTCATTTCAAGATGCTTGGGGCCTGTTGCATCAGCAGTGATGAAGGGAAGGCTGATGCTTGAGGTTGTTACGCCTGAAAGCTCAATCTTTGCCTTTTCTGCAGCTTCCTTAAGGCGCTGCATAGCCATTTTATCGCCTCTGAGGTCAACGCCCTGCTCAGCCTTGAAGCTGTCTGCAAGCCAGTTGATAACTCTCTGGTCGAAATCGTCGCCGCCGAGACGGTTGTTACCTGCTGTTGCAAGAACTTCCTGAACGCCGTCGCCCATTTCGATGATTGAAACGTCGAATGTGCCGCCGCCGAGGTCATAAACCATAACCTTCTGATCGGTTTCTTTATCGATGCCGTATGCAAGAGCCGCTGCAGTGGGCTCGTTGATGATTCTCTTGACTTCAAGGCCTGCAATCTTACCTGCGTCCTTTGTTGCCTGTCTCTGAGCGTCTGTGAAATATGCGGGAACAGTGATAACAGCTTCTGTTACCTTATCGCCGAGATAAGCTTCAGCGTCTGTCTTGAGCTTCTGAAGAATCATAGCTGAAATTTCCTGAGGTGTGAACTTCTTATCGTCAACTGTTACCTTGTAATCCGAACCCATCTGTCTTTTGATTGATGCGATTGTTCTGTCGGGGTTTGTGATTGCCTGTCTCTTTGCAACCTGACCAACCATTCTTTCGCCTGTTTTGCCGAAAGCAACAACAGAGGGAGTTGTTCTTGCGCCTTCTGCGTTAGCAATAACAACGGGCTCGCCGCCTTCAATAACTGCAACGCATGAGTTTGTTGTACCTAAGTCAATACCGATAATCTTTGCCTTAATAAAATCCTCCTATAATAAATACAAAATTATTTATGAATTAGCAACCTGAACAACAGCTTCTCTTATTATTCTGTCGCCCATTTTATAGCCTTTTGAAAAAACTGCGGCAATCTGATTTTCGCCGAGTTCTTCATCCTCAACGGTCATAACCGCATTGTGGATATTGGGGTCGAATTCTTCGCCTCTCTCGCCGTAGCTTTCAACGCCGAGCTTTTTGAGAATTTCGCCGAACTGATTGAAAATAAGGTCGATGCCCTTCTGATAATCCTCAAAGCTGCAGTTTTTGTTGCTTGCCGCTCTGTCGAAATTGTCAAGCACGGGAAGCAGCTCTTTGATAACCTCTGCCTGAGATGATGAATAGATATCCTGCTTTTCTTTTGCCGAACGCTTGCGGAAATTATCATATTCCGCGCAGAGTCTGAGAAACTGTTCGTTCTTTTCGTCAAGCTGTTTCTGAAGAATTTCTTCAGCGGTTTCAACCGCTTCTTCTTCAACAGCTTCGGGCTTTTTCTTTTCCTTTTTCATCACAAAGTCCTTTCTATTCCTCTATGGCCTGCGTTATAAGCGTGCCAACAAGATTTGTTAAATATTTTATGCTTGGGATTATATTTTCATAGTCCATACGGGTCGGGCCTATCAATCCGATTGTTCCCGAATCGCTGCCGCCCACGGAATATTTTGCCACGATAACGCTTGAATTTTCAAGCTGACGGTAAATATTTTCTTTGCCGATTTTAACATTGAGCGGTTCGGTTGTTCCGCCGAGAACAGCCGACAGCGGCTCTCTTTTGTTAAGGAATTCAAGCAGTTCAAGAGCATCTCTGCCATAGCTTGAAAAAAGATTCGAGCTTCCGCCAACCATAATTCTTGAGGTTGAGGTGCTCTTGGCGAGCTCACACACCGCCGCCATAAGCGGAAGCATTGCAAAAACATCTCCGTCAACAGAAGCGGCAACCGTCTGCATTGATGCAACGCTGATATCCGAAGCGGGCTTGCCGATTATGCACGACTGAACTATATTATAAAACTGCTCGCAGATTTTTGCATTCAGCTCACAGTCGAGCCTGCAAAGCCTGCTCTTGAGAACGCCGTTTGAAGTTAAAAGAACGAGCATCGCCGAATGAACGCCGACGGGCACAAGTTCAATTCTGCGGATAAGCATCGCTTCGCCGCCCGGCGCGGTTGAAACGCAGGCGCATTTTGTTAAATCCGCAAGCACCTCGCCAGCCTGAGCAATCAGCCTTTCGGGGTCGCCCGCCGCCGATGAAATCCCCGCTTCAATCATTCTTCGGTTAAGTTCATCAATCTCGCGGGGTTTCATAAGATTATCGATATAATATCTGTAGCCCATCTGAGAAGGGATTCTGCCCGCCGAAGTATGAGGCTGTTCGAGATAGCCCATTGAAGCAAGCTCGCTCATCTCGTTTCGCACCGTTGCGGAAGAAACCGTCATACCCGTTAAGGCAATCAGCTCCTTTGAGCCGATGGGCTCGCCCGTTTTGATATACTGCTCGATTACAGCCGCAAGAATCTGCTTTTTTCTTTCGCTGAGCTGAGCCATTTGCCTCACCGTCCCCGCCGAGTGCTAATTTTAGCACTCTTTTGCATCGAGTGCTAATCACTGTCACTAATATACTCCAAATAATCACTTTTGTCAATATTTCAATTGTAAACACTTTGTTAAAATGTAAGAATTTTCCGTGAACAAAAAGAAGGGACAGCCGCAAAGACTGTCCCTATATAAATTGAATAAAAATTTTAAGAAAGCGGAAGATACTCTTCAAAAATCAGCTTTTTGATTGCATAGAGGTCGGGCACTTTGACCGCCATCCCTCTTATCATCGCATCTTCATATGTGCCTTTTGCGGGCACGCTGAAGCTTTCGGTTTCAAGGGATGAAAACGAGGAAGCATAAGTCATTGCAAGCGACATTATTTCATCATCCGTCATATCCGTTGCCATAAGCGGCAGAATTTCGCCGAAACAAAGCGCAAGCTCTGTAAGCGAACGATTTTTCATATTGGTG
>JAZLBI010000097.1:0-5978 GCA_045613625.1 Acutalibacteraceae bacterium | reverse complement strand
AAGAACAATCGCAATTTCAGACGGCAGAGGCATCAGCATTTTTGCTGTTCTTGACTCATTTGGTCTTGCAAATAACGAAGTAAGAGTTATCAGAGAAAAGTTCCAGGCATATGCAGATGCAAATAATCTTGATATTACAAGCATCAACATTTCTTGCCTTCATCAGCACAGTTGCGTTGACACCTTCGGTCTCAACGGTGATATCGTAAGCGCACTCTTCACATCTTCAATCAAAAACCTTCTCGGAATGGAAGTTCCCAGCGGCAAGAACAAAAACTATATGGAAAACCTTTATAAGGTTACCGTTCAGTCAATGATTGATGCTGTAGAAGGTATGGAAGAAGGCGACCTTTACTATGGTAGCATTGATATGTCAGAATATATCAGAGATAAGCGTGCTCCCAAAGTCTATGACGGCAATCTCAACAGACTTCGTTTCGTTCCTCATAATGAAACATCAAAAGAAACATGGCTTATGAACCTTCCCGTTCATGCAGTAGGCCACGGCGCAGGCGGAACAGTTCTTACAGGCGACTATCCCTACTATATGGAAAAATATATCAACGAGAATGCTGGTGCAAACTTTATCCAGATCCTCGGAGCAGAGCTTGCAATATCTTCCGAATATCCTGAAGATATTTACAGAGATCCCGCAATTGTTGCCGAACACGGCGACGGCTATGCAGGTCTTATCACTTACGGTGAGATTCTTGGCGAACTTGCTTGCTCAATTTCAAACGACGAGCTTGTTTCTCCCATTTTCAATATCAGATTCACTGAAATTTTTATCCCCATCGATAACAGCATCTTCAAGCTTGCTGCAAAGGGCGGCCTTCTCACAAATACAGTTATCAGAGACGGTCTTGCTTATAATACAGTAACAGAAGTCGGTTACGCTGAATTCGGAACAGACCTTGCAATTGCTATTATTCCCGGTGAACTTGCTCCCGAAATCGCTTTCGGCGGTGCGGTTTCAGCTGAAGAATCATGGGACGGAACAACCTGGAACTACAGCTATTTTGCTGATGTTACAGATAAGAAACTCCTTGTTTTCGGTATAACAAATGACCAGATTGGTTATATGATGACATCAAATGACTGGCGTTCATATCTTACCGAGAATGAAGAAATTGTTTCAACAGGTCCCAAGGCAGGCGCTGTTATTGCAGACGCATATCTTACTCTTTTCGACGAAATTAACTGATGAATTTAAGGGGCTGTGAAAGCAGCCCCTTGAATTACTTGAAAAATATTAATATTTGATGCATTGATTTGCAAAAAATCAAAGAATATAATTAATAAATAACTCAGAAAGGCGGTCTTTTTTTGGGTAAGAAATCAACAATTAAATATACTCTCAAAGAAACCGACTTTCTTTTGTTTCTGATGAGCGTTTTCACAACTGCATTCGGTGCTCTTATGGTTTCGAGCGCAACAAGAAACGAAGCAATCGAAGCAGGGGATCTGATAAGCCGAGATTGCCTTGTTATGGTTCTTGCGGCAACTGTCGGAATAATCATATGCGTTTTTATATCGCTTCTTGATTATGACGCGATTGTCGGGCTTGCTCCGTTTATTGGCGGATTTTGTGTTTTATTGCTTTTATCGTTGTTTATATTCGGTGAAGGAACTGAAGACAGACCCGAGGCAATATGTTGGATTCCTATCATAAAAACAGAAAGTTTCTCAGTTAAATTTCAACCGTCAGAGCTTGTTAAAATAGGTTTTATGATTACTTTCACCGCTCATATTGAAGCAGTCAAAGATAACATAAACAGTCTCAAAAATGTTGCTTTTTTGGCGGCTCATGCTCTGATTCCCATTGGTATAATTATTCTTACCGATGACCTCGGTTCTGCAATCGTTTTTGCGCTTATGTTTATCGGTATGATGTTTGTTGCGGGTGTAAGACTCAGGTATTTTGCGGTTGCTGGCGGTGCGATTGTTGCTATGATACCTCTTTTGTGGACTAAATTTCTTGCAGCATTCCATAAAAGACGTATTCTTGCAATATATTATCCTTCTGCGCTCAGCGAAGATGTATACAGGGATGTTGTTTATCAGCAACAAAGAGGTCTGAATGCAATTGGTTCGGGTCAGTTCTGGGGTGACGGTCTGTTTAAGGGCACATATACTCAGTCTGCAGCGGGTGTTCCTGTTAATGAAAGCGATATGGTTTTCACTGTTATCGGTGAAGAACTCGGCTTTGTGGGCTGCGTTGCTCTTCTTGTTGTTCTTGCTCTGATTATTGCAAGAATAGTCAGTGTCGGCAAGATGTCGCGTAATCTTACGGGAAGCCTCCTGTGTTTTTCTGCGGCGTTTATGATAGGTGCGCAAACGATTATCAATATCGGTATGTGCCTTATGCTTTTGCCAAGCATCGGAATAACATTGCCTTTTGTCAGCGCAGGCGGTTCGTCAAATCTTTGCATATATTTTGCAATCGGAATTGTAATGAGTGTTTATCGCTTCAACAGAAGCCGTAATCCCGTTAATTTCAGATTGACAGGTGTCAGCACGCCGTTTGCATAACAAAAATGAATATAATCATTAAATCGGGGATGAATAATTGTGATTCATCTCCGTTTTCTTTTAATCAATATATTGACATAATATCATTTAATTTTCTTGACAAATAACCAAATATAGGATAAAATTAAAACAATTATGGATTATTGGGTAAAATGGAATAATTAATAAAATATCGAATGGAGTGGATTCTAAAAGTGAGTGAGAATATTATTCAGTATGTAACTGCTGCTTGCGGCGGTGATACAGATGCAATGGCAAAGCTCTACTCAAGAACTTTAAAGGCATCCTGGTTCCTTGCATCAACTCTTTGTGATAATAAACAGGAAGCTGTTGAGATATCAAAAAAAGCATATGCAAGAGCTTTCTGCAATATTGATAAGCTTAAAAAGCCTGAGGCATTTGAAATCTGGATGAAGCAGAATGTTGCTGCGGCTTACAGAGAAAACCGAAAATTCGTTTTTTCTGATGCTGATGCAGGTGCTGTTGAAAACTCAGCAGAATTCTTGCCCGAAACAGTTCTTCTGAGCGATGAACTGAGCAAAAAAATTACTGATGCTCTTGCTTCACTCAGCCCTGAGCTCAGAACAGCGCTTGTTCTCTATTATAATAACGGTATGCCCGTTCAGGTGCTTGCTAAATTTTTCGGCGTATCTGAAAGCACTGCAAACGCTCTTCTCGGCAAAGCAAGAAGCAGTGTTCTTTCGGTTTCAGGTGTAATTTCATCAAAAGAAACCGATGATTCAACTCTTCCCGTATTGTCAAGACTTTTTCAGCAGAAGGCTGCTGAAGTTGCTATTGACGGAGATGATGTAAGAGATATTTTCGTTTTTGCAATTGAAGCGTATACCGCATCAAGACCTGCAACGGTTGAAGAAGAAACAGCACAGGCAGAAGAAGAAAGCGAACAGACTCCTGTTGCCGATGAATCCGTAACAGAAGAAGAAATTGTTACAGCTGAAAATGAGGTTACTGAAGAAAATACTGAAACAGAAACCGAACCTGAAGCTGATGCAGAAGAAAAAGAAGAAGAGCCCGAAGAAGAAGCTGAACCTGAAAAGTTGCCCGATAATGTTCTGATGTTCAAACAGAGAATCAGCAGTATTCTTGACGGTCAGCAGACAGAAACCGTTTCGGAAGATATCTCTTCTGTTCCCGTAAACTCAGAAATCGATGACGATAACGGCGCAGAGATTCCTGAAATCCCTGTTTCAGAGAGAGTGCAGGAAAGCGTTGTTGAAGGTTTCGACGGAATTTCTGTTTCAAAAGAAAAGGAAGAACCTTTTGTTATGCCTAAGGCTATTCCTTATGAAAAGTCAGAAAAAGTTCCCGAGAAAAAGCCTTCGGTTAAGAAGCTTGATCCCAAAATGATTATCATTGCAGCTGTTGCTGCAGTTGTTATAGTTGTTCTGGCTATACTCGGAATCAGCAAGCTTGTGGGAGGCTCAGGTTCAGGAAATAACGATGAAAACCCCGATTACACATGGGTTCAGGGCGGTTTCTCCGAATGCGTTGAAATCGGTTATCTTGATGAAAATGCCGCATATTTCAAAGCAGTTTCAACCGGTAAATACGGACTTATGGATTATCAGGGCAATGTTATTCTTCAGCCCGAATATGACGGCTTTGTTCGCTGCAGTAACGGCAGAGAATATGGTGAAACAGACAGTTATCACAGCCTTGTGATTTTTGAAGGCTCAAGATATGAACTCGATTATCAGAACGGCTCAGTAACCTTCTCCGAAAACCCTCATCTTTCGCATTCAATCCCTGTTTCTTCGCTCGAAGACACAGCATATGATGAAAGAGACCGTTATTTCGAAGGTTATGCAGCTGCAAGAAAGAAAGATAAATGGGGCTATGTAAGCCAGGATAAGGATAAGAAGGTTATTCCTTATGAATATGAAGCTGTAAACGAGCTTGCAGACGGCGAAACATCGGCATCTGATTATTGCCGCCCTGTAACAGCAGAAGGTCTTATTCCTGTGAAAAAAGACGGCGCTATGGGTATAATAAATCTTGATAACAAGGTTGTTGTTCCTTTTGAATACAGCAACATTCTGCCCGGAAGCAACGGAATATTTATCGCATGCAAAGACGGCATCTGGGGCGTTATTGTTACAGGTGATGCTGTTGCAAACTTCAGCGGAGTTAATTTCTCGCTTGAAGTTCTTCCTGCTGATGACCCTGCCGCAAACGGTGAAAACACACTTGGTAAATATAAAGTTACATCTGATGACGGCATCAATGTAAGAGAAGGTGTCGGCACAGATTATGATATTATCGGCGAACTTGATTATGAAGAAATCGTAATCGGATATGAAACCAAAACAGCTGATAACGGCAAGAAGTGGCTCAAAATTAAACTCAACGGAGAGTTCGGTTGGGTATCAATGGCAAATCTTGAACCCGCAGAATAAATAAATATCCTTTGCGGCAGTTGCTTGACAATTGCCGCAAAGATGATATAATAATTTGATGAAATTTATAATGAAGCGATGAAGGAGAATAATTCTTCGCTTGCTTTACAGAGAGACGGCTGAATTGCTGAAACAGCCGTTAAGCAACAAAGCGTAGAAGGGCCGCTCCCGAGCTCTGCTGTGAAGAACAGCGGCGTTACCTGCGTTAAAGGTGATGAGTGGTGCAGTATGCACAATTTGGGTGGTACCGCGGCGAAAGCCGTCCCATAGCCGAATTGTGGTTTTGCACCTTTTTTTTATTGTAATTCAGTAAAATAACGGACAAATTGTCCTTCAGGAGGAAAAATTATGAAATGGATGGGACTTAACGAATTAAGAGAAAAATATCTTGCATTTTTTGAATCCAAGGATCATCTGAGATTGCCCAGCTTCTCGCTTGTTCCCCAAGGAGATAAGAGCATTTTGCTTATCAATGCAGGTATGACCCCGATGAAAAAGTATTTTACAGGCGAGGTGACTCCTCCCAAAAAGAGAGTTACAACTTGCCAGAAATGTATCCGTACACCCGATATTGAGAATGTAGGTAAAACTGCGCGCCACGGCACATATTTTGAAATGCTCGGCAACTTCTCATTCGGTGATTACTTCAAGCATGAAGCAACAGCCTGGGCTTGGGAATTCTTTACAAAGGTTCTTGAAATTCCCGAGGAGCTTCTTTATGTCAGCGTTTATCTTGAGGATGATGAAGCATATGATATCTGGACTAAAGAGGTCGGCGTTGATCCTTCGCATATGGTTCGCTTCGGTAAGGAGGATAATTTCTGGGAGCACGGTGCAGGTCCCTGCGGTCCTTGTTCGGAAATTTATTTTGACAGAGGTCCCTCAAAGGGATGCGGCAGCCCTGATTGTAAGGTAGGCTGTGACTGCGACAGATTTATTGAAGTGTGGAACCTTGTTTTCACTCAGTTTGAAAACGACGGTAAAAATAATTATACCCGTCTTGCAAATCCCAATATCGACACAGGTATG
>JAZLBI010000096.1:0-32141 GCA_045613625.1 Acutalibacteraceae bacterium | reverse complement strand
GAGCACAAGATGTATTCACTTTTTCACCTTTGCAGTGTGGAAAACTTTTTTGATTTCTTTTCCACGCCTGCGGTGTTCAGTGAGCGTAAAGCTGAATTGCTTTACAACATCATTTCAAAGTAACGATTGTAACTCCGTCTTCACCTTCGCCGTAAACGCCGAGACGGCTTGTTTTAACATAGGGAGAAGCTTTCAGATAGCGTGTTACAGCCGTTCTGAGAGCGCCCGTGCCTTTTCCGTGAACAACGGTGAATTCGTTAAGCCCCGTGCGAAGCCCCTGATCAATGAAACGGTCAAGCTCAATGAGGCATTCATCAACGGTCATTCCTCTCAGGTCAAGCCTTGTTGATGCCGCCATATTCAGCCTGCTTTCGCCCTGAAGCCTGACGGTGGATTTTGTTTCTTTTTTCTTTGGAGCATTTTCGCAAAGGCGAAGATTTGAAAGCTTGACTCTTGTTTTGATTGAACCCGCCTGAACTTCAACATTTCCTTTTTTATCGGCAGGTGAAAGCACTTTTGCGCTTTTGCCAATGTCACGGATGATGACTGTGTCGCCCGCAACGAGCGCACGGGGGAGCACATAATCCTTATCGTTATCTTCTATGCCGATAATCGGGTCAGCGGCAGAATCTATCGAATCAATGCCTTTTTTAACAAGGGATTTTGCACGCCTTGCAAGTTCAGCGGCATCCTTTGTTTTCTGCTGTTCTTTTTTCAGTTTGTCAAGTTCCTGAAGAAGAGTGTATGCTTCACGCTTTGCCTGCTCAACAACGCGAAGAGCCTGTGATTTTGCGTTTTCCATCTCTTTTTCACGTATTTTTGCAGCTTCGGCTTTTATTTTTTCTGCTTCTTCTTTTTCTTTCAGCGCTTTTTGCGAAAGTTCTTTGGCATGGTTATATTCGTCTTCCATGCGTTTTCTTGTGTCTTCAAGGCGGTCAACAACATTTTCGAATGCTTTGTTTTCGCTTGAAACAAGCTCTTTTGCTCTTTCTATAACGGATAATTCAAGCCCGAGTTTTTCACTGATTGCGAGAGCATTTGATTTGCCGGGCACACCGATAAGCAGGCGGTAGGTGGGTCTGAGCGTTGCAACGTCAAATTCGCAACAGCCGTTTTCAACCCTCGGTGTTTCAAGAGCATAAGCTTTAAGTTCCGCATAATGGGTTGTTGCGGCAATTTTTGCGCCTTTGAAATGAAGCGCTTCAAGAATTGAAATTGCAAGAGCTGCGCCTTCAACGGGGTCTGTTCCCGCACCCAATTCGTCGATGAGTATAAGGCTGTTTTCATCTGCCTCTTCAAAGATATTTATGATTGTTGTCATATGAGCCGAGAAAGTTGAGAGCGATTGTTCAATCGATTGCTCGTCGCCGATGTCCGAAAGAATTTTGTCGAAAACGGCAATTTCGCTTCTGTCTCCCGCAGGAATCATAAGACCGCAGGATGCCATCATTGAAAGCAGACCGAGAGTTTTGATTGAAACGGTTTTACCGCCCGTGTTCGGGCCGGTGATAACAAGCGTATCAAAATCCGCGCCGAGCATAATATCAACGGGAACAACCTTTTTCGGGTCAATGAGCGGATGCCTTGCCGCGCGAAGATTGATAACGCCTTTTTTGTTAAGAATCGGCGGAGCGGCTTTGATTTTATAAGCATACTGCGCTTTTGCAAAGATAAGATTAAGCTCAACGGCACATTCATAGCTGTTTTTTATGCTTTGCGAAAAATCACCGGCGCTTGCTGAAAGTTCGCTGAGTATTCTTTCAATTTCTTCACGTTCTTTTGTCTGAAGCACCCGTATTTCATTGTTTGCTTCAACAACCGCCATAGGCTCGATGAAAACGGTTGCGCCGCTCGATGATGTGTCGTGAACAAGACCCGCAACCTCGTTGCGATATTCGTTTTTGACGGGCACAACATATCTGCCGTTGCGCTGAGTGATTATATTTTCCTGAAGGAATTTTGAATGGGACTGTGAGCGTGAAAATTTTTCAAGCTGTTCTCTTACTTTTGATTCCTGTATGCGGATTTTGCGTCTGATATCCTTGAGAGTGGGTGATGCGTTATCCGAAATTTCTTCTTCGGATATTATTGCGTTGAAAATAGCCGATTCAAGAAATTTGTTTGGAACAAGCGCATTGAAAATAGGGTCGAGCACTGTCTGCACGCCCGCATTTGAGGCTCTCCACTGTGAAAGCGTTCTTATAACTCTCAACACACCGCCGATATCAAGCAGCTCTTTGGTGTTGAGAACGCTTCCTGCGTTTGCTCTGCTGAGAGCATTATTTACGTTTTTCAAACCGCCGAATGACGGTCCGCCGAAACGGGCGAGCATCATATGCGCATCAACGGTCTGATTAAGCAATGCTTTTGCAAGGTCAAGATTTGTTTCGGGTCTGAGATGCATTGCTTCATAGCGTGCATCATCGCAGCCTGTGAAATCCGCAAGCCGTTCAAGCACCTTGTCAAATTCAATTGATGTTGCGTGTTTATCGAATGAGTTCATTTTTTATCTCCTGATAAAGAGCATTAATATTCGTTATCTTCTTCTTCGTTATCTTCTTCGTTTGTTGTTTCTTCTGAAGAAGCTTCTGTTGACTCTTGCGTAACGGTAACAAATTCTGTTACGGTTTCGCCGTTTTCATCCGTTACCTCTTCGCCGTCTTCATCGGTTACGGGAACGGCTGTTGTTAACGGATCGGTTGTTTTGACTTCTGTTACGGGGATTGTTGTTTCTTCAACGGGTTCATCACGGTGCTCGGTTGTGCCGATAACCTCCTGAACATCTGTTGCCTGAATGGAGGATATATACATTCCGCCGTCACGCTCTCTGAGCGTTATTTTCATATATTTATCGGGTTCGGGGGCTGTGTATTCGCCGTCTGCAACCTGAACCCAAGCCTTTGAGCCGATATATCCGACGCTGAGAACAAGAGAACTTCCCTGTTTCTGAATATCATAAACCTTTGGAGTGTAAGCGGATTCAATGCCCGTGATGGGAAGAATATAGCTCTGCTGAGCGGCGTCATATGTGATATCATATTCGCTCATATCGAGCGTTGTGTGCATTGCCGCAATATCGATTTCTGTTCCGAAAAGGCTGATGAAATACTGTTCGATATCAGCCTGAGGAACGATAATTCCTATGTTTTCGCCCTCGGAATATGGATATTTTTCAGCACCGTCCTCGCTCATAAGAAGCGCCCATACCGCGCTGTTGAGAAGCTGCGAAACATCTGCCTGAGTGAGGTCATCAAACGGGTCAGGGTCAAACATAACAACAGGTGTGAGAAGCTGCTCATATTCTTTTTTATCTGCTGTTTTGTCGGCAAGGTTTTTAACGGTGTCAACCGAAAATCCGATAACCGTTATAAGACCGATAACCGCAAGAATGCCCGCAATAATTCCTATAGGGAATGCAAGCTTGTTTTTCTTTGCTTTAGCCATAAAAATTCACTCCTGTTATCTTATCTGACCGTTGCCGCTGATGATATATTTTGAGCTTACCATATGTGCAATGCCAAGGGGACCTCTGGCGTGAAGCTTCTGAGTGGAAATTCCGATTTCTGCACCGAAACCGAATTCTCCGCCGTCAGTGAATCTTGTTGATGCGTTAACATAAACTGCCGAAGCATCAACCTCTGCTTTGAATTTTTCGGCAGCGGCATAGCTGTCGGTAACTATGGCTTCGCTGTGCCCCGTGCCGTATTTTGCGATATGAGCAATTGCTTCGTCAATATCTTTAACAACTTTAACGCTGATTTTATAATCAAGATATTCGGTTGCCCAGTCATCGTCTGTTGCTTTCACTGCATAAGGAAGAATTTCGCAAACAACCTCGTCGCCTCTGATTTCAACATTCTTTTCGCTGAGTTTTTCTCCGATTGAAAGAAGGGCGGTTTCTGCTATATCGCGGTGGATAAGCAGACCTTCGCACGCATTGCAAACAGAAACTCTTGAAGCTTTTGCGTTTGCAACAATGCTTGCCGCCATATCGATATCAGCATCGCTGTCAACATAAACATGGCAGTTGCCGACACCCGTTTCAATAACGGGCACGGTTGCGTTTTCAATAACCGAGCGGATAAGACCTGCACCGCCTCTGGGAATAAGCAGGTCAACATAGCCGTTAAGGCGCATAAGCTCCGTTGCGGCTTCTCTTGAGATATTATCAATAAGAATAATGCAGTCTTCGGGCAGACCTGCATCCGCAAGAGCGCTTCTCATAACTGCGGCAACGGCTTTGTTGGAGTTTATTGCTTCTTTGCCGCCTTTGAGAATAACAGAGTTGCCTGCTTTGAGGCATATTGCCGCGGCATCGGCTGTAACATTGGGCCTTGCTTCAAAAATAACCGCAATAACGCCGATGGGAACGCAGACTTTTTCGATTTTCATTCCGTTGGGTCTTGTTTCGCCCCAGAGCACCTTGCCAACGGGATTTTCGCTTGCGGCAACCTGACGCATACCGTCTGCCATACCCGAAATTCTGCTTTGTGTGAGGGTGAGTCTGTCTATCATCGCATCGGAAATTCCCGCATCTGCGGCAGCTCTGATATCCTTTGCGTTTTCGTTAAGAATATATTGGGAATTTTTTTCAAGAGCGGCGGCGATTGCATTGAGTGCTTTATCGATTGTTGCGCCGCCCGATTTTGCAAGAAGTCTTTGCGCCGCTTTTGAGCGTGCGCCTATATCTGTCATATTGCTCATTTAACTGTCTCCTTTGCCTTGAAGAGGGTGCCTATTTGTCTGCCGTCGAGCAGTTTATATATTTCTTCGGGGTCAGAGCCGTTCATAACAACGGTATCAATGCCCGCTTCGGTTGCAATCTGAGCTGCGTGAAGCTTGGTTATCATACCGCCCGTGCCTCTGTTTGTTCCGCTTCCGCCGGCAAGAGCAAGAATTTCATCTGTTATTTTATCAACACTGTGGATGAGCACGGCGTTTTCATCTTCTCTGGGATTTGCGCTGAAAAGACCGTCGATATCCGTAAGGATAACAAGAAGGTCGGCATCAATAATTTTTGCAACGTGCGCCGAAAGGCTGTCATTATCGCCGAAAACAATTTCATCAACGGCAACGCTGTCGTTTTCGTTGATAACGGGAATTGCACCGTATTCAAAAAGCTTCATGAATGAGTTGTGAAGATTGCGGTGGCGCTCTTCATCGTCAAAGTCATCCTTTGTAACAAGAAGCTGACCCGTTATATTGCCGTATTCGCCGAAGAATTTATCATAAAGGAACATAAGCTCGCACTGGCCTACGGTTGCCGCCGCCTGCCTGCCCGGAGTATCGTGGGGTCTTTCTTTAAGTCCGAGTTTACCAACGCCGACACCGATTGCGCCCGAGGTAACAAGCGCAATCTCGATGCCCGCATTTTTAAGGTCGCTGAGTACCTGAGCGAGCTTTGACATTCTGCGAAGATTTATTTTTCCCGTGTCGTAAGTCAATGTTGAAGTGCCGACTTTGACTACTATCCTGTTGATTTCTTTTTTGTTAACCATTTCAATAACTTCCTTTAGTGTATATCTGTCATTTCCTTATATGCTTTTTCGCTTGCAACTTTGCCTGCGGCGCAAACGGATATTTTCGAAATATCAAGAATTTCGCGCGCAGTTGCTTTCAAATCTTCAAGCGTGACCGCTCTGATTTTCTCAATAACATCTTCTTCGGATATTATTTTATTATAAAGAAGAACATTTCTGCCGTTGCGTGAAGCGAGAGACGAAACGCTTTCAAGGCTCATAACAAAGCTTGCAACCGTTTGCTCTTTTGCGCGGATAAGCTCTTTTTCGGTAACGGTATCAGGAAATTCCGAAATGATTTTCAGCGCTTCCGCAATCGCTTTTTTCTCTGATTTTTCGCTCAGACCCATACATACTATGAAAACGCCCGCATCAAGATGTGAAACGTTTGCACTGTCCACCGAATAAACAAGGCCAAGCTCTTCTCTTATCCGCTGAAACAGCCTTGCAGATGAAGCTGAGCCGAGAATTGATGAAATAAGAGAAACGGTGTGGCGTCTTTTGTCTGTAAGTGCAATTCCGGGGAAACCGAGAATAAGCTGATTCTGCATAAAATCTTTTTTGATGCGTGTTATGCCTGCGTGATATTCTGCAGAAACTGGCGAAATCTCAAAGCCAGTGTTTTGCATATCTGAAAAATAGTTTCTGCATATTTCAAGGGCTTTTTCTTCATCAAAATTTCCGCTGAAGCTTATTACCATTCGCTCGGGCACATAAAATTTTGACATATGAGCTTCGAGCCCCTCTTTTGTTACCGAATCAACGGTTTCGGGGGTGCCGAGAATGTTGCTTGAAAGCATACTGCCCGCCCAGACATTTTCATAATAGATATCTGCGCATAAATCCTCAGGGCTGTCTTCATACATTGCGATCTCTTCTTTTATAACGCCTTTTTCAAGCTCGATATCATCTTCTGAAAGACGCGGATTCGTTATCATATCGCAGATAATATCAAGCGCTTTCGGCATATGTTCCGAAAGAGTGTGAGCATAGAAACAAGTCATTTCTTTTGCCGTGTAAGCGTTGAGAATACCGCCTATTTCGTCCATTTCAACAGCGATATCAAGAGCGGAGCGCGTTTTTGTTCCCCGGAACACCATATGCTCAATGAAATGGGATGTGCCTGCGGTTGCGGGAGTTTCAAAGCAAGATCCGCTTGCTATCCATATTCCCATTGAACAGGTTTTTGCGTGAGCGGATTTCTGAATTGCTATTCTCAGTCCGTTATCAAGTTTTATGATTTTTGTGTTATTTGTCATATATTAATCCTGCTTGTTATCAAAAATAAGAGAAATGCTGCCGAATGTTATTTTATCGCCTGTTTTGAGAAGCTCTTTTTTTTCGGGCTTTTTGCCGTTGATGAGCACATCCGCCTCTGAATTGACTCCCGTTATATACCAGCCGTTTTTGGTGCACACAATAATTGCGCCGAGCCTTGAAACTGTTGGATAGTTAAGGATTATATCACAGTTTTTGTGGCGGCCTATCGATGTTTCACGGCTGACAAGAGGGAAGGAATCGCCGTTGACGGTGTTAATGAGCCTTGCCTCGCCCAAAGACGGAGGCCTGCGTTTGAGGAGCGCCGAAAGGCATAACGCAAGAACCGCAACCGCAAGAAACGGAAGCGCATAATGCGATATTCTCAAAACGAAATCAAGCATACATTACTCCATTATATTATATTTAATTAATCATACCATTATAATATAAAATTGTCAACGGAATATTGAACCATAATTGCGTTGACATTTCAGGCGGGAGATAGTAAAATATATAGTGGAATTTTATGCAGACAAAAAGGATGAAGAAATGAAAACTTTTGATTTGGCAGTTGTGGGCGGCTGCTCTGCGGGGCTTGTTGCCGCAATAAACGCAAAACGCCTTAACCCGACATTGAGCGTTGCCGTTATTGAAAAGCTTCCGAGAATCGGGAAAAAACTTCTTGCAACGGGCAACGGAAAATGCAATATCACAAATCTTTACGCTCTTGACCATAATTATGTGAACAGAGCCTTTTCCCGTTATGCTCTTATGCGCTATTCTCCCGAAAAAATAATTGATTTCTTTTCTTCGCTCGGTTTGCTTACCTATGCGGATTCCTGCGGCAGAATTTATCCCGAAAGCAACACTGCGGCATCTGTTACCGATGCTCTCAGGTTTGAGCTTGAAAGGCTCGGTGTGGATGTTATATGCGACACTCCCGTAACGGAAATCAAAAAAAATAAAAACGGATTTTTGATTAATAATGTGATTTCGTGCAAAAAACTGATTCTTGCGGCGGGCGGAAAATCTTCTGCTCCTCAGGGCTCTGACGGCAGCGGATACGTCCTTGCGAAAATGCTCGGTCATACCGTCACCAAAACAGTGCCGTCACTTGTTCCGCTCAATGCGTCGCCCGAATTAACAAAGCCATTGAAGGGCGTGAGAGTCAGAAATGTTGCTCTTACACTCAAAGGTGAAAAAATTATCAAAAAAACAGAAGGAGAAATCCTTTTTACGGAGTACGGACTCTCCGGAATAGCTGCTATGGAGCTTGCGGCTGAGGCACAGAAATATATTGATTCCGTAAAGCATAACCCCTTTACTGTTGTTGATTTCTTGCCGGATATGACCTATGATGAACTTGTTGATTACCTCGGAAAGCTCAATAATATCAAGGGTTTCTGCCAAATGGATAATTTGCTTACGGGAATTCTTCCGAAAGCGGTCGGAATTGCAATTTGTAAAGCTTGCAACCTTTACAAGGCAGACAGACTGATATCATCGCTTACAGATAAAGAATTGAAAAAAATTGCAGAAAAAATCAAAAATTATCCGCTTGAAGTGACAGGAACAAGAGGTTTTCTTAACTCTCAGGTCACAAGCGGAGGAATAAAGGTTGATGAAATCAACGAAAAAACAATGGAATCACGCCTTTGCAAAAATCTTTATTTTGCAGGCGAAATAATTGATGTTGACGGCGGCTGCGGCGGCTTCAATCTTCAGTGGGCGTGGGCATCGGGGATGCTTGCGGGCGAGTTGGGAGAATGATGGATTATGATAAAAATAAATGAAATAAAGCTTCCGCTTGACAGCGGCGAAGGTGAGCTTCGCAGATTGGCGGCAAAAGCGCTCAGATGCAAAGAAAGCAAAATAACCGCCTTGCAGATAGTCAAAAAAGCGGTTGATTCGAGAAAAAAAGATAATGTTCATTTTGTATATAATGTATGTGTGGATGTTGACGGCGATGAAGCTTCGGTTGTTGCTCACGCCAAAAACCCCAAGGTTGAAACAGCTGTGCCTTATCGTTATGAGATGCCCGAAATCAGAAGAACGAGCACTCTCAGACCCGTTATTGCAGGTTTCGGCCCCGCAGGATTTTATGCGGCACTTATTCTTGCAAGAGCAGGGCTTAAACCTCTTGTGCTTGAAAGAGGTGCGGATGTTGACACAAGAACAAAGGATGTTAACGGATTCTGGTCAACAAGAAAGCTCAACACCGAAAGCAATGTTCAGTTTGGTGAAGGCGGCGCAGGAACTTTTTCTGACGGAAAACTCACAACAGGCATAAAAGACCCTCTTTGCCGCAAGGTTGTTGAAGAACTTGTCAATCACGGCGCACCGCCTGAGATTGCTTATTCCGCAACTCCGCATATCGGCACTGACAGACTCGGTGCTGTTGTTAAAGCGTTCAGAGAAGAAATAATTTCTCTCGGAGGTGAAGTCCGTTTCGGATGGAAGCTTACAGACCTTATTGTAGCAAACGGCGTGATTCAGGGGATAACCTGCCAAAATCCTACAGGAGGAATTGAAGATATCGAAACCGATACTCTTCTTCTCTGCATCGGTCATTCAGCCAGAGATACGGTTGAGATGCTCTATAAAAGAGGCATAAAAATCATTCAGAAGCCGTTTTCTGTTGGTGTTCGTATTGAGCATCCGAGAGAAATGATTGATAAATCGCAATATGGTTCGTTTGCGGGTCATCCCGCACTCGGCGCAGCAAACTATAAGCTTGCCTGCCACCCCGACCACGGAAGAGGAGCCTACACTTTCTGCATGTGCCCGGGCGGAACGGTTGTTGCTGCCGCATCCGAAGAAGGCCATGTTGTTGTTAACGGAATGAGTGAATATGCCCGTGACGGAGAAAATTCAAACGCCGCTTTGCTTGTTGGAATTGATCCCGAGCATTTCGGCAGCGACCATCCTCTTGCGGGAATTGAGCTTCAGAGAAAGATTGAAAAAACCGCTTTTGAACTTGGCGGCGGCGATTACAGTGCGCCCGCTCAGACTATCGGCGATTTTCTGAACAACACCCCTTCAAAGAAACTTTCATATGTTAAGCCAACCTGTGCAACAGGTGTTACTCCGGGCGATATCCGCAAGGTTCTGCCTGAAAAAGTGACGGATGTTATGGCTCAGGCCATTGTTAAAATGGACAGAAGCCTCAACGGCTTTGCGCTTCCCGACGGTGTTCTCACCGCTCCCGAAACCCGCTCATCCGCACCTGTGAGAATTCTTCGCGATGAGCTTTATCAGGCCAATATCAGAGGGCTTTATCCTTGCGGAGAAGGAGCAGGTTATGCGGGCGGAATTGTTTCTGCGGCGGTTGACGGAATCCGTTGCGCACACGCCGTGCTGATTGATGAAAGCGATGAGTGGTAATATGGAAACAAAACTTGAAAAGCTGAGCGATGAACAGCTCGCAAAACGGATGTCAAAATATATTTCGATGCTTGAAAGTATAACCGTCAGAGCCGAATATTATTCGGGCGGTCAGTGCCCCGAAAAAGAGAAAAAAGAGCTGATTGCCGACTATATCAAGGTCCGCGATTCAATCCGCGAAGATGCGAGATATCTGAATTACGGCAAGGATAAAAAGGGCAGCGCCCTTCTTTGGGATAAATATTATCCGAGCGTGAGCGAAGCGTCGGCGTGGGGGCTTTATGCAGACCCCGACGGAAATTTTGACAAAGAATATTTCAAAAGCATCAGTGATGCGAAAAAAAGGCTGACAAAATACTATTCATATGATTATTGGCGCATTATCGCTGAAGAATAAAAGTCCCGACCCCGTGTCGGGGCTTTTTGTCATATTTTTTGCTGTTTTTCTCATATAATTGGTTTTGAACAATTGATTACGGGGGAGTTAAAATGGAACATGATTTTCAGCAGCGCACGGAAAGGGATGAATACAGAGGCTTCAGGTTTGCCGATGAAGAGCCTAAAGCAAAAAGATCATCAAAGCCAAAAACGAAAACAGATTATCTTATACGGCTCATTCTTTTGCAATGCTTGCTTAGTGCTCTGATTGTTTCAGGGTTTTTTATTGCGTCGAAAACAAGCCCGTCATCATTTGAACAGATGAAATCGGATTATACCGAAATGATGAAAAAAGATATGTCTGCGGGTGAAATAATTGAGCAAATAAAGGGTGCGGCTGAATATGTTTTCACTCCGGGCGATTCCTTGCAGGCGTCTTCCGATAATGTCAGAGTTGAAAGCTTTGAAGTGACAAGCGATGAAACGGGTGAGACCGTTGCGGTCGGAGAAATTGTTGACGGTTCGGGAGGCAGTGATATTGAGGCTAAAGAAGCGGCGGAGGGAACATCGTTTGCACCATATTTTGTGAGCGTTGACCCTGTTTTGCCCGTTGAAAAAGCAAGGATAACCTCTCGTTTCGGCTACAGAACAAATCCTGTTTCGGGCAAATACGGTTTTCACACTGGTCTTGACCTTGCCGCAGATGAAGGCACGCCCGTTTCTGCTTGCTTTTACGGAAAAATCATTGATACAGGCAACAGCGATGTTTGGGGAAATTATGTTCTGATGGAGCATTCCGACGGCTTTTGCACCTATTATTGCCATTTGGCGGAAATCTATGTTGAAGAAAATTCGGTTATCAGGCAAGGCGAAACCATCGGCACTGTCGGCTCAACGGGTTGGTCAACGGGGCCGCATCTTCATTTTGAAATCAGAATAAACGGAGTCAGAGTGAACCCTGAAGCCCTTTTATATCCCGATGAAGCTTGATTTCGGCGGAACTGTTCTGAGAATAAACACATCCTTTGCCGCTGCAGTAACCCTGACTCTGATAATTGATGAGAGCGGATTCTGCGCTGCTGCTCTTTTTTGCTGTGCCGTTCACGAAATCGGTCATATAATCTGTCTTTACATTATCGGCGAAAAACCGAAGCTTATTGAGCTTTCTTTTTACGGAATAAAGCTTGAAAGAAGAAATGAAGCGTTGTGCAGCGCTGAAAATATTGCGGTTTTCGCATCGGGGCCTCTTGCAAACCTTGTTTTATCGGCAGCTCTTTTTGCGTTCGGCAGGTCTGACGGAATGAAAAGTGCGGCAGTGATAAGCCTTTGCGTCGGTGTTTTCAACCTTCTTCCGTGTGAGCCGCTTGACGGCGGAAACATTCTGAAGACTTTTCTTGCGAGAATTATGAGTGAAGAAATGAGCCGTAAAATCAGCTTTTGCACTTCTTTTTTTGTTATCATACCGATGCTTACGGGCGGGATTTTTCTCCTTATAAAAAACAGAAATATAACTCTGGTTGCTGTTTCTGCGTATCTTATTTCAATAAATATCGTTAATGCAAAAAAATCTCTTCACAGCTGAAGCTTTGAGGTAGATTTTTTTTGTATTATATGATATAATACATTGATATGATTTTTGAATAGGAGAAAGCTTATGTATCCTGATAAACTTGAAAAACATCTGCTTAAGGTGCAGAAGCCCGGAAGATATACGGGCGGTGAGCTTAACAGCGTTGTTAAGGATAAATCAAAGATTGATATCCGCTACGCTTTCTGCTTCCCCGATACCTATGAAATCGGAATGTCGCATCTTGGCATGAAAATACTCTATTCTCTTGTCAATGCAAGGGATGATGCCTGGTGCGAAAGAGTTTTTGCGCCGTGGAACGATATGGAAGCGGTTATGAGAGAGAATAATATTCTTCTCTACGGTCTTGAAAGCGGCGATGCAATCCGTGATTTTGATATTCTCGGTTTCACAATGCAGTATGAGCTGAGTTACACCAATGTTCTCAATATGCTTGACCTTGCGGGCCTTCCTGTAAGAGCGAAAGAAAGAACCTCGCTCACACCCATAGTTATTGCGGGCGGCACCTGCGTTTGCAACGCCGAGCCTATGGCAGAATTTTTTGATATCACTCTCCCCGGCGACGGTGAAGAGGTTACAAATGAGCTTATTGATTTGCTTAAAGAATACAAAGCCAAAGGCGCTTCAAAGCAGGAGTTTCTTGAAGCTGCGGCTCAGATAAAAGGCGTTTATGTTCCTTCGCTTTATGAGGTTGAATATAACGAAGATAACACTGTCAAAGCGATAAATTCCAAGTGCGGTGCACCCGAAAAGGTTGAAAAGCGCAATGTTGCCGACCTTGATTCGATGTTTTCACCAACCGAGTTTGTTGTGCCTTTTCTTGAAGTTGTTCACGACAGAACAACCGTTGAAATTTTCAGAGGATGCATAAGGGGCTGCCGTTTTTGTCAGGCAGGTTTCCTCAACAGACCTCTCAGAAGAAAATCACCCGAGGTTGTTGAAGCGCAGTGCAGAGCAATATGCGACAGCACAGGCTACGACGAAATCTCGCTTTGTTCACTCAGCACAAGCGACTATAAGGGCCTTGAAACGCTTATCACGAATATGCTTCCGTGGACTGTTGATGAAAAAATCAACATTGCTCTTCCTTCGCTCAGAGCGGATAATTTCCCAAAGGAGCTTATGGAAAGGCTCAATGCGGTCAGAAGAAGCGGCCTCACATTTGCCCCCGAAGCGGGCACCCAGCGCCTTCGTGATGTTATTAACAAAAACATAACCGAAGAAGAGGTTCTCAGAACCGCCGCTCAGGCTTTTGCGGGCGGATGGACTGCTGTCAAGCTTTATTTTATGATAGGTCTTCCAACGGAAACAGATGAGGATATCTGCGGAATTGCAGATCTTGCTCAAGCGGTTGTTGATGAATTTTATAAAAATCCCAATAAGCCCAAGGGTAAGGGCGTTAATGTCAGCATCAGCGTTGCATCGCTTGTGCCCAAGCCCTTCACTCCCTTCCAGTGGGAGCCTCAGGATAAACCTGACACGCTTATCGAAAAGCAGAATTATCTTATCTCTTGCGTAAAAACAAGAAAAGTTACCGTTTCCCGCCATGTGCCGTGGACAAGTTTCCTTGAAGGCGTGTTTGCAAGAGGTGACAGAAGGCTTGCCGACGTTATCGAAACAGCATGGAAAAAGGGATGCAAGTTTGACGGCTGGGCAGAATGCCTTAAGCCTGAAACTTGGGAAGAAAGCTTTGCAGAAAACAGAATTGACCCTTATTTCTATACTGCAAGACGCAGAGAATATGACGAAGTTCTTCCTTGGGACCATATGGATTACGGCGTAACCAAGAAGTTCCTTGTGAGTGAAAGCAAGAAAGCCCATAGCGGCGAAACCACCGCTTGCTGCCGCGAAAAATGCGCAGGCTGCGGCGCGAATAAACTTAACGGAGGTGTTTGCGATGAAATCAGTAAGACTGTGGTATAAAAAAGACGGTCTCGCAATTTACACCTCGCATCTTGATATGAACAGATGCTTTACCCGTGCGGTGAGGCGTGCAGGCATTCCTCTGTGGTATACAGAAGGCTTCAATCCCCATCCTTATATGACTTTTCTTATGCCTCTTCCCCTCGGTCAGGTTGGTATGAGAGAGCCTATCGATATCAGAATTGAGGGTGAAATGTCTTTCGGCGAAATCAAAAAAATGCTCAACGATGCAATGCCCGAAGGCCTTGAAATCGTTGATGTGACAAAGCCTGAATGCAAGCCTAATGAAATTGCCGCCGCAGAATATGAAATTCTTGCGGATTTTGCATCCGAGGGTGAGGCAGACGGCTTTGCGGCAGGCGCAAAAAGCATTGTTGACGGCGGCGTGCTCAACGCTGAAAAACGAAGCAAAAAAGGCATAAAAACCGTTAATCTCTGTGAAATGATACGCTCTTTTGAACTTGAACGCAACGAAAAAACGGTTCATATCAGAGCGATTCTCGCCGCAGGCAACACGGTCAATCTCAATGCCGAGCTTCTTGTGAGTGCTCTTCTTTCACAGTTTGCGGCAGAAACGGAAAAACTTGACATAGTCAGAACAAAGCTTTTGAGAGAAGATTTGAGCATTTTTGAATGATTGAAAGATATTGAAAAGCATATTTTTGGTGCATATTTATCAAAATATAAAAAATATTTCAAAACAGCAAAAAAATGCTTGCATTATTGAATATGATGTGATATCATATTATTCGCATTTGTGCCGTCATTAGGATATTTATAGTCCAAAGACGAGATTTAATGCCAATAACATTAAAACGGACGTTCCTCTTTCTGTGTAACAGTTACGAACTTCTGAAAAAAATCGGAGGAAATTACAATGGATGCACTCAAGTTAATCGCACAGGATTCACTCAAATCCGAAGTGCCCGCAATCGAAGTCGGTGATACCGTAAAGGTTTCCGTTAAGATTCGCGAAGGTGAAAAAGAAAGAATTCAGGCTTTTGAAGGCACAGTTATTGCCACCAAAGGTTCAGGCGTTTCAGCAACCTTCACAGTTCGCCGTGTATCTTACGGCGTAGGCGTTGAAAGGGTATTCCCCGTTCACTCACCTAACGTTGCTAAGGTAGAAGTTATCAGACACGGCCGTGTTCGCAGAAGCAAGCTCTACTACCTCAGAGACAGAGTTGGTAAGGCTGCTAAGGTTAAGGAACAGATCAGATAATCAGCTTGATGAGGGTGTAACAATTTTTACGGTTGTTACACCTTTACTGTTTATCCCTATTAATTAATTACTTTAAACTAACGTTGCAAAACAGAAAGGAGAGAATTATGCGTAAAATCGAAGAATTCAATATAGAATTCAAAGCCGATGAGAAAAAGGCTTCTAAACTGACATGCTTTGTTTTTGATGTTGCAGATTCTCTCAAGGGCGCGGTTATTGCGGCGTTTTTTGTTTTTTGTTTGTTCTTCAGAGTTATCGGCGTTGAAGGCACTTCAATGATGCCCACTCTTCATAACGGAGACTGGGTTGCCGTTTCAGGCATCAGTATGAATATCGAAAAAGGCGATATCGTTATAATAACTCAGCCGTGGGAGAGAAATGTGCCCATTGTTAAAAGAGTTATCGCCAAAGGCGGCGATACGGTTGATATCGATTTTGAACTCGGCGAAGTTTTTGTTAACGGCGAGAGGCTTGAAGAGCCGTATATCGATGAACCGACAACGCTCGGTTATGATGTTTCGTTCCCTCTTGTTGTTCCCGAAGGCAAGGTTTTTGTTATGGGTGATAACAGAGGCGATTCGCTCGACAGCCGTTCAAGCAAAATCGGTTGCATAGATGAAAGATACATTCTCGGCAAGGTGATGATAAGAATTTATCCTGCTGAGGATTGGAAGATTGAATAAAGGGGTGTCCGTAATGTCAGGAAAAGAAAAGAAAGAAAAGGGCGGCGCAGTCAGCCTCATTTTTGATGCGGTTTCGGTTGTGTCAACAGCGGTTGTTGCGGTTGCTCTTGCATTTATGTTTATTTTCAGAACTGTCGGTGTCAACGGCGATTCAATGAATCCGACTCTTAACACGAACGACAGAATTATTCTCACCTCAACCTACGGTGAACCCAGATACGGTGATATAGTTGTGACCTGTCAGCCTGATAAATCACCCATTATTCCCGATGTTCTTGTCAAGCGTGTAATCGCAACAGAGGGGCAGACGGTTGATATCGATTTTGAAGAAGGCGTTGTCTATGTTGACGGCATGGCTCTCGATGAACCCTATGTTGCCGAACCCACTTATGACAGAGAGGATTTCAAAGGCGAGATAACAGTGCCGGAAGGCTATGTTTTTGTTATGGGTGATAACAGAAATCATTCAACAGACAGCCGTGATAACAGAATCGGCTTTATCAGAGAAGAATATATACTGGGAAGGGCGCTTTTCAAGCTTGCTCCCTTCGGAGAAATTGAAAATAACAGGATATCATAATTATGAATGAGAATATGGTTGTTCAGTGGTTTCCCGGCCATATGGCCAAAACCCGAAGATTAATAAAAGAAAGCCTTTCGATGGTTGATGCGGTCTGCGAAATAGTTGATGCAAGAATCCCCGAAAGCAGCCGAAACCCCGAGCTTGACGAAATAGTGGGCTCAAAACCCAGAATAGTGCTTCTTAATAAATGCGACCTTGCAGACCCTAACGCAACCGCTCGCAAAATCAAGGAGCTTGCCCAGAAGGGTGTAACAGCGCTCCCCGTTGACTGCAGAAGCGGCAAAGGCCTTGAAAAATTTCAGCCTGCGGTCAGAGAAGTGCTCAAAGAAAAAATAAAAGCAAACACAGAAAAGGGAATGGCAGGCAAATCGCTTCGAGTGATGGTTGTCGGAATTCCCAACACGGGCAAATCCTCGTTCATCAACAGAATGGCGGGCAAAAACCGCGCAAAGGTTGCAGATAAACCGGGTGTTACCCGAAGCAATCAATGGTTTAATATCGGTTCGGGAATTGAACTTCTTGACACCCCCGGTGTGCTCTGGCCTAAATTTGAAGACCCCGAGGTCGGTTTCAAGCTTGCGTTTATCGGCTCTGTTAAGGATGAAATTCTCGACAGTCAGGAAATTGCGGTAAGGCTTTTGCTTGTTATGCAGAAGAATTATCCCGACAGACTTTCCGAAAGATATAAAATCAGCAATTTCGAGGAGCTTGAGCCATACGAATTGCTTGAACTCATAGGTGCAAAAAGAGGAATGCTTATGAAGGGCGGCGAAACAGATACCGAAAGAGCCGCCGTTATGCTGCTTGATGAATACAGAAGCGGCAAATTAGGAAAAATTACGCTCGATTAATCGGGTGAAAACACGGTGATGTTATGAAAAAAATAATGTCAGTCCTTCTGGCGATTATAATATTTCTTGATGTTGTTGCCCTCGGCGTGATAATTCTTGTGCCAAAGAACTCGCGTCCCGATGCGGCTGTAAACAACAATATCGGCGAAAATGTTGAACAGACACAGCCCGCAGAGCCTTTTTCAAGGGTCAGCTTTGCTGCGGTTGGCGATAATCTTATTCACGACACGGTATATGAGCAGGCGGCAGCAAGAAGCAGCGGCGGCTATGATTTTTCAGATGCTTATGACAGAATTGCACATAAGATTTCAGCGCCCGATGTTGCAATCCTCAATCAGGAAACCGTTATTTCAACCGAGCATAATGTTTCAAGCTATCCTATGTTCAACTCTCCTGTTGAAGTTGGCGAAGAAATGCTTGAAATCGGTTTTGATGTTTTCAATATTGCAACAAATCATTCTCTTGACTGCGGCGAAAAAGGTCTTATATCAGCGATTAATTTCTGGAAAAGCAAGAATGCCGTAACCTGCGGCGCTTATCTCAACAACGAAGATATGAACAACATTCCGATGAATGAGGTTAACGGAATAAAGTTTGCCTATCTCGGATTCACGGATTCAACAAACGGTCTTTCTCTTCCCGATGATTCGGAAGTTATCCTTATGCGAGCTAAGGATGAATCGCTTCTTCAGCAGAGAATTGTTGAGGCAAAAAAGACTGCGGATATCGTTATCATCAGCGCTCATTGGGGCAGTGAATATACCCACGAACCAACTGATTATCAGCGTGAGCTTGCAGGCAAGCTTGCATCTTGGGGTGCGGATGTCATAATCGGAACCCATCCCCATGTCATCCAGCCTGTTGAATATATAACAAACGGTGACGGAAGAAAAACTCTTGTTGCATATTCGCTCGGAAATTTCATTTCGGCTCAGAACAGAGGCCCGAGAATGCTTGGCGGAATGCTCAACTTTGATGTTGTCAGAAACAATACAACGGGCGATGTTTATCTTGAAAACGTTAAATTTTCGGGCGTCGTGACTCATTTCGGCTACGGCTGTTCAAACATCAGAGTTTATCCCCTTGAGGATTATACAGAAGAGCTTGCATCGAAGCACGGTGTAAAAAGCAAAACATCGTCTTTCAGCCTTCAGTATCTTTACGATATCCTCAACGATGTTATCGACAAAGAATTTCTTTGATAAATAAGGCTGAAAAGTGAAGTCAAATTCGCCTTTCAGCCTTTGGCTTTAGGAGGAAAGATATGGATTTCAGTTATGAAATAAATGCAAAAGAAAAAGGATATAAAGCTGTTTGCGGTGTTGATGAAGCGGGCAGAGGGCCTCTTGCCGGCCCTGTTTTTGCCGCTGCGGTAATTCTGCCTGAAAACTGCGTTATAGAAGGTCTCAACGATTCAAAAAAGATATCTGAAAAGAAAAGAGATGCTCTTTTTGATGTTATAAAAGAAAAAGCAATAAGCTGGAGCGTTGCAAGCGTTGACGAAAAAACAATTGATGATATCAATATTCTTCAGGCAACCTATCTTGCTATGAGAAAAGCTGTTGAAGGGCTTGATATTCCTGCGGATTATGCGCTGATTGACGGCAACAGAATGCCGCCTCTTTCAATTGATGGCGAAACAATTGTCAAGGGCGATGCAAACAGCCCCTCGATTGCTGCGGCATCCATTCTTGCAAAGGTGAGCAGAGACAGATTTATGCTTGAACTTTGCGAAAAATACCCTCAGTATCAGTTTGAAAAGCATAAGGGCTACGGCACAAAGCTTCACTATGAAATGCTTGTTGAGCACGGAATTTCTGATTGCCACCGACTTTCGTTCCTCAAAAAATTCAACGGAGAAAAGAAATGATTCGCAACAAAACAGGTGTGGGGGGCGAGCTTTTTGCCGCCCGTTATCTTCGTGACAGAAACTATGAAGTGCTCGGCTCAAACTATGTTTGCCGATTCGGCGAGATAGATATTATCGCCCGTAAAGACGGAATTGTTTGTTTTGTTGAGGTTAAAACAAGAAATCAAAAAACGCCTGTACGACCTATGGAAGCTGTTGATGAAGGCAAAACCGAGAGAATGAAAATGACTGCAAAGCATTATTTGTCTGTTTCAAAAATTGATTCTCAGGTGCGTTTTGATGTTTGTGAAGTTTATCTTGATGATAACAGCCGCCTTTCCGGCATAAACTATATAGAAAATGCGTTCTGAGGTGGTTTGATGAAGCTTTTTGATTTGCATTGCGATACGGCGGGGGAATGTTTTAACAAAAAAATCGCCTTGTATGACGGTAATATGCATATCAACATCTGTAAAGGTGAAACACTTGACAAATGGGTGCAAGTTTTTGCAATCTGGATTCCCGATGAGCTAAGAGGGGACGAAGCAAAAAAATATTTTGAAAAAGTTCTTCTGAATTTTAAAAATGAAGTTGATATAAACAACGGCAAAATCAAGCTGTGTCAAGGATTTTCGGATTTCAGCGATGAAAAATCAGATGCGATTTGCAATGCTTTGATTGCCTGCGAAGGGGCTTCTCCTTTTGCGTATCCCGAAGGTGTATACCACGCAAAAGAGCTCAATGTAAAGGTCATAACCTTGACGTGGAACGCAGAAAATGAGCTTGGCTACGGGTGTCAGTCAGGCGAAAATCACGGGCTTAAACCGCTTGGAAAAGCGTTTTTGAAGGATATGGAAAAGCTGAAAATCGTTGCCGATGTTTCTCATCTCAACAGAGCGGGATTTTATGATGCGGTTTCAAGCGGAGCGAGGGTGATTGCTTCGCATTCGGACTGCGAAAGCGTACTGCTCAAAACCCGCAAAGAAAGTGAAGATAAATTTTTCTCCTGCCGAAGAAGCCTTGACGATGAACAGATAAAGCTTCTGATTGAAAGCAAGGGTTTGATAGGCATCAATTTCTGCCGCAGTTTTCTCGGCGACAGAGGAGACGACGGTTTTGAGGCTGTGTATCGCCATATGGCTCATATTCTTGATTTGGGCGGAGAAAATGTTCTTGCAATCGGCTCTGATTTTGACGGATGCGAAATTTCTACAGAGCTTGATTCGCTTGATAAAATGCCTGCATTGAAGCGTTTTCTTGCGAAGAAAGGTATGGGTGATGCGCTTCTTGAGAAAATTTTCTTCGAAAATGCCGAGAATTTCTTCAAAACCGTTTTACAATGAAAAAAATATATGATATAATATTTCAGTTATGAATTAAATTCCAAATTTAAAGGATGATGTTAAATGAATTATGTAAGCACAAGAGATACTGCGGTTAAGGTTTCCGCTTCTCAGGCTATCACAAAAGGCATTTCGTCGGAAGGCGGACTTTTTGTTCCCGAAAATCTTCCCAAAGTATCGATGGAGACTGTTTCTGAGCTTGCAGGACTTGATTATATCGGAAGAGCAAAGTCGATTCTTTCGCTTTTTCTTACCGATTTCACCGAAGAAGAGGTTGATTCCTGCGTAAAAGGCGCATATGAAACCGGTTTTTCGGATGCAAAGGTAGCTCCTCTTGCAAAGATTGAAGACGGTGTTCATATTCTTGAGCTTTTTAAAGGCCCTACCTGCGCTTTCAAAGATATGGCTCTTCAGATTCTTCCCCGACTTCTTACCGTTTCAAGCGGTAAGGCTGCAAAGGGAACAAAAATCGTTATTCTTGTTGCAACATCAGGCGACACAGGCAAGGCTGCTCTTGAAGGTTTCAAGGATGTTGAAAACACACAGATTCTTGTTTTCTATCCCAGCGACGGTGTAAGCCCCATGCAGAAGCTTCAGATGTGCACTCAGGAAGGCAACAATGTTGCAGTTTGTGCAATCGAAGGCAACTTTGACGATGCTCAGAGCGGAGTCAAGAGAATTTTCACCGATAAATCAATCGGTGAGAAGCTTGCTGCAAACTCAATGGCATTCTCATCTGCAAACTCAATCAACTGGGGCAGACTTTGTCCTCAGATTGTATATTATTTCTCAGCTTATTGCGATTTGCTTGCAAACGGTGAAATCAAGGCAGGCGATGAAATCAATGTTGTTGTGCCCACAGGTAACTTCGGCAATATTCTTGCAGCTTATTATGCAAAGGAAATGGGTCTTCCCATTAAAAAGCTTATCTGCGCTTCAAACAGCAACTCTGTTCTTACTGAGTTCCTTACAAGCGGCGTTTACAACAGAAACCGTGAGTTTTTCACAACGATTTCGCCTTCAATGGATATCCTTATTTCAAGCAACCTCGAAAGACTTCTCTATTCAGTAAGCGGAAGCGAAAAGGTTACTTCATGGATGAACAGCCTTTCAGCAGAAGGCAAGTACGAGGTTGACGAAGCAACTCTTGAAGCAATCAAGAATCTCTTTGCTGCGGGCTGCTGTGATGACGAAGAAACAAAAGCGACAATCGCCAAAATTTTCAAAGAAAAGAATTATCTTTGCGATACACATACAGCTGTTGCAGTCAAGGTTTACTATGACTATAAAGAAAAGACAGGCGATGCAACTCCCGCAGTTATCGCTTCAACCGCAAGTCCCTTCAAATTCAGCGCCGCTGTTCTTGAAGCCGTTGCAGGCAAAACAGACGGTCTTGATGAGTTTGAAATGGTTGAAAAGCTTGCAGAGGTAACGGGCAAATGCTGCCCCGAACAGCTTGCAAATCTTCGCGACAAGGCTGTAAGATTTGACGGCTGCTGTTCAAAGGACAGCATGGATGGCGTTGTGTTCAATATGCTCGGAATTTAATCGCAACAACCTCTGGGTTCGCAAACCGCGTTGTCATTGAGTTTGAAGGTTGAACACTGTGTTTCGCCGCATTTGCATGCGGATGAATTGCCAACCTCAATTGTGCCCGCTGTGCAGGCTGTGTTGCCCTTGTGGTAAATGCAGTTTTTGGCAAAGCAGGTGATTCCACCGATTTCGTTATTCATCTTGAATTCTCCTTTGAATTTTATTGCGGAATTTATCCGTGATAATAGTATTGACCGACATTTCTCAAATATTTTCGGAAAGGTTTTGTTTATGGCTCTTTTTGCAATCGGAGATACTCATCTTTCTCTCGCAACGGGCAAGTCAATGAATATTTTCGGCGGCTGGACTGATTATGAACAGCGCCTTGAAAAAAATTGGCGAAAGCTTGTGCGGGATGAAGATACTGTTGTTATTGCGGGCGATATATCGTGGTGCATGAACCTTGAAGAAGGGCTTGAGGATTTCAGATTCCTTGATTCTTTGCCGGGCAAAAAAATAATTCTTAAAGGGAATCACGATTATTGGTGGGCAACAAAAAAGAAATCGGATGAATTTTTTCAAAAATATTCGTTCAACACTCTCAACATCCTTCATAACAATGCGTATACCGCGGGCGATTTTGCAATCTGCGGAACACGCGGTTGGTTTTTTGATGCGGAAAGCGATGCAGATAAAAAGGTTGTGCTGCGCGAAGCGGGCAGGCTCAGAGCATCTATTGCCGCCGCAAAAGAGACGGGTCTTGAGCCTGTGGTCTTTCTTCATTATCCGCCGCTTAATATCACGCAGAAATGTGACGAGATATATAATGTGCTTGTTGAAGAAGGGATAACACGCTGTTATTACGGTCATCTTCATTCGTATTCACACGCGGGAGCGTTCATCGGCGAGAGCGACGGCATAAGATTTTCGCTTATTTCAAGCGACTTTCTGCAGTTTTGCCCCGCATTGGTATACTAAAATATGTCAAAATGCCCAAAACTCAGCGCAAAAATACAGAAAAATTAACCAAACATAAGAAAATACAAATATATATAGAAATTTGCGGATATATTTGCTATAATTCAAGGGTAAAAGTAGAATTGGAGGAATTCTAAATGAGTTTAGTATCAGCAAACAAAACAGAAACAAACACTTATTCAGTTGAAATCGCTATTGCGGCTGAGGCTTTCAGAGCTGCTATTCAGCAGGCTTATCTTAAGCAGAGAAAGTCAATCCAGATTCCCGGCTTCCGCAAGGGCAAGGCTCCTCTTCAGATGATTGAGAAGCTTTACGGCAAAGAAGTATTCTATGAAGATGCTCTTGATATCGTTTTCCCCGAAGCTGTTCAGGCTGCTTATGAAGAAGCAGGCATCGAGCCTGTTGATCAGCCCAGAGATTTCGATATCAAAACAATGAATAAAGAAGAAGGCGTTGTAATGACCTTCAACGTTACCGTTAAGCCCGAAATTACTCTTAAGGCTTATAAGGGTCTCACAGCTGAAAAGGCAGATTCAAAGGTAACAAAGGATGAAATCAACACCGAAATCGAGCATATGCTTGAAAGAGGCGCAAGAATCATCAATGTTGAAGACAGAGCAGCAAAAGACGGCGATATCACCGTTATCGACTTCGAAGGCTTTGTAGACGGCGTTGCATTCGACGGCGGCAAGGCAGAAAAATATGAGCTTACCATCGGTTCAGGCTCATTCATTCCCGGTTTTGAAGAGCAGATTATCGGCCACTCAATCGGTGAAGAATTTGATGTTAACGTAACATTCCCCGAAGCATATGCTCCCGAACTCGCTTCAAAGGATGCTGTTTTCAAGATTAAGCTTCACGAAATCAAGGTTAAGGAACTTCCTGAACTTGATGACGAATTCGCTAAGGATATGGGCGAATATGAAACAGTTGAAGAGCTCAAGAAGGGTGTTGAAGAAGACATTCTCAAGAGAAAGCAGGAAAGCGCACAGCATGCATTTGAAGATGCAGTTATCGCAGCTCTTGTTGAAAATGTTGAAGGCGAAATCCCCGAGTGCATGTTTGACAACAAGGCTAAGGAAGATGTTGATTCATTCGCTCAGAGAATTGCTCAGCAGGGCATCGACCTTGACACATACCTTATGTATATGGGTATGGATAAGGAAACTTTCCAGAGCCAGATGAAGGAGCGCGCAGTTTCAGAGGTTAAGATTGACCTTGCAATCGAAAAGATTATTGAAGCTGAAGGCCTTAAGGCAACAGACGAAGCAGTTGCAGAAGAATATTCAAAGATGGCTGAAATGTATCAGCTTGATGTTGAAAAGATCAAGGAGCTTGTTCCCGAAGCAACAATTGCTGCAGAACTTGTAAAGCAGGATGCATTCAAGCTTGTTATCGATTCAGCAAAGGCTAAGAAGCCCGCTGCAAAGAAGGCAACAAAGAAGAAGGAAGCTGCTCCCGCAGAAGAAGGCGAAGCTGAAGAAGCAAAGCCCGCAAAGAAGCCTGCTGCAAAGAAAACAACAAAGAAGGCAGCAGAAAAGAAGGAAGAAGCAGCTGAATAATCTGCTGAAATCCCAACTATACTTAAATATGAGCATAAAGAATAAACCGGCGTAACAACCGGTTTATTCATTCTTATTTGCGGAGAAAGGATTGATTTTTATGGCATTGGTACCTTATGTTGTTGAACAGACTAACAGAGGCGAGCGTTCATATGATATTTTCTCGCGTCTTCTTAACGACAGAATTATCGTTCTCTCCGATGAGGTTAACGATACAACAGCGAGCATAGTTGTTGCTCAGCTTCTTTTCCTTGAGGGTCAGGATCCCGAGAAGGATATCAGCCTTTATATCAACAGCCCCGGCGGCTCTGTAACCGCAGGTATGGCTATTTATGACACAATGCAGTATATCAAATGTGATGTTTCAACTATCTGTATGGGTATGGCAGCTTCAATGGGAGCGTTTCTTCTCTCATCGGGTGCAAAGGGCAAGAGATTTGCTCTTCCCAACAGCGAAATTATGATTCATCAGCCTCTCGGCGGAGCCAGAGGTCAGGCAACTGAAATCAAGATTGTTGCAGACCATATTCTCAAAACAAGAGAAAAGCTCAACAGAATTCTTGCTGAAAACACAGGCAGATCAATTGAAGAAATCGCAAGAGACACAGAAAGAGATAATTATCTTACCGCTCAGGAGGCTATGGAATACGGCCTTGTTGATAAGGTAATCGATAAAAGATAAACAGGAGGCAAAAGATGCCCAGAGACGAAGAAAGAAGGGTTTCCTGTTCATTCTGCCATAAAACGCAGAATCAGGTTGATAAGCTTATTGCCGGCCCGAATGTATATATATGTAATGAATGTGTTGAGCTCTGCTGTTCGATTATCGATTCAGAGCCGAGCCTTCACGACCACGGCGATTTTGACACGGATTCTCTTCCCAAGCCCCATGAAATCAAGGCGAAGCTTGATGAATATGTGATCGGTCAGGAGAGCGCAAAAATCGCACTGAGCGTTGCTGTTTATAACCATTATAAGCGTATCGGAAGCAAGGGTAATACCGATGTTGAGATTCAGAAGAGCAATATTCTGCTTCTCGGCCCCACAGGTGTCGGTAAAACAATGCTTGCTCAGACGCTTGCAAAAATTCTTGATGTTCCTTTTGCTATTGCTGATGCAACAACGCTCACAGAAGCAGGCTATGTCGGCGAAGATGTTGAGAACATCCTTCTCAGAATCATTCAGGCAGCCGATTTCGATGTTGAGCGAGCTGAAAGAGGCATTATCTATGTTGACGAAATTGATAAGATTGCCCGCAAGAGCGAAAATCCCTCAATAACAAGGGATGTAAGCGGCGAAGGCGTTCAGCAGGCGCTTCTTAAGATAATTGAAGGCACTGTTGCGAATGTTCCTCCTCAGGGCGGAAGAAAGCATCCTCAGCAGGAGTTTATTCAGATTGACACCTCGAATATTCTTTTTATCTGCGGCGGTGCATTTGACGGCATCGAAAAGATAATCGAAAAGCGTTCAGAGGGCTCAGCTCTCGGCTTCGGCGCTCAGATAAAGAGCAAATCCGAAGCGGCAAAAGAGAATATTATGGGCAAGGTTATTCAGCAGGATCTTGTTAAATTCGGCATTATTCCCGAGCTTGTCGGCAGACTTCCTGTTATAACAACTCTTCAGGAACTTGACAAGGACGCACTTGTGAAGATTCTCACAACTCCGAAGAATGCAGTTGTTAAGCAGTATAAGGAGCTTTTCAAGCTTGATGATGTTGAGCTTGAATTTGACGATACTGCGCTTGAAGCTATTGCTGATAAGGCGCTTGAAAAGAAGACGGGCGCAAGAGGTCTTCGCTCGATTATCGAAAGCGTGCTTATGCCTGTTATGTATGATGTGCCCTCAGACCCAACGGTTGAGAGAGTTTGCATAACAGCGGCGAGCGTTAATGAAAGCGCAGAGCCGATGATTGAACGAAACCCCAACAGCAAGAGGGCAAAGCTTGCCCCTCCGCCGAAGGTTTCAAAACCCAGAAGTGTATCATAAAAAATAACGGACTGTTCACAATGAACAGTCCGTTTTTGTTATCTTGTTGCTTTTTTTATCCAGTTGAATTTATTTACCTTAACAACCGCAACGGCGCATTTGAGCACCTGATCCGCTTTGAGGCAGGCGAAGGTAACAACAACGGGGAATTTGAAAACAAATGCGCTGAGAAAGCTCAGCGGGAGCACTATGAGCCACATAAAGATAATATCGTTTTTGAGCACGAAAGAGGTTTCGCCGCCGCCCGAAACAATGCCGCAAAGGCTGGGGGCTTCATATGCTGTGCCGATAACTGTTACACAAAGCACCCATATGAATTGATTTGTGATATCAACAGTCTGAGGAGTTGCGTTGTAAAAATCGATGATAAGATTTTTTGAAATCAGCAGAATTGCACTTGATACAACGCCGATTGCGAGGAAAATAAGCTGAAGGTTTTTGCTTCGCTTTTTGATTATTTCCATCGGCTTGTTTTCACCGATTGTTTTGCCTATCAGTACGCACGCAACATTGCTTGATGCATAGCAGATAACCGTTGCAACCTGAAAAAGAGTTGTTGCAATGCTGTTTGCGGCGATGGCGCTTTCGATAAGCCTTCCGATGATTGCGCCCTGAATGCTCATTGCAATGCCCCACGAAACGCTGCTCATCATAAGCGGCAATCCTGTTTTGAAATAATCCCTGAACATTTCTTTGTCTGTCACAAAAAGGTCACGGATTTTCATTTTCAGTTTCTTATCTATAAATATAATGTATATAATAATAACCGCAAACTCAATTGCTCTTGAAATAAGTGTTGCAACTGCGGCACCTTTGATGCCCATTTCGGGTGCGCCGAATCTGCCGTAGATGAGCATATAGTTGAGCAGAATGTTTATTCCAAAGGAAGAGAGCGAAACATAAAAGCCGATTTTAACCGTTTCAACGCTTCTGAGAACAGCAAGAAGAATTGTTGATAAGGTGAATAACAAATATGTATGCTTTATAACATCAAGATAAAGCACCGCTTGCTCAATTACCGCTTCTTTATCTGTAAAAAGGCGGATGAGTGTTTCGGGAGCAATTGCCGCAAATGCAAATATGGCAGAAGTTATTATTATTCCTATCCAAATTGCAACCGCAGAAACCCTGAGAATAGGTTTTTTCTCGTTTTTTCCCCAATATTGAGAGGCTATAACCGTCATTCCCGAAGCAACGCCGGAAGCTGCCATGTTGAGAAAAAACTGAATGTTGTTGCAGATGCCGACACCGCTCAGCGCTGTTTCGCTGTATGCGCCCATCATAACAGAATCGGCAAGGTTAACGCCGAAAACAATGAGATTCTGCAACGCCATTGTTATTGTCATTGTGAAAAATGTTTTGTAAAAAATTCTGTCTGAAATTTTGTTTTTCATTTTTGTTTCTCCGTATTATTATTCAGCGATATTATACACCCGAAAAAACTTTTTTTCAACAAAGAATTCAGATGATATTATTCCTTTGAAGAAAAAACAAATCGGTGAAAACTGGTATAATTAATTGCAGGTGAGAATAATGAATGTATACGATTTTGATAACACAATTTACAAAGGTGAATCGGCGATAGATTTTTTTGTTTATTTTATGAAGCGTGACCCGAAGCTTGTTTTTTATTTGCCGAAGGTTATGGTGGCGCTTGTGCGCTATAAAATGCGAAAGATTTCAATTGATGAGGCGCTGAGCGAATACGGCGCTCTTGTTGAGAAATATTGCCGCTCAATTGATAACCTTGATGAACATATCAGAATTTTCTGGGATAAAAATTTGAAAAATATCAAGCCGTTTTATTCCGAAATCAGAAAGGATGACGATGTTATTCTTTCGGCGGGTTTTGATGTTGTGCTTGAGGAAATGGGCAGAAGAATGAACATCAGAAACATTGTTTCAACTGAAACGGACAGAGAAAATTTCAGGATTATCAACTTTTGCTTCCGTGAAAACAAGGTCAAGGCGTTCAGAAAATATTATCCCGATGCGGTTATTGAGAATTTCTATACAGACTCTCTCAACGACCAGCCGATAATTGATCTTGCGAAGAATGCATATCTTGTGAAGGGTAATAAAATAACAAAAATCAAATAAAACAAAGGGAATGTTTCTTTTTTCAGAAACATTCCCTTTTAAAATTTTATGAATATTTTCTTGACCATGCATAAGGTGAAAACAGCATAAGCATGGGGATAAGTTCAAGTCTGCCTGCGAGCATATCGAAGCAGAGAACAAGTTTGCTGAGCACCGAGAAATCGGCAAAGTTTCCGTATGGGCCAACCGCACCAAAGCCGGGGCCGATGTTGCTCATACACGAAATAACCGAGGTTGATGTTGTGATAAGATCCTGACCATCGAGAGCGACAATAAACATTGAAACAGCCGCAACAAGCATATATGTTGCAAAGAAAACCGAAACGCTTTTAACTATCGGCTCGTCAACCGAGCGTCTGTCAACCTTAACGGTTTCAATGCTGCGGGGATTGATTGCTTTTTTGATGTCACGGAATCCGCTTTTGACAAGGATTATGAGGCGTGAAACCTTGATTCCGCCGCCTGTTGAGCCTGCGCATGCACCGATAAACATAAGAAACAAAAGAACGAATTTTGCAATAACGGGCCAGGTGTCAAAATTGGTGCTTGAAAAACCAGTGGTTGTGATGATTGACGAAACCTGGAAGAAAGCGTGTCTGAAAGAATAGCCGACCTCGTGGCTTTCATTTATCAGGCTGAGCGCTATAACGATTACGGATACCGCAACGATTCCGATATACCATCTCAGTTCTTCGCTTTTGAGAGCTTGCTTTCCGTGTTTTATTATAATCATATAATAAAGGTTGAAGTTAACTCCGAAAATGAGCATGAATATGCCGATAACCGTTTCGGCATAAAGGCTGTTATAGCCTTCAATGCTTTTGCCGAGAATGGAGAAACCGCCTGTGCCTGCAGTTGCGAAGGAGTTTACGATGCTGTCAAACAGAGGCATACCGCCGATAAAAAGGATAATTATTTCCGCAGCGGTGAGCACAAAATAAATTCCGTAAAGAATTCTGGCTGTTGCTCTGAGTTTTGAAACAAGTTTGCCTACCGTTGGGCCGGGCACTTCGGCTCTCATAACGTGCATAGAGTGGCTTTCTGTTTTAGGCATAATTGCGATAACAAAAACAAGAATGCCCATACCGCCTATCCAGTGAGTGAAACTTCGCCAGAAAAGAAGACTTTTCGGCAAGGCTTCAACGTTTGTCAGAATTGTTGAGCCTGTTGTGGTGAAGCCTGAAACGGTTTCAAAAAAAGCATCAACAAAGTTCGGGATATGTCCGCTGATAAAAAACGGCATTGCGCCGAAAAACGACATAAGAATCCATGACAGAGCAACTATAACATAGCCGTCTTTTGCGAAAATGTTTGTTTTTGACGGCTTTTGTTTGATGGCAATAAGTCCCGTTGCGGCAAGAAGCGCAATGGTAACAGAAAAGGCGAGCAAAGTGCCGTCGTTATAGATTATCGAACCGATTGCGGGAAAAATCAGCAAAACGCCTTCAACAAGCAGAATTTTGCCGATATAATATGAGATCATTTTGTAATTCATTGTTTCTCACCTTGAATCAGACAAAAATATCGTGAAGGTCTTCGAGAATTCTGCCTGCAGTAACAACAATAATGTTATCGTTTACTTTCATAACATCATCGCCGCCGGGGTAGATGATTTTTCCGTTTCTCATAATGCAGCATATGAGAATGTTGGGCAGAAGATTGAGTTCTTTAAAGGGGATGTTTTCGTATCCCGCGCCTTCGGGTACAATGAATTCAACGGCTTCAACCTTGCCGTTAACCATTTTGTGAAGAGTCTGAATCTGTGAGTTGCCCGCTGAATTCTGAAGCGCGCGGACATATCTTGTGACAAGACTACCTGCAACAATCTGAGGCGAAACAACGGTTTCAAGGCCGAGATCTCCGAGAATTGAATATGAATGGCGGTTAACCTTTGATATAACCTTGTTAACGCCTTTTGATTCCGCATACATTGAAACGATGATGTTTTCTTCATCTATGCCGGTGAGCGCAACAAGCGCATCCTGCCTTTCGAGACCCTGCTCTTCAAGAAGATCCTGATCTGTTCCGTCGCCGTGGATAACGGTAACATCCGGCAGAGAATCTGCAAGCTGAAGGCATTTTTCGCTGTTGCTTTCAATGAGCTTGATGTTGCGGCCCGTGTCGGAAAGAAGCTTTGAAAGATAATAGCCGATTCGTCCGCCGCCGATTATCATAACATTTTTGATGCGGTGCTTATAAACACCTGTCTGTTTCATAAACGAGCTGAGCTCTGAACGGGTGCCTGTTATGCTGATTATATCATCACAACGGATAACAAAATCACCCGAAGGGATGAAAACTTCTTCATCACGCTGAACTGCGCAAACAAGAACCTTTGCCTTAACCTTTTTGCGAAGGTCATAAAGAGGAAGGTCGCAAAGAATGTTGTCGGAATGGATGCGGATGCTTGCCATTTCGATTTTTCCTCTTGCAAAGGAATCAAGGTTTGCCGCCGAGGGGAAACGGATTACTCTTGAAATTTCGTTTGCCGTTTCAAATTCGGGGTTAACTATCATATTGATTCCAAGCTCATTGCGCAAGAACTGCATCTGCGCGGCGTAATCGGGGTTGCGCACTCGTGCAATTGTGTTTTCCGTTCCCATTCTGTTGGCGATAAGACAACAGAGAATGTTGAGTTCATCCGAGGGTGTTGCGGCAATAATAAGTTTTGCTTTATGGGCGCCGGCTTCTTCAAGAATTTCGCACGTTGCACCGTTGCCCCACACACCCATAACATCGTATGTGTTGACGGCTGAGGTAAGCTTCTCGTTGTTGATATCAACAAGGGTAATATTATGACCTTCATTTGCAAGCTGCTTTGTCATGGTCATACCGAGCTTTCCGAGACCGACAATTATAATATGCATTTCAAAAGACCTCTTTTAAATTATTATTTGTTGAGAGATTTCTGTTTTTTGAATTCTTTTGTGAGGAAAATAAGGGGGAAGACGATGAGCACTCCGATTGCCGCCGATGCAAGGAAAATATGGGGAGCGGGGGTGGGGAGAGTTTCACCGTAATCGTTTATATAAGTTGTTGTTGAATATGCGGTTGAGATTTTTTCGGCAACGGTGGGACCGATAAGCATGGGCACAAGAACAGAGAATATCATTCTGATGCCCTGAAGCTGACCTGTTTTGTCTTCGGGAGTGAAGTCACGCACTGCAGCGCCGAGCATAATCATAAGCAAGCCGTAGCCGACAAGTGTGATTATTGCGGCGAAAAGGAAGTAGAGAATGTTTGTATCCGCAAAGAAAACAAGGACAAGACCTATAAGATAGAAAACAACTGCGGGGTAAAGATAGTGCGCCTTGCCTTTTCTGTCGCTCATAATTATGATGTAAACAAGAGCGGCAACAACTGCGAGAACAAAAATAACTGCAAATATAATCACGCCGG
>JAZLBI010000095.1:0-1725 GCA_045613625.1 Acutalibacteraceae bacterium | reverse complement strand
TATGTAGCTTTGCCCAACATCAGCCGTTCAATCAAAGAGCTTGAAGCAGATTTGGGTATAACAGTTTTTGACCGTACCGCAAAGGGGATGGTTTTAACTCCCGAAGGCGAAGAATTCATAAGCTATGCAAAGGATATTCTCAAGCAGATTGATCAGGTTGAGAATATGTATAAAAGCGGTCAGGTAAAGAAACAGAAGTTTTCGATCTCTGTGCCGCGCGCATGCTACATTTCCGATGCGTTTGCGGAATTTTCCAAAACTCTTTCAAAAGATGCCTGTGAGATATTCTATAAGGAAACCAACTCGCAGAGAACAATCAACAATATACTCAATCACGACTATAAATTGGGTATTATCCGTTATGCGGAGAATTTTGATAAGTATTTCAAATCGATGCTTGAAGAAAAGGCTCTCAGCTATGAAATGGTGACAGAGTTTTCCTATTGTCTGATTATGAGTGCGGATAATCCGCTTGCGAAAAAGGATGTTATCACATTTGATGATTTGACGGACTATATCGAAATTGCACATGCAGATCCTTATGTTCCGTCTCTTCCGCTTGCAAAGGTTGTTAAATCGGAGCTTCCCGATAACATTGACCGCAGAATTTTCATTTTTGAAAGAGCAAGCCAGTTTGATTTGCTTTCGCAGAATCCCGAAACATTCATGTGGGTTTCGCCCGCACCGCCGAGTGTTCTTGAAAGATACAACCTCGTTCAGAAAAAGTGTATAGATAATAAAAAGGTCTATAAAGATGTGCTCGTTTACCGTAACGGCTATAAGCTCACAGACCTTGATAAAAAATTCATAACCGCCCTTTGCGAATCAAAACGAAAACATCTGAACAACGAAATTTCCAAGGCTCGTCCGTAATGGACGGGTCTTGATTTTTTATATCGATATGAGGGTTATCGATATTGATAATACCGATTGAACATTTTAATAATTCCCAACTCGTTCAAGTTTTGTTAAGATAACTAAGGCTTAAGAAAAGGGGGCGGCGAAATGGAAAAATCAACTGTAACAAAAGCAACTTTAGGCAGACTTCCGCATTATCTTCAATTTCTGCGTGAGCTTTCAGCAGATGATGTTCCGTATATTTCTGCAACCATGATTGCCAAAAAACTTTCTCTCGGCGAAGTTCAGGTCCGAAAAGATCTGAGTGCCGTAAGCGGAGCGGGAAAGCCGAAGGTTGGCTATAAAACCGTTGATCTGATAAAGTGCATTGAAAGTCATCTCGGTCAGGGTGATATGACTAATGCCGTGCTTGTCGGTGCAGGCAAACTCGGAAAAGCGCTTCTCGAGTTTGATGACTTTGAGGATTACGGTGTAAAAATCATCGCTGCATTCGATTGTAACGAAACGGCAATCCGCTATAACCGTTCGGTTGAAATTCTGCCGATGAATGATTTTGATGAATACTGCAAACAAAATAATGTCAGAATCGGAATCATAACCGTTGGCACAGGGTCTGCACAAAATGTGTGTGACAAAATGATTGAAAGCGGAATTTCAGCAATATGGAATTTTGCTCCGTGCAACCTTGAAGTGCCTGATGGAATTCTTTTGAAGCAGGAAAGACTGGCACTCTCACTCGCATATCTTAACAATAAGTTATCAATTATGTAAAACATATTCAGGAGGATAAAAAATGGCTACAAAAACTTATGAAATCATCGACGGCGTTGAAAAGCTTACCGAAGCAATTCAGCGTGTAAGAAAAGC
>JAZLBI010000094.1:0-3326 GCA_045613625.1 Acutalibacteraceae bacterium | reverse complement strand
CGCCGTAAATAGCCGCAGAGCTTACGATATGGTCGCCCGCACCTGCGATATTAAAGATTGAATAGAATGATGCCGCCTGACCAGACGAGGTAAGCATTGCGCCAACACCGCCTTCAAGGTCTGCAATCTTTGCGGCAACAGCATCGTTAGTGGGGTTTGCAAGGCGGGTATAGAAATAACCCGATGCTTCAAGGTCAAAAAGCCTGCCCATTTCAACAATTGAATCATATTTATATGTTGTGCTCTGATAGATGGGCACCTGTCTGGGCTCGCCGTTTTTGGGTGAATAGCCGCTGAGAATACATTTTGTGTTAATCTTATAGCTCATTTTTATGCCTCCAGAAATTCTTTCATAAGACCGCAACCGATTTCAACAAAATCACCGGTTGCTTCGGCTGTTTTCTCGTTTATGGTTTCAACGCCGTCAACCTCACCGTTTTTATGGTAAATCATAAAAGGCACGGGGTCTGATGCGTGTGTTTTTGTAACAATAGGTGTGGGGTGGTCGGGAAGAATCATAATTTTATAATCCTCACCGCAATTGTTAAGATAATCAAGAAGAATGGGGAGCACTCTTTCGTCAATGAGTTCAATTGCCCTCACTTTATTTTCAGGCTCGTTTCTGTGGCCGCATTCATCGGGAGCTTCGATATGAATATAAACAAGGTCCTTGCCGTTTTCCCATTCTTCGATTGCGGCATTTGCCTTGCCTTCAAAGTTTGTATCTATGTAGCCTGTTGCGCCTTCAACCTCGGGCACGCCCATACCTGCGCAGATTGCAATACCTTTAAGAAGGTCAACGGCAGAAACGATGCTGCCCTTAACGCCGTAGGTCTCTTCAAAATCGCTCAGAGCGGGCTTGCTGCCCTCACCCCAGAGCCATATTGAGTTTGCGGGAGCCTTACCCTCTGCAATTCTCTTCTTGTTTACGGGGTGATCTTTGAGAAGGTCGTAGCTTTCTTTCATCATCGCAATGAGTTTCTCTGCATTGGGCGATGTTGAGAGATATTCGCCGACAACTCTGCCCGAAATATCATGGGGAGGAGTCATTTTGTCGAGCTCGGTTGTGCCGTTATCCCAGATAAGGCAATGACGGTAGCTAACACCGTTATAATATCTGAACTCATCGTTGCCGAAATGCTCCTGAACGGTTTTGATGATTTCTGCCGCATCTTCGCTTGAAATATCGCCTGCGGAATAATCTATCATTGTTTTATCTTCATAATTTTCTTCATCGCTGAGGGTAACAACATTGCAACGAAGCGCAACATCCGTATCCTTCATCTTAACGCCGATGCTCACAGCTTCAAGGGGTGAGCGGCCTGTGTAGCACACCTTGGGGTCATAGCCGAGAACGCTGAGATTTGCAACGTCACTGCCGGGTTTGAGGCCGTCTGCAACGGTTCTCACAAGACCAACTCTGCCCTTCTTTGCAAGCGCATCAAAGTTGGGCTTTTTTGCAAGCTCCATAGGAGTTTTGCCGCCGAGTGCGGGAACGGGATAATCCGCCATTCCGTCATAAAGCACTACCGCATATTTCATATATATCATCCTTCCGTGAATGAATTATTTTATTTCTTTATCCTGAAAAACTCTTGAACCTGTTGCACCGCGCTGACCCTGATATTTTCCGTTATAAGGATTGAGTGCTTTTTCGTCCATCTTTGCAAAAACAAGCTGGCCGACTCTTCTGCCTGCTTTAAGCTCGATTGCACAGCGGTTTGCATTGAAAAGCTCAAGCGTGATTTCGCCCTTGAAGCCAGGGTCAACCCAGCCTGCATTCTGAATAAAAAGACCCATTCTGCCGAGCGAGCTTCTGCCTTCAACAAAAGCCGTTAAATCATCGGGAAGCTCAAAATACTCCATTGTTGTTGCAAGCACAAACTGACCGGGCAGCAATACATATGTATCGGTTTCAATAGTTTCGTATTCGATTTTATCTTCGAGATTTATAATTCCCGTTGAAGAATCCTTAACAATGCTGAAAGTGTTGCCCAAACGGATATCAATGCTTGCGGGCTGAACCTGTGCAGGTTCAATAGGTTCTGCAACCAATGTTCCTTCTTCAAGCATTTTCATTAATGTTTTATCAGAAAGTATCATTTTAAAATTCTCCTGTTTATTTTTATCCATCCTATATTATATCACGCAATAAATATAAAATCTATATAAAAATCAAAAAAAACATATCCGATTTACGTGCGAAAAAAGAAAAAATCCGCCGTTATATGTAATACAGCGGTTGACTTTGGCAGAAATATAAAATATCATTGTAATATAACGATGAAGAGGAGTGTGCTTATGAGTGCTCTGAAATTCAAAACAAGAGGTATGGCAAGTCCTCAGGGAATGCCGAGGGTGTATTTTTCGTGCCATTCCAAGGATTTTGAGCGCTGCTTTGAAAAAATATCAGAAGATATTCTCAAAAAGCAAAATTGCGCAATTTTTTATCTTGACAACACTGCGTCATACAGCGAAGATGAACTGTTTCTCGACCTTGGTCAGATGCAGCTTTTTGTTATGCCCGTAACCTCGAATTTGCTTGTTGAATCAAACAGAGTGCTTGACTCCGAATTTAAGTTTGCGATCGAAAAACACATTCCCGTTCTGCCGATTATGCAGGAAAACGGCCTTGAAGAGCTGTTTAACCAAAAATGCGGTGATTTGCAGTTTCTTGACCCGAATTCAAACGATTTGACCGCTATCAGCTATGATGAAAAGCTCGAAAAATATCTTTCATCGGTGCTTATCGGCGATGAGCTTGCCGCAAAGGTAAGAGCGGCATTTGATGCTTATGTATTCCTCAGCTACCGCAAAAAGGACAGAAAATATGCTCAGGAACTTATGCGTCTGATACATAAAAACGATTTCTGCCGAGATATAGCGATATGGTATGATGAATTTCTTACTCCCGGCGAAAATTTCAACGATTCAATTGAGGATGCACTCAACAAAAGTGGACTTTTTGTTATGGCGGTAACGCCCAATCTTGTTAATGAGCCGAATTATGTTATGTCAACGGAATATCCTATGGCAGTTGAGAGAAACAAGATTATTTTTCCTGCAGAGGTTGTTTCAACAGACAGGGAATTGCTTGAAGAATGCTATAAAGATATTCCTGTCTGTACGGATGCGCATAACGAAACTGAACTGAGCAAAAGTCTTCTTGAAGCTGTGCAGAAGATGGCAAAAAAAGAAAACGACAGCTCACCCGAGCATAATTTCTTTATCGGCCTTGCATATCTTTCAGGCATCGATGTTGAGGTTGACCACGAAAGAGCAGTTTCGCTCATCACCTCCGCTGCCGAAGCAGGCCTCCCCGAAGC
>JAZLBI010000093.1:0-12478 GCA_045613625.1 Acutalibacteraceae bacterium | reverse complement strand
TTTTTGTGAATATTATGATATAATGCACTGTGTAATTCTCAAAAATTATAAAACGGAGGATATGAAAATGATTAAAATGACAAAGAAAATTCTTGCTCTTGTTATGTCAATGCTTATGATTTTCTCATGCATGGCAGTTTCAGCAAGCGCAGAAGGCGAGGATGCAACAACACCCGTTTCCATCACTATTTCCGCTCCTGTGTGCGAATTTGATCAGGAAACAATGACAATTTCCGTTGCAAAGCCCGAAAACATTCACTATTCGGCAAACGATACCTACTATCCCGTAGAAATCACAGCAGCCGCAGGTGAAGAAGCTGTTGAAGCTGTTAAGAACGAAGACGGCAGCTACACAATCAGCGATGTTGAACTTGAAACAGAATACACTGTTACAGCTTCAATCGTTGACGAAACAAATACCGTTGAAGGCACAGCATCAACAAAGGTTGTTCCCGCAATCACAGTTCCCGGAACAGCTGAAATCTGCGATTTCAACGAAGAAAACAGAACAATTCTTGTTGAAGATATTGATGATATCATTATCGGTGGCTTTGAGTATGCAGTTGGTGTTGAAATTGAACCTGCAGCTTCATCACAGATTCTCGGCGACGGCTCAACAATGTTCTTTAACCTTGAATATGGCACCAAATACACCGTTAAGGCTTATGTTATTCCTTCAGCAGACTCAAAAATATATTATTCAGAGGATAACTTTGAAGTAAGCATCAAGGGCGAACAGAAAGCTCCCGCAACACCTGTTCCCTCAGCTATCACTTCATCATCAATAACAGTTGTTGCAGCTGCAGGCTGCCAGTATGCTCTTAAGGATGCAGACGGCGAACTCGTTTATGACTGGACAGATTCAACAGGCAAGGATGCCATTATGTTTGATGAGCTTGATGCAGAAACAACATACACTGTTGCAGCCAAGAAAAAGGCAACAAACACTCACTACGAGAGTGCTGAAGCAACAATTACCGTAACAACAAAGAAGGCGGGCAAAACAGGCGTTCCCACCCTCACTCTTGCAGACAAATCAAACACATCAATCACCGTTGATGCAGGTGCAGGCGTTGAATATAAACTCGGCGACGGCGCATGGCAGGCATCAGGCGAATTCAAGGGTCTTAAGGCTGACACACAGTATACCTTCTATGCAAGATATACATTTGACGCAGCAAAAGAAGACCCCTCAGCAGTGAGCGGCGCATTTATGGTTAAGACAAATGCAGTTGCAAACTTTGAAGCAGATGAAAAGAAAATTGCATTCAGCGGCAAAGACGGCGCATACGCTAACTCAGAAATTACTTTCACCGTAACAGGTGACGGCCCCGCAGATATCAACAAGGTTGTTTACGGCGACACAAGAATCGTTCCCGTTTCATATCAGGTTGTTTATGGCGACACAACAATCAAGGAAACAACTCCTTTTGCAGCTCCCCTCAAGGTTTCAAACAGCGGCAGCTTCACAGCTGAAAACTATGCTGAAAAGAATGTTACCGTTAAGGTTGCTTTTGAACTTCAGGAATATAAGGGCACAAACGCTGACGGCTCAGCAAACTGGGTTTCAGTTAAGAATATTGAAAACAGCTACAGCGTTAAGGTTGGCAGAGTAGATAATGCAATGACAAAGATCACAGAGTTCTTTGAAGGCATTCTCAACTTCCTTCTCAACACAGTTCCCGCATTCCTTGCAGAAGCTCTTCAGAGCGATGTTTGGGGCAGAATGTTTGAACTTCTCGGTTCAATCGGCGGCAAGCTTGGCGGCTGATAAAATCAAATAAACAAAAGCGGTTTGCGTTGAGCAAGCCGCTTTTTTATGTGGAATTATATACGGGGATTTATCTTTTTGTCATTCTGATCGAAGAATCTTATCAATTCGTAATCGCCGCACAGGTCGGAAAAATGACAGAATACAAGGTTCAGCTTTCCCGATAAAATCAAAACAACATAATAAAACAAAAAATCCGCTGAAATCAATCAGCGGATTTGTTTTTTAGTCAAGCTTAGCCTTGAGATAGTTATCGTAGAAATCCTTAACGCCTGCGTAGAAATCGTCAACTGTGCCATCATTCTTCATAATGTAGTCAGCCATTTTTTCGCTTTCGCTGGTGTGGAAGATTTCTTCTTCGTGAAGGTCGTTTTCGCGAAGCTTTTCAATGCTCTTGCCGTCTCTTTCAGAGCCTCTTGCAAGCATTCTCTGATAGCGTACTTCGTCATCGCTGATAACAACGTCAACAAGAACAAACTTGTCGCCGAATGCCTTCTTGGAAACCTCGATATCTGAGGGAGGACGGATGCCCGAAACAAGGAAGTTGGGGCTGTCTGATTCTTTGATTTTCTTAACAATCATCTCGGGGAAGAAGGTCTGACCGTTAGCAGCCATATACTTCTTTGATGTTGCGTGAAGGTTATCTCTTGTGAGCTCAAGACCGTCCTGAGCAGCAAGCTCTCTTACAACATCACCGATTGAAATCATGGGGAAGCCGTATGTTTTTGCAACATATTCAAGGAAGAAATCCTTGCCTGTGCCGTTTTTGCCGACAGCAGCTAAAACCATAATAATTACCTCCAAAAAATTTATTGATTAAATTTTACATTATAAATATGCTTTTGTCAATGTTATTTCGTAAGCTTGCGAACATCTTCTTCTCTGCCGAGCACAAGAAGATGTTCATCCTTTTCAAAGCGTCTTTCGCCCGTTATAACGGGTTTGACTTCGCCGTTTTTCTTTGTTGCGAGCACAACGAGGCTATATTTAACTCTGAAGTTGAGTTCCTTAACGGTTTTGCCCACCCAACGGTCTGCAACATCAATTTCAAAAATCGAATAATCGCTGCCGAGGTCGATATAATTGAAAATATGCTCGCTGCTTTCTGTTACTGCATAACGCTCGGCCATGTTTTTTTCGGGATAGATAACCTCATCTGCGCCGTTGCGAAGAAGAAATTTTTCCTGAATATCTCTGTCAGCTTTGCTGATAACCTTTTTTGCGCCGCATTCTTTGAGTTGGCTTGTGATTTCAAGGCTGTTCTGAAAGTTTTCGCCTATGCACACAAAGCAGGTGTCAAACGAAGGAATATCAAAGGTTTTGAGCACTTCGATGTTTGTGCAATCGCCGATTTTTGCGCTCACAACATAGGGGAGCATATCTTCGATTGCCTCTTCTTCTTTATCAACAATCATAATTTCGCATTCGGTTTCTGCGAGGCTTCTGCAAAGATGATGGCCGAAATGACCCATACCGATTATAAGAAATGATTTCATATTGTTCACCTATCCAATCGTAATTTTTTCTCTCGGGTTTTTAACGGGCGGAGATGCCTTCTTTTCCATAAGTGCGAGGGCAAACGAAACGCTGCCTACCCTTCCGCAAAACATCAGAAATGCAACAATCAGCCGCGACGCGGTTTCAAGGTCACGGGTGATGCCCGTTGTCATACCAACGGTGCCTATAGCCGATGCGCATTCAAAAACAACATCGCCGATATCAAATTCGGGCTGAAGAGCAAGAATTGCGATGATTCCAAAAATCGCAAGGCTCATATTTGTGAAAACAACCGAGCTCGCTTTGTGGATTGCATCCTTTTCAAGCCTTCTGCCGAAAATACCTTTTGACTGACGGCGCGTTATGCCGTTGAAGGTTGAGATTGCGATAACCGCAAGGGTTGTTGTTTTTATACCGCCCGCAGTTGAACCGGGAGAACCGCCGATAAACATAAGAAACACCGTCAACATTTTGCTTGCGGGCGAAAGGGATGCGGTATCGGTTGAGTTGAAGCCCGCCGTTCTTGCCGTTGCGGAATCAAAAATCGAATTAAGAAGGCTGTTTCCGAAACTCAGACCTTCGTTTGTGAAGTTCCTTTCAAAAATGAAGAAAAGAACAGTAGGAATAACAAGAAGTATTGCCGTAACCGTGAGCACGATTTTGGTGTGAAGCTGATAGCGTTTGAATTTCAGTTTGTTTTTGCTGATATCATCCCAGACGAGAAAACCGATGCCGCCGATAACGATGAGCAAGGAAAGAGTGAGTATTACCACGGGATCATCAGCAAAGCTTACGAACGAAGAATAGGGCTCTTTTATTCCCATAAGGTCAAATCCCGCGTTGCAGAATGCCGAAATTGAATGAAAAGCGGAATACCATATTCCTTTTGCCCAGCCGAATTCGGGGATGAACCTTGTTGCAAGCAGAAGCGCACCCGCGCCCTCGAAAATTGCCGTGCCCGCAATGATTTTGCCCGTTATGTTGCGGATTGAGCCGATATGCTCGGTGTTGATGCTTTCAACCATAATTTCTTTTTCGCGAAGCCCCATTTTTCTTTTGAGCAGCATTGAAAACATCGTTGCAATCGTCATAAATCCGAGACCACCCACCTGAATGAGGCTGATAATGACAATCTGACCGAACAGCGACCAGCTTGTTGCGGTGTCGAGCACGATAAGGCCCGTCACGCACGATGAAGAAACCGCCGTAAACAGCGCCGGCACAAATCCCGCACTTTCACCGCTTTTTGACGCAAATGGCATCATCAGCAGAAGAGTGCCGATTGCGATTATCGAAAGAAAGCCGAGAGCGATTATTCTTGTTTGTGAAAATTTTCGTTTGAGTTTCATATTAAACCCTCTTTAATATAATGTATAAATAATACCATATATATTTATATTTTTCAACAGGCTTGAATTTGTATTTGCGGAGTGATAAAATAGGCGTGGTGATTTTATGGAAAGATATATTGATTTACATACTCATTCGCTCAAATCTGACGGCTCGATGACTCCCGCCGAGGTTGTGCGTGAAGCAAAAAGAGCGGGTCTTGCCGCAATTGCGCTTACCGACCACGACACGGTTGACGGCATTTATGAAGCAATGGAGGAGGGCAAAAAAATCGGCGTTGAGGTTGTGCCCGCGATTGAATTTTCAGTTCAGTCCGAAACCGAAACCCATATTCTCGGCTATTATATTGATATCGAAAACCCTGAACTGAAAAAGGTGCTCACCGAGGTTGTTGATTTGAGAATAGAGCGCAATTATGTCACCTGTCAAAAACTCAACGAGCTTGGTTTTGACATAAATCTTGAAGAAGTGCGCGCGCTTGCACCGAATAATTTCGTTGGCAGAGCTCATTTTGCAAGAGTGCTTATGGATAAAGGCTACACCGAGAGCGTTAAAGAGGGATTTGATAAATATATGGCGGCGGGCAAATATGCCTATTGTGAAAAGCAGGTTTTAACCGCCGAAAGAGCAGTGAAGCTTATCAGGGATTGCGGCGGCCTTGCTTTTGTTGCGCATCCTCATCTTATTTTTCAGAGCGATGATTGGCTTTATGATTTCTTCAAAGAATTAAAATCCTACGGCCTTAACGGAATTGAAGGCTACTATACGGATTATACCCCCGAAATGCAAGAGAAATTCCAATCAATGGCAAAGGAACTGGGATTGATGATATCGGGCGGCACAGATTTTCACGCAAAAATGAAACCGCATATTTCAATCGGCACGGGTCTCGGAAATATGAAAATTCCGTATTCGGTGCTTAAAAAAATCAAAAATGCGCTGTAAAAAAACAGGGACTGATGAAAATCAGTCCCTGTAATTTTTTCTTTATTATCTCTGAACTCTGCCCGAGCCGTCGCCGCCCGCAAGCTTTTCAACTTCCGAAACCGAAATTCTGTTGAAATCGCCTTCGATTGAATGTTTGAGAGCTGATGCCGCAACCGCAAATTCGATTGCGCTCTGAGTATCTTTACCGCTGAGAAGAGCATAGATAAGGCCGCCGCCGAAGCTGTCGCCGCCGCCTACTCTGTCAACGATGTGAAGATGATATTCCTTTGAGAAGCAGTAGTTTTCGCCGTCGTAGAGCATACCCGCCCAATCATTATCGTTTGCAGAAATTGAAGAGCGAAGCGTGATTGCAACCTTCTCAAAGCCGAATGTGTCTGCAAGCTGTTTTGCAACGGATTTATAGCCCTCTTTGTTGAGCTTTCCGCCGTAGATATCGGTGTTTTCAGCTTCAATGCCGAAAACATCCTTTGCATCCTCTTCGTTTGAAATGCAAACATCAACATATTTGCAAAGCTCGGTCATTGCTTCTCTTGCCTCAGCTCTTGTCCAGAGTTTGCCTCTGTAGTTGAGGTCGCACGAGATTTTAACGCCCTTTGCCTTTGCCGCAATGCAGGCCTGCTTGCAGATTTCAACAAGATTTGCACCGAGAGCGGGAGTTATGCCCGTGAAATGGAACCAGTCTGCACCTTCAAAGATGCTGTCCCAATCAAAATCCGAGGGGTCAGCTTCCTGAATTGCCGAATGAGCTCTGTCATAAATGCAAACGCTGCCGCGCTGTGAAGCTCCTTTTTCAAGGAAATAGATGCCTACTCGGTCGCCGCCGCGAACAATTTTGCTTGTGTCAACGCCGAAATAACGAAGCGAATTAACAGCCGCCTGACCGATTGCGTGAGCGGGGAGTTTTGTAACATAAACGGAATCAAAGCCGTAGTTTGCAAGTGAAACCGAAACGTTTGCTTCACCGCCGCCGAAAGTTGCCTGAAGCTGGTCATCCTGAAAGAATCTGTAATATCCGTTGGGAGCAAGGCGAAGCATAATTTCGCCGAAAGTAACAACTCTTGCCATTATTTTCTTGCCTCCTTGACTATTTCAACCGACTGTTTGCAAAGGTTGATGATTTCATCCCATTTCTGGTTGTCGATGAGGTCTGCAGTTACCATATATGAACCGCCGCAAGCCGCAATAACGGGGCAAGCGAGATATTCGCCGAGGTTTTTGAGCGAAATACCGCCCGTGGGCATAACCTTGAACATCGGGAAGGGGGCGCTCATTGCCTTGATTTTATCAAGACCGCCGCTCTGCTCTGCGGGGAAGAATTTGAGCACATCAAGGCCGGGTCTGTAAGCTGTGTGATAGTCTGTGGGTGTTGTGCAGCCCGCATAGATGGGAACATTTTTGCTCTGACAGTATTTAACGATTTCTTCGTCAAGACCAGGTGTAACAATGAATTTTGCGCCTGCTTCAATTGCTTCATCAACCTGAGCGGTTGAAAGAACGGTTCCCGCACCGACAAGCATTTCGGGAACGTTTTCGCTCATAAGCTTTATTGCTGTTGCCGCCCCTGCTGCGCGGAATGTTACCTCTGCAACGGGAACTCCGCCTTCAACAAGAGCTTTTGCAAGAGCAACGGAATCTCTTTCGGGGTTGTTGAGCTTTATAACGGGCACAACGCCGATTGACATTATTTTTTCTGAAATTGCGTTCATTATGTTTTACCTCTTTTCAAGTGAGTAGTGAAAAATGAATAGTGAAAAGTTTCTGAAGAGCATTGCCCAAAATATTCGGATTGCCGACCGTTACAATATATTTCGGTTGCAAACAATTACGAATTACGAATTACGCATTGCGAATTGACTTTTCGCAAGCTTCAAAAAGTCCGTTGATATATGCCGCACCGAGAGCACGGTCATAGAGTCCGTAGCCGGGTTTGCCGGTTTCGCCCCATATCATTCTTCCGTGGTCGGGTCTTACATAGCCGTCAAATCCTGTTTCAACAAGAGCCTTTGTTATTTCAAACATATCAAGGCTTCCGCAGTTTGAGAGATGACCGCTTTCTTCGAAGCTTCCGTCGGGCATAATAAGAATATTTCTCATATGCATAAATGCAATTCTGTCTGCGGCGCTGTATTTACGCACCATTGCGATAACATCGTTTGATGCCGCGCAGCCGAGTGAGCCCGTGCAAAGGCAAAGGCTGTTTGCGGGAGAATCAACGATTGCAAGCATTCTGTCGAGATTTTCTTCGTTTGTTATGATTCTGGGAAGGCCGAAAATGGGGTACGGGGGGTCATCGGGATGAATTGCCATTCTCACGCCGCATTCCTCTGCAACGGGAACAACTTTTTTAAGAAATCTCTCAAGATTTGCCCAAAGACCTTCTTCGCCGATTTCGCCGTATGCGTTTATGAGCTCTCTGACCTCATCCTGAGTGTAGCTTGAATCCCAGCCGGGAAGATGAATATCATCCTTAAGAGGGTCAAGACCCTTCATCTGCTCCCAATACATAACAAGGCTTGTTGAGCCGTCTGCGGCTTCCTTGTCAAGCTGAGTGCGTGTCCAGTCGAAAACGGGCATAAAGTTATATGTTACGCATTTAACGCCGTATTTTGCGCAACGGCGGATATTTTCACAATAAACCTCAATGAGACGGTCAACATCGCCTCTGCCGAGCTTGATATCTTCGTGAACGGGGATTGACTCAACAACATCAAAAACAAGGCCGTTGTCATCGCATTGTTTTTTCATTTTTGCAAGGCTTTCTTCGGGCCATACCTCGCCCGGTTTAACATCGTAAACAGCGCTTACAATGCTTTTCATATTCGGAATCTGACGGATATACTGAAGAGAAACGGGGTCTGATTCGCCATACCAACGGAATGACATTTTCATAAATTTATTCCTCCTGAACGGGTTTTTGAACATCGGGTGCATAACGCCCTTTTTCTACAGCATAATTATACCACGCCGCACAGTCAATATCAATGAGTTTTTTGTTGAAAAATCATTAAATATTTACAAAAAATTGCTCTGAAACAAAAATTTTTCTTGTAATTATAACATATTTATTATAGAATAATATTGTAATCCAAATTCCAAGGAGGATTTTTCTATGCCTACATCAAGCATCACTAAAATCAAAACCAAGAGAAGCAACCTTTTCCTTCGCGTTGCAAAGGGTCATTTTGCAACCAACCATTCACACAGCAACTATTATATCGATGTTGCCGCTCAGAAATCGCGTCTTTCAGAAGCGAAGGCAGTTGCTCAGGAGCTTTGCAGCAACAGCCATTATAAGGTAAACATCATTGACACCATTCTCTGCCTTGACGGCACAGAGGTTATCGGTGCCTGCCTTGCAGATGAACTCACCAAAAACAATTGGATGAATATAAATGCCCACCAGACCATTTATGTTGTTACCCCTGAAATGACAAACAGCTCACAGCTTCTTTTCAGAGATAACATCGTGCCCATGATTAAGGGCAAGCATGTTCTTATTCTTGCTGTTTCCGTTGCAACGGGCGGCACAGTGAAGGCGGCTATGGAAGCTGTAGGATACTATGGCGGCGAGGTTGTGGGTGTTGCGTCAATATTCTCAACCGCAACAGAGTGCAACGGCTATGCAGTCAATTCCGTATTCAACCCCAACGACCTTACGGATTATTTTGCCTGCCCGTCGCACGAATGCCCACTTTGCAAAGAAGGCAAAAAGCTTGATGCTCTCATCAACAGCCACGGCTTCTCAAAACTTTAATCAAACACTCAAACCGCTCATTTTATGGGCGGTTTTTGTCTGTATGGCGGAGCTTAATCTCGTTGCCGACAAACAAACATTTTCTGCGGGCGACGAGCATTGACAAAAAAAGGGGCTGTAAAAACAGCCCCTTGTTTTTATGTCACAATTTCATAGTTCCAATCGATTATGCCGCCGAATTCATTGACGTTGGTGTAGCCCATATCAACAAGAGCCTGTGCGGCGAGTTTGCTTCTTCTTCCGCTTCGGCAATAAACAAGTATCAACTGCTTTTTATCTTGAAGAATCGATTCTGCTTTTGCTTCAATTTCATAATCGGGAATCAGGATTGCGTTTTTTATATGCCCTTCGGCAAATTCTTCTTCGGTGCGAACATCAAGAATAACGCAGTCGCGCTCGCTTTCCATAAGCGATTTTGCCACAGCGGGGGATATCTGCTCAAATGAAGCGGGTTCATTTGAATTTTCGCATCCCGCAAAAAGGCAGAGAAATACAGACAGCATCAGGATAATCCACCGTTTCATAATGAAATCATTTTGAGAACAGCATCTTTTGTGCAGTAACCGACATTCTGTGAAACTGCGCTGCCGTCTTTGAATGCGATAAGAGTGGGGATGCTCATAACTCCGAAAAGCTGTGCAATTTCGGGGCAGTCATCAACATTGAGCTTAACAAACTTGGTGTCTGTGCGCTCCTGAGCGATTTCATCAATAACGGGCGCAAGCATCTGGCAGGGGCCGCACCAATCGGCATAAAAATCAACCAGAACGGTTCCTTTATAATTCAACACTTCGTTGCCGAATTCGATAGCTTCGATTTTTTTAACTGACATATCAATACCTCCGTTAGTCTTTCGATTTATAATAAAGCATACAGTGGCAGTAGCCCTCAAATTCGGGGTCTGCAATCTGCGCTTTGAATTCTTCGCATATGCATTTGTATTCGGGCAGTTTCGCCAAGCGGCACGGGCAGTAGCCGTCTTTCGCCTTGAGACCCTGCCTTATTTTTTCAACAATTTCTTTGTTTTCGTTAAGTTTAACGGCCATACGTACCCTCCTTTTATTTTGATTATACCCGCAAAATGTGAATATTTCAATGCTTTGCAACAAAACAGTTTAACTTGCATAAAATTTTATGTTACCATAAAGAAAATAAAGTTCTCTCCTTTGAACTTTGTTTTAGTTTTTTTAGTGAGGGTAAGAGTCTCTGCTTGCAGAGGCTCTTTTACTTTTTGAATCAGTGGATTTTTTGATGCGGATATGATATAATTCAGTTTAATAAACAAGAATTTGCCGAATTCAGACTATCTTTCAGCAGAATGGCAACCAAGAATTTTATAATCAAATATCACAGAAATCAAAAGGTGAAAATATGAAAAAACATGATTCATTACAAATTATTTTTATCAGACATGCCGAAACAGACTATGGTGATATCGGAGACCGAGATCCGAGCGATGGCGAGCTTACCGCAAAAGGTGAACAGCAGTGCATTGAGTTAGGCGAAAAGCTTAAAGATTTGCCGATAGATGCATATATAACAAGTTCTCTGTTGCGCAGTTTTAAAACTGCCGTTGGCGTTTGCAATGCAAAGCCTGACAAGCCTTTGCTTGAAATCTGTCCCGAGCTCGTGGAATGTGGTTGCACACCCGGCTATTACGGCTGCAGTGAAGAATATCTCCAACAATATTACAAAAACACAAAAATGTGTAAAAAGCTCTACGGCACCGAGAATTATGAATTTGGATGTGAGGCTTTTGAGGATAATGTTATCCGTTCAGAAAAAGTGATTTCTTACATCAAAAACAGATTTTCTTTCGGTGAACGCGTTGCGGTTTTCAGCCATCATGGATTTCTTGAATATCTTATTCCAACAGCTTTAGGGGTTAAACCTCATATCTTCAGATTTTCTCTTGATAATATTTCAATCACCGCTGTTGAGTTTTACCGTGACGGAAATGCAGTGCTTCGCTGTGTTAATAAATAAAATAACCGATATAACGCAAATTTCGATTCATCAAACCGAACAGCGAAAATCAGGCGCAACGGAATTATTCTGTTGCGCTTTTCTTTATCTGTTGACATCGGATTACGGCGGATTTATAATAATCCTATACAGAAAAAAGGAGAAAATAAAAATGCTGACATTGGAAAGAGCAAAAGAACTTCTTGCAACAACCACAACCGAGCCTCATCTTATTCTTCACGCAAAGAATGTTATGGTTGCTATGGGCGGTCTTGCAGAGCATTTCGGCGAAGATAAAAAACACTGGATGGCAATCGGCTATCTGCACGATTATGACTATCAGCAGCACCCAGAAGAACATTTGGAACACACAGCAGGCCCACTGAAAGAAGCAGGCCTTTCTGACGAAGAAATCCGTGCTATCCTTTCCCACGGCTACACACTGCGCAACGATGTAAAACCTGAAGCAAACATTGAAAAATCACTGTTTACAGTTGATGAACTGACAGGTATCATCCAGGCCGCTGCAAGAATGCGCCCTCTGGGTATCACAGATATGGAAATCTCCAGCTTTATGAAAAAGTACAAAGACAAGAAATTTGCCGCAAAATGCAACCGTGATGTAATCAAAATGGGTTGTGATTTACTGGGTATGGAAGTGAAAGAAGTAGCCGCTATCTGTATTGAAGCAATGAAAGAACACGCTGACGAACTGGAAATCGGCGCAAAAGCATAATTCCGACATAAAAAAGCACCTGTGAAAAGAGGTGCTTTTATTTATGAATTAATTATCCAGATAGTGTGCCGCTGCTGTTGCTGCGATAGCGCCGTCTGATGTAGCTGTTACCAGCTGACGGAGAGTTTTTGTTCTTGTGTCCCCTGCTACGAATACGCCAGGTACATTTGTCAGGCAGTTTTCACCTGCAGCGATATAGCCGCCATCCATATCAACTTTGCCTGTAAACAGGTCGTTCTGTGGCACAAGGCCAACAGCAACGAAAACAGCTGATGTGAACAGTGTTTTTTCTTCTTCTGTTTTTACGTTTTTAACTTTCAGTCTGGATACATTGCCTTCGCCTTCAATAGCCAGTGGAATTGTATCATAAAGAATTTCAATTTTTGGGTTTGCCAGCACTTTTTCCACTTCGTGTCTGGAACCACGGAATTCGTCACGGCGATGGATAAGGTAAACC
>JAZLBI010000092.1:0-3661 GCA_045613625.1 Acutalibacteraceae bacterium | reverse complement strand
CGCAAACTTCTGCTTTTCTTTTTCATCTGCATCCCAGAAATAACGAAGCTTTGCGCTCGGAGTTCTTCCGCAGAGCTCGGCATAATTGAAGAAATATGTTATATAATCCGAAGGGTCTCTTTCGTCAATTTCAAACACGCGAACGCCTCTCATTTCGCCGCCGTAGCAACGGAAGGATGCGCAAGAGGTCTGAAGAAATTCGATTCCTTTGTATCTGCCTTCGAAGCAGTTGGTGTGGTCGTGGCCCGAAACGATTGCCTTAACATCGCCGCATTCAAGCGCCGCTTCAAAAAGTCCGTTTGTTTCGGGAAGAACGCAGGGATATTCTCCCATAACTCCCCTGCAATCAGCTTTGAGTCTGCACCAGCCGTTGTTACGATCAGGAACTGCGCCCGCATCATTGGGCCCGCACTCTTCAATAAGATTGAGAATCTCGGGCAGAGGAATATGAGCAAACATAATCGAGGGCACGGGCACACCGCCGTTTTCGGCAGTAAGCTTTGCTGAAGTCTGCTTATACCATTCAACGGTTTCAGGCTTTATCGCCTGATAGCATTTATCCTCAGCCTTGTCGTGCCACGCACTGTCGAGCATCCACATATTGAAAAGGGGCTTATCGCCATCGTGCGAATAAACGGGAACGTTATAGGTATCGCAGTCAACCTTGCCGTTGCGGGTGTTCATCGGAAGGCACATTGAATAGCTGCGGTAAATATCGGCCTGTTCATCCTTTGAAACGGCATTCATATCGTCGTGATTGCCGTAAATCATTGTGAACGGAATTTTTCTTTTTTCAAGCGGAGCGCAGATATGACGGATTGACTCCTTCATCACTTCAAGGGTTGCCGCCTTGCCGCTTGCGATCTGCTTGTTTCCGAATCTGGCATCAAGAAGATGGTTGCCCAGAATGTTATCGCCCGTAAAAACAACAAGATCGGGTTTGATTTTATCATAGGCATTGTTGAGCATCTTCACCATTGCCTTGCGAACATATTTCATATCCTGAGGGTCGCTGACCTGCATAACGATGAGCTTACCCGAGGGTCTGAAACGGATTTCATTTGATTTTCTCATATTGATTATTCCTTCTCGGCAAGTCTTTTTTCTCTTTCTTCAAGAAACTTTGATTTTGCGGGCACAACATAGGTGATGCCCTTTTCGATTATTTCGAATGTTGCATCGGTAACATATTTTGTTTCGCCGTCAACATTAACTGCGGCGGGCTTTTCGCTGTGGATGGTGAGCTTCTTGCCTCTCTTGAATGAGGTTATATCCCAATCGAGATGCTCGCCTCTCTTATATTTATTGAGAAGTGAAGTGAGCTTGATTCGGCTGACACCCGCTTCAACGATAACAAAATCGAGAAGACCGTCTTCGGGAAGAGCAAGAGGAGCAGCCATAAATCCGCCGCCGTACCATCTTGAATTTCCGCAGAAGCAGAAAAGGCAATCCTTTGTTATCGCTTCGTCATCATCAATTTTATAAGTGAATCTGTTCTTGAACTTTTTGATAATCGCATAAAGGCAACCGATATAATATGCGCCTTCGCCCGTTACGAGAGGAAGCTTTTTGATTTTGCCCTGCATTGCGCAAACCTCGGCATCCATACCCATTGAGCACTGGTTGATTGCAATTTCATCGCCGCATTTGATAACATCGAATTCAACGGGAACACCGTTAACAACATCATCAAGATTAAGGAATTCTTCTTTTGTTCCGAAAAGGCGGATGAAATCGTTGCCCGAGCCGAGAGGAATAACGGCAACCTGAACATTCTTGAAGCCGAATGCGCCGTTGACAACATCATAAAGAGTGCCGTCGCCGCCGCAGGCATAGAAGCGGATTTCTTCGCCCGAAGCCGCTCTGTTTTTGACATATTCAATGCCTTCACCCTGTTTTTCGGTAACGTGAACTTCATAGTCAAGAGAATATTTTTTGCAAACTTCTTCGATTCTGGGCTTGATAAAATTAAGGCTCTTGCCCTGACCCGCTGCGGGGTTGATAACAAAAATGTGTTTCATATTCTTACCTCTTCCCAATTATTTATAATACATAAACAGCTGACATTTTATCATACCGTTATAGAGTTTTCTGCGTTTATCCGCCTTTCTTCCGAAGGCTTTTTCAAACTCCTCATCGGGGCTGATGATGCTGTATGACCAGCCTTTTTTCTGCTCAAACGCCTTACCCATTGCGCCATAGATTTTTTCGCATTCGCTCAGGTCGAGCAATCTTTCGCCATAAGGCGGGTTGCAGATAAGAGTTCCTCTTTCTGTTTCGGGTTTGAAGGATGCAACATCGGCAATCTTGAACTGAATTTTTGAGCCGACGCCTGCTCTTTCGGCGTTGATTTTTGCAATTTCAATCGCCTTGGGGTCTATATCCGAACCGAAAGCCATAAAATCATCAATAGGACGAACAAGGCTTCTTGCTCTCTCTCTTTCTTCATCCCACACGGCTCTGTTGATAACACCGAAGCGCTCTGCAGAGAATCTGCGGTTTATGCCCGGCGCCATATTCGCCGCCATCATTGCGCCCTCAACAAGAATTGTTCCCGAGCCGCACATCGGGTCATAGAGCTTATGATACGGTCTGAGATGAGAAAGGCTGCAAAGAGCCGCCGCAAGGGTTTCTTTTATCGGCGCACCGTTTGCATCAAGCCTGTAGCCTCTTTTATGAAGACCCATACCCGAGGTGTCGATAAGCATTGAAACCTTATCTTTCATAATGGAGAACTGAATCTGATGAACGGGACCCGTTTCTTCAAACCATTCGATTTTATATTTTGATTTAAGCCTTTCAACAACAGCTTTCTTGATTATCGCCTGACAGTCGCGGGTGCTGAAAAGAGTTGAATTGATTGAATAGCCTTTAACGGGGAAGGCATCGAGCGAGCCTATCCATTCCTCCCAGGCAAGGGCTTTGGCGCCCTGAAAAAGCTCTTCAAAGCTTCTTGCTTCGAAGGAACCGACAAGAATCTGAACTCTTTCGGCAAAACGGGAGCAGATATTGACTCTTGCAAGAATGTTTTCATCGCCGCTGAAAAGAACTCTTCCGTTTTCTGCGGCAACATTCTGCGCCCCCAGATCCTTAAGTTCGCCCGCTATGAGCGATTCCATGCCGAGAAGGCAGGGTATAACAAAATTAATGTTCATCAAATTCTCCTAAATTAACCGATTTCACATCGGCGGTTATAATATAAAAGGCGGGAACCGAGAATACGATTCCCGCCGAAAATTAACAAAGTAATTCGGACCTTATATTTTATTCAACATCAGGTGTGATAAGACCGTAGCCGCCGTCTGCGCGCTTATAAACAACGCTCACTTCGCCGCTCGCCTCTTCGAGGAAAACATAGAACTGATGGTCAAGAAGATTCATCTGAAGAATTGCCTCTTCGATTGACTGGGGTTTGAGAGCAACCGTTTTTCTTCTCACAAGCTCGAATTCAACCTCTTCGGCAACCTCTGCTTCATCTGCAAAAGCTTCAAAGCTTGCTCTCATCTTCTTTTCAATTCTTGTTTTGTTTTTTCTTATCTGCCTGATAAGGGTGTCAACACATTTGTCGAGAGCTTCGTTCATATTCTCGGCTCTCTCCTGAGCTCTGAAAATCATTCCGTTGTTGTTAACGGTGATTTCAACCGACTGTGATGACTTTTCA
>JAZLBI010000091.1:0-11796 GCA_045613625.1 Acutalibacteraceae bacterium | reverse complement strand
ACCAACTATATAACAGCTCTCGGCTATAATTCAGATGACGAAACTCTCTATAATAAATTCTGGCCCGCAGATGTTCATCTTATCGGTAAGGATATCATCAGATTCCACACCATTTATTGGCCCGCTTTCCTTATGTCGCTTGATCTTCCTCTTCCCGAGAAGGTTTACGGCCACGGCTGGGTGCTTCTTGAAGGCGGCAAGATGAGCAAGTCAAAGGGCAATGTTGTTGACCCCGTTATTCTTGCTGAAAGATACGGCGTTGATGCTCTTCGCTATTATCTTCTTCGTGAAATTGCTTTCGGTTCAGACGGCATTTTCTCAAACGAAAATCTTATCAACAGAATAAATTCCGACCTTGCCAACGACCTCGGAAACCTTGTTTCAAGAACCGTTGCAATGGTTCAGAAATATTTCGGCGGAACAATTCCCGCTGAAAGAGAAGCGGGCGAATTTGACGCAGACCTCAAGGCTCTTGCGGCTCAGACAAAGATTGACGCCGAAGCAGATCTTGATAAGCTCAATTTCTCGGTTGCTCTCACAAACATCTGGAAATTTGTTTCAAGAACAAACAAGTATATCGACGAAACTGCTCCCTGGGCGCTTGCAAAGGATGAAGCAAAATCCGCAAGACTTGCCGAGGTTATGTATAACCTTTGCGAAAGCATAAGAATAATTTCTGTTCTTATTGCACCCTTTATGCCTGAAACATCGGCAAAAATCAGAGCGCAGCTCGGCATTGCCGCCGATTTCGAATGGAGCGAATGCGGTGAATTCGGCAAAGAAGCAACCTATACAGTTGTTAAAGGCGATATAATCTTCCCCAGAATCGATCTTGAAAAGGAACTTGCAGAGCTTGAAGCGGCAAAGGCAGCGGCAGAGCCCGTAAATCCTCTTAAGGAAGAAATTCAGGGCGTTGCAAGAATCGGCATTGACGATTTTGCAAAGGTTGACCTCAGAGTTGCGAAGATTACCGCCTGCGAGCCCGTAAAGAAGGCTAAAAAGCTTCTTAAGCTCACTCTTGATGACGGAACGGGTGACCCCAGAACGGTTGCATCGGGTATTGCTCTTTACTATAAGCCCGAAGAACTCGTCGGCAAGAGCATAATTCTTGTTTCAAATCTCAAACCCGCCGTTCTCTGCGGTGTTGAAAGCTGCGGAATGATTCTTGCAGCTGATGCAGGGGAGGATGTCAAGGTTATCTTTGTTGACGGTATCCCTGCGGGAAGTAAGGTAAGATAATGAAAAACAATATCTTTGACAGTCATGCACATTATGACAGCGAAGCATTTGATGCAGACCGAAAAGAGCTTCTGAACGCCCTGCCCGAGCGGGGCGTTTGCGGCATAATAAACTGCGCAAGCGATATGGCATCTTCTCTCACAAGCCTTGAACTTGCCGATGAATTCGAGTTCGTTTACGCCGCTTGCGGAGTTCATCCCCACGAAGCCGAAGGTTGCAAGGATGGATATATTTCCGTTCTTAAAAAGCTTTGTTCAGAAGAAAAATGCGTTGCCGTTGGCGAAATCGGCCTTGACTATCACTATGATTTTTCGCCCCGTGAAATTCAGAAAAAGGTGTTTGAAGAGCAGCTTGCTCTTGCAAAAGAGCTTGATTTGCCCGTTATAATCCACGACAGAGAAGCGCACGAAGACACGATGAATCTTCTCAAAAAGTATAAGCCCAAGGGCGTTGTTCATTGTTTCTCAGGCTCTGCCGAAATGGCAAAAGAGGTTGTGAAGCTCGGAATGTATATCGGTCTCGGCGGCGCGGCAACATTCAAAAATGCACGCAAACCCCGTGAGGTTGCCGAGGTTGTGCCCGCGGACAAGCTTCTGATTGAAACCGATTGCCCTTATATGACACCTGTGCCCTTCAGGGGTCAGAGATGCGATTCTTCATTTATTCCTTATACTGCCGAGGTGCTCGCTCAGGTGAGGGGAGTAACGGTTGAAGAGATTCTTGATCTCACCCGCAGAAATGCAAATATTCTTTTCGGATTGGAGCTGTAAATATGTTTTTACACGAAAAAACCTATGATATAGATGAACTTGCGAGGCATAATCTTCATATCCACACCCGCTTTTCGGGCTGTGCAAAGCCTGAAATGACGGCGAGGGATATAATAAAAACTGCCGAGGCGGCGGGGCTTGAAATGATAGCTATGACAGACCATAACTACATAGACAGGCGAAATGCCGTTGCTCAGCAGAGATATGATATTCTCAGAGAAATTGCAGATATTGAAACAAATGTTAAGGTGTATATCGGAGCGGAGCTTTCCGCATACGGCATCGGCAAATTTGCCGACGATATCGCTTGCGACAATTCGCTTGATTACAGACTCTATACCACAAACCATTTTCATCAGAAATATTGGGAGCATCCCGAAGAAATAACGCCGAGAGCTTATGCTGAGCATATGCTTGCAATAATTGACGGCGTTATCGAAAGCGGAAGAGCAGATTGCTTTGCCCATCCCTTTATGTCGGGCTATATCCACGCTTTTGATGATTTCAAGGATGTCACAAGAGCCTATACCGATAACGAGCTCGGCGATATAATGATAAAGGCGTATGAACACGGAATTGCCTGGGAAATCAATGTTCCCGCCGTTAAGAAAGACCCCGAGTTCCATAAACGCTATTTCAATATCGGCAAAGAAGCGGGAATAATATTTAATATGGGAACGGATGCGCATCTGCTGTGTAACGTTGACCCGAAAAATTTTGCCGATGAACTGAAAAGAATACTTTATTAAACAAAAAGAGCCTTCTTCATATGAAGAAAGCTCTTTATTTTTTGTTTATTTGGATTTTTTTGCTTTTGGTTTTTGTTCGGCCTGATTTTCAAGCTCTTCTTTCTTTTTCAGTCTTGCAGCAACAAGGTGTGTGAGAAGGCAATAGAGAACAGCGCTTGCAGGAACGCTCAGAAGAATTCCGATGATTCCGCCCGCAGTGCCGCCGATTGTTACGGCAACAAGCACCCATATGCCGGGAAGACCGACCGATTTGCCAACAACTTTGGGATAAATCAGATTGCCTTCAAGCTGCTGAAGAATAACTATGAAAACAACAAACCAGACAGCCTTCATCGGATCATCAAGAAGAATGAGGAATGCTCCGATTGCCGTGCCGATGAATGCGCCGAAAACGGGAATAAGAGCTGTGAAGCCAACGAGAACGGAGATAACCGCCGCATAGGGCATTTTGAAAATCAGCATTCCAACAAAGCAGAGAACACCGATGATAACAGCTTCGGTAAGCTGACCTGTGATGAAGCTTGTGAATGTTCTGTCAACAATTTCAACAAAGTTTACAATGCGGTTAACATCGTTTTTTCTGGGAAGAAAAGCCTGCATAAGCTTTCTTGCCTGAGAGCCGAGTTTCTCTTTCTGCGAAAGAAGATAAAGCGAAAATGCAACCGCAACAATAAGATTGACAATGCCTGAAACAATAGAGCCCGTGAAGTTGAGCGTTTTGTCAACAAGACCGTTATCGTTGATAAAGTTTTTGACCGTATCAAGAATTTTTGCGGAATTGAATGACATTTCGGGCAGAGTGAAACCGTGGCTCTGAGCAAAGTTGACAAGGTTTTCAATCCATTTTTCAACCTGAACAACATAATCGGGAACTGATTTTGCAAGGCTCTGAAGAGCTTTTATGAATTCGGGAATAATCATAAACAGCAAAGCAAAGAGAAGGCCTATAATCAGAACCGTGCTGAGTATAAGGCATACGGGTCTTCTGGCTTTGTTGCGCAGCTTCTCGTTGCCTTTTTTGAAAATCTTATCAAAAATCTTTTCAAGCGGTCTCATCAGAACATTGATGATGAACGCAAAGCATGAGCCGATAAGGAAGGGGGAAATTATCGTTGAAATTCCCGATATAACCTGAGAAACCTTATCCCAGTTGTTGATTCCCCAAGCAAAAAGAACAATGAATGCGGCGCCTGCAACAGCGTATTTTATTGTTTTGTTGTTGAATTCAAAAACAATTTTACCGCCCTGATTTTTTTGTTTTTTGGGGTTGGAGTCTATTCCGCCGCCTTCGGGGATAACGCTTGCAATAAGCTCCTCGGAGGTTGCATCTTCAGCGGAAAAATGAGTGTTGTTGCTATCCATAATTCAGAGTTTCCTTTAATCTTTTATCTCTTTTTTCTTCATAAAACCAACGCCGATAGCCATTATAATCGCAAAGATGATAAGATAGCCGGGGATTGTGGGGCCGTGAGCTCTTATAGCGGCAAATACCATGAACACGCTGCCTGCAATTGCAAGAACGGGGGCAACGAAGCGCTGAACACCCTTGAAATTCTTATCAGCCATCATCTTAACGAAGATGGGGATATAGAAGGGGTAAATTGTTACGATGGGGATTTCGGTGGGATCGAATGCGAAAAGACCGAGCATATGACCGTCTTCTTTGCCGCCCGTGAGAACGAAGAAGAAGAAGAGAAGCCATGCTGCGCAGAGAAGAAGGCCGAAGATTGATGAGTTGCCGGGCATATTTGTGTTTTTGTCAACATTTGCAAAAACCTTGGGAGCGGGGCCTCTGCCTCTTGATGCAATTGAGTAAAGACCTCTTGTGCAGCCGAGCATAAGGCCGTTGAGTGTGCCGAGGCATGAAACGATAACAAAAACGAAGATGCCTTTGCCCATGAAATTGCCGAATATTTTTGCGAAAGCTACTTTTGCGCCTGCCTGACCGTTTGCCATCATTTCTGCGTTGGGGATTGCGCCTGCAAGACCAACATAATAGAATACATAGATTGCAACGATTATAAATGCGCCGATAACAAGAGCTTTGGGAAGATTTTTCTTTGCATCTTTGATTTCTGAGTTGATTGATGTTGCGATAATCCAACCTTCATATGCAAAAACGGTTGCGCATACAGCGCTGAGGATTGCATTGAAGTTCGATGCGGGGGGTGTGATACCGAGTTCTGTGAGAACGGCGGGTTCAACAACATTTGCAAAGTTTTCAACAGTGCAGCCGCTGTCGCTTGTGAGGCCGTAAATTGTTCCCACAACAGCCATAAGGGTGAGGGGAATAAGCTTGATAAAGGTTGTTGAAACCTGGAATTTACCTGCGATGATGGGTGAAAGTGTATTGAGAGCATAACTGCCGATGAGATAGAAGCAGGCAAGAGCGAAGGTAAGACCGCTCACAGCGGGGTCTGGATAATCAAAAACAATGAGTGTGAACTGAGCTGAAAGCCATGCGAGAGCCATGGTGAGTGTGGGGTAATAGATGGTTGAGAGGAACCAGCCTACAAGGTAGCCGTATTTTTCGCCGACGGCTGCCTCGGCATAGTCAACAACACCGTTGACCTTTTCATATTTGGTGGCCATGATTGAGAACGTGTATGCGCATATAATCATTATAATGCCGCCGATTATCCATGCAAGAATGCCGAGTTTGAGGTTTCCGCCCGTAACTTTGAGAATTGCTTCTGCTTTGAAGAAAACACCGCTGCCGACAACAATGCCGACAACCATACAGATTGCAGTGAGCAAACCGTATTTCTTTTTGAGTTCTGCCATTTTATAACCTCCACTATAAAGATGATATGTAAATTTTACATTTATTTTAATTAATTGTCAATAATTTTAAAAGAGAAGATTATTTTTTATTTCTTGCTTAAACGAAGGTAATGTGATATAATGATAAAAAATTAACGGAGGCTCATTAATGGTAAAGAAAATTTTATCTGCGGTTATGCTTGTTGCCGTTGCTTTGAGCATAACATCGTGCAGAATTGATAAACAAAATGATATCGGGGATTACACCTCTTCCGTATCAACTCAGCCTCAGACAAGAATCCGTAACGGTTTCAAGGATGTTTTGCCGGTTTTCGGGTTTGACAGCGCAATAGTTGAAAATTACCGTGAGGGCGTTGATTATTCCTTCAGCGCAAAATGTTCCGAAAGAGATTTTGAGAAATATATTTCCGCAGTCAAAAAAGCGGGATTTGATGTTAAACCGGTTGAGGCAAAGGGCTATTATGCCGCTCACACAGCCGATAAATATTATGTTGAGGCAACTCTCGTTAACGGAACAATAACAGTATATGTAAAAAGATAAAAAAATCGGCTTGTATGGTGCAGCAATAGCCCGTACAAGCCGTATTTTTTATAAAATTATGCAGATTAATCCGCTGCAGCCCTCGTTGATGACCCTTTCAAGTGTTTCACGCAGTTTCAGCCTTGCATCGCCCGGCATTCTGTAAAGCTTGTTGTGCAGCCCTTCGTTAACAAGCTGGTGGAGAGATGTGCCGAAAATGTTTGATTGCCATATCATCGAAGGGTTTTCTTCGAATTCTTTAAGAAGATATTTTATCAGTTCTTCGGACTGGGTTTCGGAGCCGACTATCGGCGCAACCTCTGTCTGAATATCCGCTCTCATAATGTGGAGCGAGGGTGCGCTTGCTTTGAGCCTTACTCCGTATCTGCCGCCCTGACGCATTATTTCGGGTTCTTCGAGGGTGAGATCGTTAACATCGGGCAACACTATGCCGTAGCCCGTGGCCTCAACCTCTTCAAGGGCGTCACGGATTCGTTTGCAGCTGCTCTGATCATCCGAAAGCTCCTTCATTTTGTTCATAAGCTGTTGTTCGTTTTTAACCGAAATGCCCGTTTCCTCTTCAATTATTCTGAAAAACAGCTCGGGATTCAGCGTAACCGTCAGCTTCGCTCCGCCTGTTGAAAGATCTGTGCTTTCGGCAACGCAGGTGCGTATATGTTCGTTTTCTGCAATATGACAGGCAAAAGAGTTTATCTCGCTCACCTTTTTCAGCCTGCCCGCAAGTGCACTGATTTTTCCGAAAATATCGGCTCTCAGCCAATGTTCCTTGCTGAGAGAGGTTATCCATCCCGGAAGGTCTATTTTGACTTCTTTTATCGGGAATTCAGAAAGAATCCGGGAGAGAATTCCGCTTATTTCATTTTGTGTGATTTCAAGGCAGTTTACGGGAATGACGGGCACCCCATAGTCTTCTGAAAGCTCCGAAGCAAGCGCAGATGCGGCTCGCGAAGAGGGTTCTCTGCAGTTGAGAAGAACAACAAAAGGTTTGCTCAGCGCCTGAAGCTCATTGATAACTCTTTTTTCGGCTTCGGCATATTCGCTTCGGGGTATTTCGCTTATCGAACCGTCGGTTGTGATAACAAGACCGATTGTTGAATGCTCCGTGATAACCTTCTGCGTTCCGATTTCTGCCGCCATATTAAAGGGGATTTCATTTTCAAACCAGGGCGTTTTGACCATTCTCGGGTTATCGCCCTCAATATAACCGAGTGCGGATGGCACGATATATCCGACGCAATCAATCATTCTGACCTTCATTTTTGAATTTGATTCAAGCGCAATTTCAACCGCATCCTCGGGTATGAATTTCGGCTCGGTGGTCATTATCGTTCTGCCCGCTGAAGATTGCGGAAGCTCATCTGTTGCTCTCTCTTTGCGGCGTTCATCCTCAATGTTCGGCAGCACTGCGGATTCCATAAACTTTTTGATGAATGTTGATTTTCCCGTTCTTACGGGACCTACAACTCCGATATAAATATCTCCGCCTGTTCTTGCGGTGATATCTTTGTAAATATTTCTCTCAGCCATTGCAATTCCTCCGAATTCACTTATGTTTTCGCTTCTGTAAAGCATATGCTTATCCGGGACAATGTATGACATAAAGAAAAAGAAACACGGCCTGCAAATCGCAAGCCGTGTTTTTATCAGAAAGACTGTTTTAAAAGTTCATATGCCGAAATAACAATGATATCTTCATCTCTTCTTGTTTCAGCAAATTTTTTACCCGTTGCGGGGGAGATTTCACCTTCGCTTTCAGCCATAAACTGAGGATAATTTTTGTTTGATCTTATTGTGGGCTGACCGTTATAACGTATTGCCCATTCGATGAATTCGCAGTAGTCTTCGCCGAAATCGCTGTGTCCGTTGCCTGCGAAGAACCAAGTGTATTCGGGAAATGCGCAGGTTGAAGCATCGATTGTGTTTTCGGGCGAAATATGATTGTGGCCGCAGCCTCTTTTTGCCTGTTTGTAATTTTTGCCGAGATCGCCTGTTATTGTTGAGCAGGTTGCGCCAAGGGTCATATTCTCTGTGTCGATAAGATAATCGCCGTGTGTTGCCTGAGATTTTGTGACGGGAATGGTTGAAATATCATAGCCAGCTGCAATAACGATATCTGTTCCGCCTGACTTTGCTTTTTTAAGGATATCAACGGTTTTGGTCTGAACGTTCTTGTAATAATAATCGGTCTTTTTGATTATTTTTGCATATTTTTCGTTATCGCCGAACATAGTTTCTTTTGCATCTTCATAATCTTCTGCGGGAACAAAAGCCCAGAGACCTGGCATTGTTCCGAATGCATCAATGAGGCATTCATCAAACACTCTGTCAAGCTCATCGTCAAGAACTTTCTGAAGATAGTTGAGCGCAAAATCAACAATTCCGTAGTCGTTTACGAGCGAAACAATCGCAACAATAAGTTGGCTCTGAGCTGTTTCATAACCCATAATGCCCTTGAGATATTCTTCGAGCGCATCGCCCTTGTGAGAAATGCTTACCTCTCTTTTAAAGAGTGAACCGATAAGAGAAAGACCCTGATATGCGGGGGAGAGGCAGATGATTTTCTCAATTCCCTTGCTGCCGTAAAGGTGAAGATATGAGGTGAGAATTGTGTTGCCCTGGCTGTGAGCCGCAAGCACGATTTCGCTGTGACCCGTAACTTTTTTTACTTCTGCAATATAATTTTTAAGAAGCTTTGCGTTGTCAATGGGCGAAAGTCTCCAGTCATATCTGAACTTGAAGTAGCCTTCGTCCATTCCGTCTTCGGGAGCAAACGCAGCAAGCTTATGTGTGTCATAAATCGGGCCCATCGGGTCAATGCCTGTGTTTTCAGGGGCTGTGCCGTCAGGGTTGAGAGCAAGACCGCCGAGAAGAGCATTTGCGCCCTTTGAAACGTATTTGCCGAAGCCGTCGTTGTTGCCGACAAGAAGGCTGCTGACCGCAACAAGAAGGTCGGGCACAGCTTTGACTATATCTTCGCCTGCAGGCGGGAAAAGGGGAGTCGGCTCTTCTTTGTCGAGGTCTTTATACATCGCATCGCCGAAACCGACAATATAAACAACGGGAGTCATACTGCATCTGCATTTCTTTCCGCTTGCAAAGGCGGGAGTGCAAACGGATATCATAAGAACAGCTGCAAGAATAAGGCTGAGAAATTTTTTCATTTTTATTTCCCTTTCTGTTATTGAAAATTAATGCTAAGAGCAAATAATGCCTGTGCGGGGAAATATGTGAATGCAACAAGCAATTCGGTGTGTTTAAGAAGCGGTTTGCCGAACATCAGGGCTGCAAGGCATCCGTCGGATGCAACAAACAGCGCTCCCGCAGTTATAAGGCATATTCCGCAGGCTTTGTTTCCTGCAAGATATTCCGCAATGCCTCGTGTGACTGCAACGGTGAACGAAATCATAAGCGTTATGCAATAGGGTATGAGAAATTTGTTTTTGCCTATGAATTTTATTTTGTTGAGCGCAATGTGAATAACCGAAACAACGCAAAGGCCGAGGAATATCGCCGCAAAATATTTTATATATTCGTTAAAAGGCGGCGTTCGGTTGAAAACAAAATTACCGATATAAATGAGATGGCAAACCGTGAAAAACACAACGCCGAAAGCGAAGGTTTTTCCGTTTTTATAGTCAAGAAAAAAGTCGCCGAGCAAACCGAAAAACAGCGCACACACCATCAAAACGGAATACAGAGAAAAGGTTCCGTAAGAAAGCGAAGCGAAAACCGCAGTTGTTAAAAACAAAGCGGAACAGGCTGTTTTTGCGGGCAGATGATTTTTTCTGAAATACGGTATTGCAAACGAAAGAACGGTTGCAACGGGAACGAGAAACGCCGAAATATACATTAGCAATGTGAATGTGTTCATAGAATTGCTCCTTATCTTGAAAATTCAGCGGCTTTTGCCGTTGCAAGCTTGTCGCAACGTTCGTTTTCGGGGTGACCTGCGTGACCTTTAACCCAGATGATTTTATATTCGTGCTTGCTTATTTCGGAAATAAGCGTCTGCCACAGTTCGGGGTTGAGAACGGGTTTCTTATCTGCCTTTTTCCAGCCGTTTTTCATCCAGTTCCATATCCAGCCCTGTAAAAAAGCATCGGCAACATATTTTGAGTCCGTATAAATTGTGAGGTCGCATTTCTGGTTGAGCTTTTTGAGCGCTTCTATAACCGCTGTAAGCTCCATGCGGTTGTTGGTTGTGGGGTTTTCACCGCCGCTGAGTTCGAGTTCTTTTGTTCCGTAGCGCAGAATTGCGCCCCATCCTCCGGGGCCTGGGTTGCCCGAACAGGCGCCGTCGGTAAAAATTTCAACTTTTTTCAGTTCAGCCATAAAAATCTCCTGATTTTTTCCAAATAAATATGATAATTATATCATCAAAGGTGGTTATTTTCAATATATTTTGTCAATAATATTGCCGTAAATTTCCGCAAAAGAGGCGTGCGATAAAAGCAATGTCTATTTATATAAATATATTATTTAAAATAATTTAAATACAAATCTTGACATTGAAGCCGTAAACAGATAAAATATACGATGGGGCAGGAGTGTAATGCCGCAGATTTTAATACAGTAATTGATTTTGAGAATATACATATCGCTTTCATAAGCAAAAAATTTCAGAAAAGGAGAAATTATGCAAAAGAAAAACACCAATAAAAACACTAATAAAAACAATCAGCCAAAAGATAACAATACAAAAAATCAGCAGAAGAGCCGCAAGCCTCAGGGCTTTCAGTCAAAACAGAAAAAATCATATTCCAAACCCAGAAACGGCTCTGCAAAAAAGCATAACAAAAAGGCTGTTAACGAAACACCCGTAAGAATTGCTTTTCTCGGCGGTCTCAACGAAGTCGGTAAGAATATGACCCTTTATGAATATAAAGAAGATATGCTTCTTGTTGACTGCGGCCTTGCTTTTCCCGACCCTGAGATGCTTGGCGTTGACCTTGTTATTCCCGATTTTTCTTATGTTGAGAAAAATGCAGATAAGATAAGGGGTATTGTTATCACCCACGGCCACGAAGACCATATCGGAGGCCTTGCCTATCTTCTTAAAACTGTCAACATTCCCGTTTACGGAACAAAGCTGACAATAGGTCTTATTCAGGGTAAGCTCAAAGAGCACGGGCTTCTGAGCAGCGTGAAGCTCCACGAAATTGCTCCCGGCGATGTTGTTGCTCTCGGCGGATTCAGCGTTGAGGCAATCCATGTTAACCATTCAATTCCCGATGCAATTGCGCTTGCAATCAAATGCGAAACGGGAACGGTCATTCAGACGGGCGACTTCAAAATAGACAGCACACCTATTGACGGCGGAATGATAGACCTTTCAAGATTTGCTCAGCTCGGCGATGAAGGCGTGCTCTGCCTTCTTTCGGATTCAACAAACGCCGAAAGAGCGGGCTATACCGAAAGCGAGCGCAGGGTCGGCGAATCGTTTGACGTTCTTTTCCGCAAGGCGGGCAAAAACAGAATTATCGTTGCAACATTCGCTTCGAATATCCACAGAGTTCAGCAGATAATCAACGTTGCCCATTCTCTCGGCAGAAAGGTTGCAATCATCGGCAGAAGCCTTGAAAATGTTGTTAACATCAGCGCTCAGCTCGGTTATCTCAACATTCCCGAAAACGTGCTTATCAATGCAGATTTAATCAATAAATATCCTGCTGAAGATATTGTTGTAATCACAACGGGCAGCCAGGGTGAGCCT
>JAZLBI010000090.1:0-9102 GCA_045613625.1 Acutalibacteraceae bacterium | reverse complement strand
TTTATAAACATTTTTCTTCCATTTGGTTCAAAAGGCGTGTTTTTCATTGGGAACGTATTCATATATATTTTGATAACAAGAAAGTAAAGAAACTCAGCAAAAATTACGATAAATAAGAGTTTAGCGTTTGCTTTTTACTCTATTAACGGTTGATTTCTCCCCAACTAAACCAATGGCAGGTGTATTTTGACACCTTTATTAAGTGTGTGGTAAAAATTGAGATTTAAAATAATAATTATGCCTTAAATGGTAAAAATTGCTTTCGAAACCGGGGCTTTGTTGCAAAGACGGTAAAAAGTTTTGAGTTGTATCAAACCCGTCCATCTTTGACATCTTCACAAAGGCTGAAATCATTGATATACAATGGTTTCAGCCTTTTTCTTTTTTGCATTTTTTACAGCAATGATAGTATTTTTCGTTTATATTCCAAAAACTCTTCCGTTAAATTGAAATCATCACGGCGTGGCTTGGGTTCATTAATAATGATTTCTCCCGTTATTTCTCCGGGTGAACCTGACAGAAGATATATTCTGTCTGAAATAAGAATTGCTTCGTCTATATCGTGGGTGATGAAAAGCGTTGACAGTTGAATTTGCTCCATCACATTCAGATACCATTTGTGCATTGCACTCTTTGTCAGAGTATCCAGTGCGGAGAAAGGTTCATCCAGGAGAGCAACATCTTTTGAGAACATATATGTTCGCAGGAGTGCCGCACGTTGGCGCATACCACCCGAAAGCTGAGCAGGATATTTCTTTTTTGTTTCCTCAAGTCCGAATTGTTCAAACAGTGGTGACACTTGCTTACGTGCTTCTTTTTTCTTTTTACCTTTAAGCAAAAGAGGTAAAGCGGCATTGTCCTCTATTGTTCTGTAAGGCAACAGCAAATCCTTTTGCAACATATAGCTGATGTGACCAGGTTGATTTGTTATGTCGTTTCCGTCGAGCAATACCTGACCGTTATCAGGAGATAAAAGACCTGAAATTATGTTGAACAAGGTTGTTTTTCCGCCGCCGCTGACACCGAGCAGACATACCAATTCACCTTTGTTGAGTTCAATGGAAACATTCTTAAGAACATGATTACCGCCAAAACTTTTGCTTACATTTTTTACTTCTAATTTTTTCATATTATTGGGGTAGATAGTCATTTGTAAAGCCGAAATCGGGATCGATTTTATCTTCAAGAAGATTCTTTTCGTTCAGCCAATTATAAAAAGCCGCCCAACGTTCGGGGTCGAACTCACCCCATTTTGAAGCATCAGCGATATATTCGGATGCAAGATACTCCTGACTTGCATATACAAGCTCGCTGTTCGATTTGAGTTCAGGTGCGGCATCCATCAGAATGTCTGCGGCATCCTTGGGATTCTCCACCGCATATGTATATCCTTTTGAAAGTGCTTTAAGGAATGCTTTGGCAGTTTCTGGATTTTCATCAAGCCAAGCATTGTTACCGATAATAACGGGTGTGTAATAATCAAAAACGGGATTTATGTCTGCAAATTCAAAGTAATCTGTTTCAAGTCCCGCTGTCTGACAAGCTATACCTGCCCAAGCATAGAATATCCATATAGCATCAACAGAGCCGCTTTTGAGAGCCGACACTTCATCGGTAACTGTTGACGGAATCAGCTCAACGAGGTCAAAATTACCGCCGTCAGCTTTCATTACATCTCGGATTGTTTCTTTTTCAACATCCAGATCCCAAGTTGCATATTTCTTGCCTTCAAGACCTTTGGGTGTGTCCATTCCTTCGCCTTTGCGAGAAATAATGCCCGAAGTGTTATGCTGAATAACAGCGGCAACCGCAGTAACAGGTACAGCATTATCTCCTGTAAAAGCAGGTGCCAGAGAATCCTGGAATGAAACTCCGAACTGTGCTTTGCCTGATGCCACTAAGGCATCTGCACCGCCTTCGGGAGGCTGAACAATCTCAACATTCAGACCTGCTTCTTCAAAATAACCGTTAGCCTGAGCAACAAATATTCCCGTATGGTTGGTGTTCGGTGTCCAGTCAAGATCGATTGTAATCTTGTCCGGTTCGGTTTTGACGCAAGCCGACAAACCGAAAATGATTGAAACTGACAGCAATAAAGCAATTAATTTTTTCATGTTTTTTCTCCTTTTTTATCTGTGTTACGGTAAGGCATACATTTTTTCTCTGCAAATCCGACCAACGCCATAAGTGCCAGAGAAATTGCCGATATAAGAAAAATAACGGCAAACATTTTGTCGAAAGCGAAAGCTTTTTTCACTCGTGTCATATAAACACCAAGACCGCCGAAGCCTCCGAGCCATTCGCTTATAACCGCTCCTACAACGCTGTATGCTGCGGCTATTCTCAGACCTGAAAACAGTTGCGGTAATGACGAGGGAAATTTGATATAACGGAAAATCTGTGTGCGGTTTGCACCCATAGAACGCAGTAATCCGATTGCGTCTTTATCCGCACTTCTGAATCCGTCAAGAAGTCCGACTGTTACGGGGAAGAATGTTGATATAACTATCAGAACAATCTTCGGTGTCATTTCATAGCCGAACCAAAGCACGAGAAGCGGTGCGATTGCAACAGAAGGAATTGTTTGCGTGATGATGAGTAACGGATAAAATGCTTTGTACAGAATATCAAAAGTATCCATCAGCACAGCCACGCAAAACCCCACACTCACTCCGAGAACCAGTCCGATAAAAGCTTCTTGCAGAGTAATAAAAGAATTTTCGAGAAGCAAAGGAATTTCACTCACAAAGGCCTGCATTACCTCTATGGGTGACGGCAGCATATAAGACGGTATAAGTCCCGTTGTGCAGACTGACTGCCATATAATCAGCAATGCGGCAACAGCGGTGATTGACGGTATATTACGCTTCAGCATGTTTTTTTATCTTTTTGTCAATGGTCAGTATTTCGCCTTCGGGTCTGTAAACAACCTTTACATAAGCCGATACATTTTCTGCACCTGCTCTTATTGCAACGTGCTGACACTCTTTGACGATGTCCATCAGTTGGTCGTAGTCTTCACCTTCAATTGTGGTTTCAAACGGACCTACATGGCAGTTTAAACCGCTGCTTTTGATGAATGCGATAACCTCATCCACAATGCGGATAAGGTCATCCTGATCTTTTGCCTTGGGAAGAACCTGGATTGCGATACTTGCTTTCATAATTTTACCTCCAAAAATAAAAATTGCCTCCGCCGGAAAATCAGGCGAAGGCATTTTAAAGTACGGTTTGTTTACTGCAGATTCACAATGTACTTCAGCTATACTTCCTACGCCGGCATTATCCGGATCAGGTTTGCGGGTCGCAGGTTTACCTGCCTCTCAGCCATTCATAATGGCTCCCCGGGATTTGAAATATGAAATTAAAAACAGGAGACAGCCTTTCGGATGCCTCCTGTAAAAAATCCTTGTGTATGACTTCCTACGGCGGCATTATCCGCATCAGGTTATAGGGTCGAAGTTTGATTACTTCCTCTCAGCCTGCAAACACAAGCTCCCCTGTATTTATTTCGTTTGATATTATATACCCATCACTGAAAAAATACAATAGTTTTTTGAAAAAATTTGTTTGCATTGTGTTGTTCAATTCAATAAATTGGAATTTGTTGAATTGTTTTAAGAAATCAACCGCTTTGCCCAAACAAACAAAGTCTCAGACATCGGAATAAAATCTACCGTGCCACTGTTTTTTAAGCTTAAAAATGTATTTATAACGGCTTGTTCATTAAGCGTTGCAACTGCGAGCAATTCTTCTTGATGTTTAATGTATTTCCCGGTTTGCTTAAAGACAATTGCCTGTACAACAAAAGATGCCGATTTATATAAACCTCGCAAAATATCTTCGCTTTTTTCGTGGATCATATTGTGAACACATCCATGGAATATATTACAGGCCCCGATTTTGATTGCTCTGTTCACAGCGTTTTCGTCAACAACAGCTAAAACTTCGTCAAGGCTTCCCTTAATCGGTATTGTATCATGACAAAACTGAAACAGGTCGGATGGTTCCCAGTTCATAATATCATCTTTGCCCGAGAGAAAACCACAAATCAGTTCTCTGTTTGAAAGGGTATCCAACATTGCATTATAAGTTTGGATATCTGCAGCAGACAATTCATCCAAAATTACAACAATATCAATATCGCTGGTTTCTGTTGCTTCACCACGGGCATAACTGCCTTGCAAGCCAATGAACCACACGCGATTTTTAAATTTATGATTTAACTTTTGCAAAAAGTCATTCATCCAAGCGGTAATATCTATCATCTCAGTCACCTTGTCCAATTCTTGTTTATATTCCTATAATTTCTCTGATTTGCTTTGCTTCAATATCATTCAGATTGCGGTTCTGTAAAGCAGAAATATATGCCGCAGCACCTGCCGCTTCACCTATTCCGACACAAATAGGCATGACTCTGAAATTAGAATGCGCCATATGTGTGCCCGACATGTTTCTTCCGCAAAGCAAAAGATTTTCTTTGATTTCAGGAAGAAGACAACGGTAAGGGATTGTATAACCTTTTGTTTGTTTGAAATGTTTCTGAACGCCTGTTTTATCAAGGCCTGCACCTGTAATATTGTGAACATCAAAATTGAAGTAAGCGTCTTTAACAACATAATCGTCAAACACCTTAGCTTCGAGAATGTCCTGCTCGGTCAAGGTGTATTTACCCTTGAAATGTCTAGTTTCACGGATGCCCATTAACGAAGCAGAGCTGAGGATAAAGCAGTTTTCATATCCGGGAACAAATTCCCTCAAATATTTAACTATATCATCCATCTGTTTTCGGCAGGTAAGAGTTGCTTTTGTTAAATCTTCTGCGCAAGTGCCGTCAATTTCAATAGCGTTTGTCATATTGCAGGTAACAATTCCGGGCAAAGTTGTTTCATAAGTCAAGATATGTCCTGCAGGATAGGGTATGTGCTGTTTGGCAAGTGCCTGCAGTTCGCCGTTGGGCGTTTCATAGGTGGATTCAAATGAGCCCAAAAAGACGGCTCGGCTGTAATCCACACCGCCGACTTTAAACATAAGTGTTGCGGGCTGCATTTTATTATCTTCTTCCCGACCAAGAATGAATTCCGCACCCGCACGGGCGGCAATATCGCCGTCACCCGTAGCATCTATGGTGATTTTGGCATAAATATCCGTTTTTCCCGACTTATTGATAACGGAAGCGCCGAGAATTTTATCGCCGTCACAGATTGCGTCTTCTGCAAAAGTGTAAAGCATAACTTTGCAACCAACCTCGCAGAGCATTTCAAGATAAAGCGTTTTCAGCTTTTCAGGGTCAATTATATTGGTTGGTTTGTTTTTGAGATCACCTTCGTTATTTTCGGCACTTCGCCTTAATATCTCATTAAATAACGGACTACCGCAGCTTCCCGTCCAATGGCTCATGAGACCTGAAGTTGAAATGCCTCCTACATCGCCGCTTTGCTCAACAAGAATAACTTCAGCACCGTTTTTTGCTGCCGTATATGCCGCAGCAAATCCCGAAGGTCCGCTTCCGAGAACCAAAACATCTGTATGTAATTCAAACTTTGCTGTCATAGTTTGCTCCTTATAATGGGGTATGTTTTGAAAAATGTATTTATGAACTTGATAAATTCTTGTTTTTGAGTTGATTATACCACTCATGCAAAGAAAAAAGCAACAGTTTTTGGCTGTTGCCTTTTGTTCTGAGTTGACTTCGACAGATAGTTTTGACCGTTTATCAGTCTGACATATAATGATGCTCTGCATATGCCGCACCGTCGGAGTTAATTGATATTACTGTTCCGCCGATAAGACCGTCGGTATAATAAGCACCGTAGCCGGTTTTAAGTGTGTAGTTGAGTCTGATACCTTCATGATAAATCTGAGAATTATTTGCATGATCGTGACCTGCAAAAATATTTTTTGTGCTTCCGAGTTCTTTGCAAACATCAAAGAAGCCGTTGTTTACGGGAGGACAGGATACGCCTTCACCGTTAACGCCGATTGCTGCGGGTGCAAGTTCGGGAACAAGAGTTCCGACTTCGTCGCTGCCATAAGCATTTAACCATGCGTCTTTGTATTCACAAACAGGAATGTGTAAAAATACCGAACTTTCTACAGTTTTGCCCGTGATTTCGGAAATGCCGTTAACAGCCCACTTATACCACTCAATCTGATTATCCCAGAGATGGTCATAACCGCCTGCTGTTGAGCCGTCTTCGAGAGTGTATTCAGTATTATTATGAGTGTCAACCATAAAAAGAGTGTGGATAATTTTTCCGTTTTCGGTAATGTTTATGATATAGTTTCCGTATCCCATATTTTCGGGGCCAAACTCAAAAAGGCAATTTTCGGCTTTGAAGAGAAGATACGCTGCCCAAAATTCATTTATCAGGCATTGTCCGTCGTGGTTGCCCATAACGGGTGCCCAGGGAATTCCGTAAGAATCAATCTGATGGATAAGCTTGATATATGCTATTGTACCCCAAGCGTTATCACCTGTCAGTGTAATAAGGTCAGGCTCGGTTTCTTTGACAAGGCTGTCAATCATCTCTGCTGTTTTCTCGCCCTCATCCTCATAAACCAAATCGTCTTTAAGCTGAATGTCGGTAAGATTGAGGATGATGAAATCTTCGTTGGGATTCTTTTCGATTTCTGCACAATAATCTGCCGTGAAATTATCCGTTACAGACCACTCGGTAAAAAAACCGCTTTCACCGAAATTCACAACAAGTGCTGCTACGGGCGAAAGAATCTGAAACAGTGAAAGAAAAAAAGCTGAAATAAGTTTTACAGTTGCCATATTGCACCTCCGAACACTTTTTTATTGATTATAAATCCAATGTATGAAACTGTCAACACAGGTAACTATTGAAACAGAAGATTTTTGGGTTAGTTTGATGATTTGGAATTTGACGATGGATTATTTTCGGACAATTATAATCGGTTGATAAAAACCTGTTTCTTCGGGGAACATCCAAACAACACTGCTGCAACCATCAGAAACAAACAAGTTTGTCAGCTCTTCTCGGCGAGTTGCTCTGTATTCACATTCAAACTTGCTCACTTCAAGATTTTCATTGTCATCAATTATATATTGAACAAGTTTATAATGGTCTTCATTCCAATCCCAGGTTTGAAAAGAAACTCGTTGACCCTTGTCTGTTTTGTGAATGTAGGGGGGAGAGTAAGGCGGTTTATCTTTAAGCAGAGCATCATAATCTCGGATGCTTCCGACAAAGAGCCCGTTCTTTTTGATTTTGTTTGTTATGCTCTTAATTGCTCTTCCTAAATCTTCACTTGACAGCATATGAGGCAAAGCATTGTCCATAGCAATAACAATATCAAACTGCTCCGAAAAAGTTTTTGATAAATCACAGAAATCTGCATTTTCAAAACGGATTTTAACATTGGCATTAGCTGCTCTTATTTTTGCTTCGGATAATTCACCATCGCTTATATCAGAAGCGGTTACGTTATATCCAAGACAGGCAAGCCCAATGGCTTGAGTTCCGATGCCGCAAGCACAATCAAGGATATGTGCCGAATTGTCAAAACCATTATTTTCAAAAAGTTTGTTTAAAATTGCTGCTTGTTCGTGGGTGGAAGATTGCCAATCAAGAAACAGTTTATCATAATGTGATGCTAAATTATCATAAAATGTCTGCGTTATATTCATACAGACACCTCCGTCAAATTCTTGTTTACCAATATTCAGAAATTGCTGTTTGGTTAATTTTTTGATATTGTTTCTTTTCTTAATATTTCGCCGTTGCTGTCAGTAAAAACAACTTCAATTCTGTCATCGTTAAAAACATATCCGCAGCCTGCAAAATATACAGGTTTTCGTTTTTTTATTGTGCTGCCGATTACAACGGGGCAAACGCTGCCGTTATTATTCCAATTGCTGTTTTCGGGGTAATAAATATTAAGTTCGTGAGTATGACCGCAAATCATAATTTCGGGCTTTACATTCTCTCTGAGAAGTTCTGTCCATTCAGCAAAAATATCCTGCTCAATATCAAACGGGGGATTATATCTGTGAACAAATGCGTTGTGGGAGATAACGAGCTTATGTTTAACTCCCTCTGCTTCATATTCATTCTCTTTGTCTTCAATTATATTCTTAAGAAATTCTGTCTGGCGTTCCCTGAAAACATGGCAGGCAACGGTGAAACCGTACTCGGCGTGGTCATCGTTCTTGTCTTCACCGCAGTCAAGAAGAACTCCCCATATGTTTCCGAGACGGAAACTGTAATAGGTGTTACCGAGATGCGTAGGTGTATAATCTGCAAACTTCTCGGCAAAGTTGCCCCTTAAATCGTGGTTGCCTCTTGAGAAGATTGAGGGTTTTTCACCTTTGGTTAATCGAGAACATATTTCATATATGTTCATGAATTTTGAGGGATTGCTGCTGTCTTCAATAACATCACCGTTCAGAATCAGAAAATCGATGTTACCGAATGCTTCGGCAGCTTTTATCGGCTCGTTAATGTTGTTATGAGCATCGGCGATATGATAAGCCCTGATATTGTTTTCGGGTATAGGATAAAAATTATATGTTTTTTCAAGCACTTTTTTTGTTTTGGAAAAATATGCTTTTCTTATGATGATCGGTCGGATGCAAACTGTATATTCTTTTGCATTATCAAGTTCATCAGCAGGCACTTCAACCTTGTGTATCTTATTTCTCGAACACATAATGCCGTTGGACTCATCATAATAATATTTATCGCCAACCTTAACAAAGAAAAAGCAGGCTTTTTCGCAAGGCATCATAATCTGATAATATTTATTCACCGCAAAAACTGCAGGGTCGTGTTTAAAATACTTGTTCATATAAGATTCTCCTTCCGATTACGCTTTTGCATATTCAGAAAGCAATGCATGATCGTTCATCGGTTTACAGCAGATTTCTGTTCTGACAGATGACCATTTGCGTTCAATTTCCTCGGCTGAATCGTTATTTATATCAACAACATTGTCAGGGTCATCCGAGCCCATCATAAACCACTGGCTGGTTTCACCCTTCGGACAATGACCTTTGTAAGTCCAGGTCTGCCAGTTATATGAACATTCATTAAAAAGGTTCAGGATATATTCCCATGTTGCTGTTCCGCGGCA
>JAZLBI010000089.1:0-14611 GCA_045613625.1 Acutalibacteraceae bacterium | reverse complement strand
ACTGTGTTTCGGCGGCAAGTTGCGGCTGTTAACTGGCTCACGGTTCTGCGCTCGCAGTGCGAGATACAGCAGAACCGTTGAGCAGGAAGAAATAGGGAGTATCACGATGCTCTACATGCAAGTGAGACGACCATATTTCTGACCGATGGTCTCATAGGTTCGAGTTCTATTTGGGGCGCAAAAAAGAAGAGACCCACTTTTGTGGTTCTCTTCTTTTTTGTTTCATATCTATGTCTTTAATCAACTGTTGATCTTATTTTGCTTGGAAGTGAAAGGTTAAAGAGTATAATGGGAAATTTACTGTCACAGACATGAAAAAAGGTATAAACATTTTGCTATGTTGGAAAATATTTAGGCGTAGAAAATATCATTTATTGTGCAGCAATTAAAGGTATTAATAAAGATTTGAATACCGATATTGAAGAAGCTTTTACAAATGACTATATTTTTGTAGCATTTTCAGCTGAGGTAATAATTTAAAATTTAATCTCTGGATTGTATGTTGATATTAGTGAAAAAAAACAATTTCATACACGAGCATTTTAAAAATATTGTTTTTGATAACTGTAACAGATACGGAACAAAAAAACTCCGAGGATAAAACCTCGGAGTTTTTTTGTAACAACATTAGAAAAATGGGCAAAAAAATAATTACTCAGTGTGCTGTGGTGGAGACGGAGAGGATCGAACTCTTGACCTCTTGAATGCCATTCAAGCGCTCTCCCAGCTGAGCTACGCCCCCATAAAAGGGCACACTGAGTAATTTATTTATTAATTTTTTGTGGGATGCGTTTCTGAGTGCTTTGGTTACCAGCTGAGCTACGCCCCCATAACATATTGCTCAATTATTTTACCATATAATTCTTGAAAAATCAACCCTAATATAAAATTTATATATTGTTTAATTTATTATATAAATTAACGATAAAAAGTTGACAAAAATTATTCAAAATGATATAATGTTTAAATATTATTTAAGGGGGATGAGTATGCTTGAGTTTATAAAAAATATGTTTCAGGGGCTGATAACTGATATTTCGCTCAACGGCGAATTTATTGCCCGTATGCTTGTTGCTTGTGTATGCGGTGTTTTTATCGGTCTTGAAAGAAGTCGCAGACAGAAAGATGCGGGTATCAGAACGCATATGATTGTTGCTTTAGGTGCAGCTCTGGCAATGATTGTTTCAAAATACGGTTTCTTTGATTTGCTTCAGTATGAAGGTCTCAGAGCGGATGCTTCGCGCATTGCTTCAAATGTTATAACCGGTGTCGGTTTCCTTGGCGCTGGTGTTATTTTTGTCAGAGATATTTCAATCAAAGGTCTGACAACTGCTGCGGGTATATGGACAACTGCAAGCGTTGGTCTTGCAATCGGTGCCGGAATGTATACCGTTGGTATCGGCGCAACAATTGTTATGATTATATTTCAGCTTTTCTTTCATAAATATTTCCGTAGACTTGAAAATACAGCGAATGAATTTACCGTTGTAATACGTGATAACAAAGATGCTGTTAAGAATTTCAGAACTACTCTTGAAGAAAATCATGTTTATATTGAAAAATGCATAATGACAAAAAATCCTGATTCAACTGTTGTTCTTGATATTACTATAAAAAAAGCCAGAACAACTTCTATGAACGATATTCTTCTTATTGCAGAAAAGGATGAAGATGTTATTTCAGTTGAAATATAAAACAGAATAAAAAATAAAGGCTTGCAGAGGAAATTCACCTTTGCAAGCCTTTTTGAAATTATAATTGATTATGCTTATTTCTGAAAACAGTTTCTTCATTTTATTGAATCGGTCTTTGATTTATTTAAAGATATTACTGATTCTGCTCGCAATTATGAAAAATGAGCGTAGAAGAGTTGCAATGAAATCTTCAATAAATGAGAGCTTGCTTTCAAATGTTATCTTGCCTTCGACAACAGAATCATCAAGATTGGTTATTCTGACAATAACATCTGCAGAGCCGCTTCCGACGCACCATACATATCCGTTTGAAAAAACAACAACAATTCTTTCGTTTTCGGAAATATACTCGATATCTTTATATTGAACATCTTTTGGATTTAACACAGTGATTATTCTTGTTTCTTCAAATAATGTCAAACGGGTCTCAGATGCAAAAACATCAACAGAGTCAATAACTTTGAGTTTTAAAGATGATATTGCGTCATAAATCGCTTTTGTCTGAGCATCAACAAAGTCTTGCTCGCATGAATATCTGTCGCTAACATCAACAGAGAGCGCTCTGTCAAGCTCTGCTGTGCTCAAATAAACAGCTCTGTCAATTTCAGATGCCTTTTTTACAGCTTCATTATATGCCGTATAATCAGCAGGAACGGTATCTTTTGTTATAACATCAGTTGTTATTTTTGAAATTGTTCCGAGATCGTTTTGTGTTATTTCACAATAATAAAACGGGGCAGTATCATTTTCAGTGAATGTGTATGACATTTCTGTTGCGCCTTCAATCGGCGTGCCGCCCGTTGTTGAAGAAACAGTGTTCCAATACCATTGATATGTCAGATCAAAGCCAACCGCAATCACATAAATTGTTTCACTGTTTTCTGTTATATATTGAGGAACAGGCTTATATACCAACGGAATTTCAACAAAATTATAGCCTTTCAGCTTTGAATATCGCTCAACAAATGTTCCGGGGGTGCCGTAAACGGTAAGACTTTCAGATTTATCTGTTGATTCAAGAAAATTGTTTGAAAGCAAAATTCCGCTGTTTTCGGGCATATCGGCTGTTGTGATAAGATTTCGTGCGTCAATATATTCAATTTTGCAATCATTGAATGTGCCTTTATTTATTGTTTCAGCGCTTTCAATCATTAATGAATAAATATTGTAACATCCTCTGAATGTGTTTTCAGAAAATTCCTTTGCACCGCTTAAACGTATGTTTGTGATATAAGGTGATGTTCTGAACATATCGGCTACGGTTTTTTCCATTGAAGGAGCATAAAACACCTCAAGATTTTCGGGCAAAAGAGGGGAGTATGAATTCTGATTATATAATTCAGGTTCAAAAAATTTCATTGACGGAAGATTGAGTGTTTTAAGTTTTTGGCAACCGTTAAATGCATTTGAATAAACCGTTACGGCGGAAGGCAGGTTAACTTCAACGAGTGAAACGCAGTTTTCAAATGCATTGGAGTTTATGTTCCTTGCATCCGGAAAATTTATAACCATCAGATTCTCGCAACTGTTGAATGCGGATGCAGGAATATAGGTTATCCCTTTGATTTCTGCATCAACCAATGATTTGCATCCTTTGAAACATCCATCTGAAAGATTTGGAATACTTTCAATAAAAATATTAACAAGCTGGTTGCATTCTGAGAAAGCATTTTTTTCAATCGAGGAAAGAGAACCGAGAATTGCTCTTGAAATCGCAGAGTTTCTGAAGGCTCCTTCAGGAATGGATTTAAGCTTTTTTAATTGAAGCTCAAATGTTGAACCGGTAACCATATATTGTTTGCTGCCGACATATGCAAAAGAATATTCTCCGATGTGTTCGAGTTCAGACATCAGAAACATATTTTTTATCCATATACAATTTTCAAAAGCACTGTTCCCGATTTGTTTTATTTTTCTTGCAAAAATTGTTTTCAGCTGTGTGCAATCTTTGAAGGCTTCGTTTTTTATTTCCGTGACCGTATCGGGAAGTATAACCTCAGTTATATTTTTTTCGGCAAAAGCTCTTTCGCCGATTGAAGTAACTGTTATTCCGTTTACTGTTTCGGGAACGGTTATGCTTGTTGCATTTCCTGTGTATTCAACAAGCGTTCCGTCAAAGTCTACGGTAAGTGAATTTTCCGGGGCGTAGGGAGCGATGATTGAACCAAACGAAGAAACAGAAGAACGATATCTCCCTTCGGAATACGCAACAGCCATAACCGCTATTGTCTGAGAGGCGTGAATGGGTGTTCCGTCATATTTTATTGCAGCGGGATTTGAACGCGATGGAACCGAACGGTCTGTTGTGTAATAAATTTCTGCATCTGCAGTATCGCAGAAAATATGAATATCAAGCTCCGTCAGACTGAATGCAGTTTTATGAGAAAAATAGGGTGTTGATGTTTTTTCTTTTAATTCATAATCAATGGGAGATTGAGGAGCATGAATTATTCCGTTTCCGTATTTAAGTTCAGGGGAATGCTCATTAACAAGAATCGCCGAATCAGACATAATATTCAATATATCTTCAATTGATGAATCGGGAATAACAGCTCTTATTACTGCAGCAATTGACGAAACAAACGGTGCAGCTATTGATGTTCCTTTTGCGGTGATGTAGTTTCCGCCGAGAGTTGTTGTTTTTATTCTGATGCCGGGTGCTGCAAAATCAACACCGTTACCGTATGTGCTGAAATTTGTGAGGATATTTGATTCATTAATTGCTGACACTTTAACAACATTTTTGTATGATGCGGGGTAATACAACGTGTCTAAACCGTTGTTTCCTGCTGCGCTTATAACAAGAATATCATTCATTTCTGCATTGTCAATTGCAGATTTCAGAATATCGGATTCTTCTTCAAAACCAATGCTGATGTTTATGACATCAACTTTATCATTGACTGCACAGTTAATGCCTGCCGCAAGAGAAATCAAAGTTCCTCTTCCTTTGCTGTCAAGAACTTTATACGGCTGAATGTATATGTTGCTAAGAGAACAGTCTGCGATAACGCCGGCAACCTGTGTTCCGTGGCCGTTATCATCCATAGAGCTGTTTCTTGTTCCGCTTGAGCTTGTGTTTATTCTTGTTGGCAAAACTCTTCCCTGAAGGAACGGATGCTCATGGTCAACGCCCGAATCAATAACCGCAACAATTGTTTGGTTTAATGCTGTTCCGTCGTCGGTAAGTTGTTTGTTAAGAATATCGATTCCTATATGTTCGGGACCCCATGAGAGATACTCTGAATCATCGGATATATTGTTATACGGATAATTGTTTGTTTCGTTGGAAAGAGCAAAAATTTCTTTATCAGGTTCAACAAATTCAACATTTTTTTGTTTTGAATAATATTCAAATGCCTTTTCGGCTTCAGCGGGTGATGAATATTGAAGCACCCAAAGATCATTGAAACCGCTTATTGAAGTTGATGCGTTATAAGTGTTTATTTTATATTTGCTTTTAACAATTAATCTTGAAGTTTTAAAATCATTTTCTTCTGATGATCTATCTCTTCCCGGCAAATCTTTCAATTCTTCTTCGGCGTTTATCATTCCGCTGACAGCGGATGCGAATTTTTCAGCCGATATTTCGTTATCGTTGAACTGCGCCGATTCCGCAAAAGTATATATACAAGCGGATAAAAAGAATACTATTGAAAATATAACGCAAAGTAATTTTTTCAACCTGCACACATCCTTAGATTACTTTTTGTATTTTTTTATTTTGCTTTATACGAATTTCTTTATTACATTATACAAAATGTTTTTCGTTAATTCAAGTGGTTTGTAAAATAAATATACTATCTTATTATATTAGCTGTGTTTTTTGTTAAAAACAACAGTGGTTGAATTACAATTCGTATTATTATTTGCGATTTTGTTATTTTTATTGAATTTCTATGCTGTATAGGATATAATCAAAATCAAGGAGATGTGATTTTATGTTAAAAGATCTTGTTTTAAATAACCGTTCATACAGAAGGTTTTATCAGGATAAAAAGATTGAAAGGAATGTTTTGACAGAACTTGTTGACCTTGCAAGAACAACAGCGTCATCGGTTAATTTTCAGGTTCTCAAATACAAAATCGTAAACGATGAAGCTGATAATCAAAAAGTGTTTGACAATCTTGCATGGGCAGGCCTTCTCAAAGAATGGAAAGGGCCTGAAGACGGCGAAAGACCTTCGGCATACATCATTATTCTGTGTGACACATCGATAAGCAATAATAAACCCATTGATGTTGGAATTGCAGCTCAGACTATTCTTCTCGGCGCTTGTGAAAAAAGGCTTGGCGGATGTATGTTCGGAAGCATAAAGCGTGATAAACTTGCGGAAGAATTTGATATTGACCTTAACAGATTTTCCGTTGAGCTTGTTATTGCATTAGGAGAACCGAAAGAAACTGTGAAAATTGTTGATCTGCCTGAAAACGGCTCAACAGCATATTACAGGGATGAAAACGGAGTTCATTATGTTCCGAAACGTTCCATCGAAGAGATAATAATATAAATAAAAGCCCGCAGAAAAATCTGCGGGCTTTTAAATTTTGTTTTAATGATGGAAAAGTCTCATGCCTGTGAAGCACATTACCATACCGTGTTTATCGCAAGCACCGATAACATTATCGTCACGGATTGAGCCGCCGGGTTCTGCAATGTATGTTACACCGCTCTTTGCAGCTCTTTCGATGTTGTCGCCGAAGGGGAAGAATGCATCGCTGCCGAGAGCAACGCCCTTGATGGTTGCAAGATATGCCTTCTGCTCTTCTTTGGTGAAGGGTTCGGGTTTCTCTGAGAAGAGAGTCTGCCAAACGCCGTCTGCAAGAACATCTTCGTATTCATCTGAGATATAAACATCGATTGTGTTGTCTCTGTCAGGTCTGCCGACTGTGTCAAGGAAGGGGAGGTTGAGCACTTTTTCGTGCTGTCTGAGATGCCAGATATCAGCTTTGTTGCCTGCAAGTCTTGTGCAATGGATTCTTGACTGCTGACCGGCACCAACGCCGATTGCCTGACCGTCTACTGCATAGCAAACCGAGTTTGACTGTGTGTATTTGAGTGTGATAAGTGAAATAATGAGGTCGCGTTTTGCGCTTTCGGGCATTTCTTTGTTAGCTGTAACAATGTTTTCGAGAAGAGCATTGTTGATTTCAAAGTTGTTTCTGCCCTGCTCAAAAGTGATGCCGTAAACCTGCTTTACTTCAACGGGAGCGGGAACAAAATCAGGGTCAATCTTAACAATGTTATAGTTACCGTTTCTCTTGCTCTTGAGAATTTCAAGAGCTTCAGGCTCATAACCGGGAGCGATAACGCCGTCTGAAACTTCTCTTTTGATAAGCTTTGCTGTTGTAACATCACAAACATCTGAAAGAGCAATCCAGTCGCCGAATGAGCTCATACGGTCTGTTCCTCTTGCTCTTGCATAAGCGGTTGCAAGGGGTGAATCGTCAAGACCTTCAATATCGTCAACAAAACAAGCCTTCTTGAGTGTATCGCTCATTTTGATGCCTACCGCTGCAGAAGTGGGGCTTACGTGTTTAAATGATGTTGCAGCGGGCATTCCGAGAGCTTCTTTAAGCTCCTTGACAAGCTGCCAGCTGTTGAAAGCATCAAGGAAATTGATATAACCGGGTCTGCCGCTGAGAATTTCGATGGGAACCTCGGTACCGTCTGCCATATAAATCTTGGCAGGCTTCTGGTTGGGGTTACAGCCGTATTTAAGTTCGAATTCTTTCATAACGTTCTCCTTATTTATTCTTGTTTATCATTCTGCTGTCGTATTCGCCGCTTTCAAGGTCGATATAACGAACATAAAGTGAAATCTTGTTCTGTTCGTTGAGGTTTTCCCAAAGAAGATTTGTGAATTCGTCGATGTCATCAGGAATTGCAACTCTTTCGGGCTCGCCGGTGAATGTGGGGATGGGGTTTCCGTCATGGTTATATGTGTGAATAAAATGACCGAGACCTGCAAGGGGAGCATAGCTGAATGTATATCTGTTGCAAGCTGAGCCGTTTTCGTCTGCGCTCTTGAGAATGCTCATTTTATATGTGAAATCACCGTTTGCAAAAGTCATCATACCGCTGATACGGGGTGTGAAATTCGGCATATCGGGTTCGAATTCACGGGTTTCAAGAGCCTGCTCGAAAGTTTTGCCGTCTTTGATGAAATCATAAACAGTATCAGTCTGATCGCCGTTTGTAACAATAAGATTGTTGTTTATCTGTCTTACGGGTGCGTAGATAATGAGTGAAGGGTCTTCAACCTTTGAAGCATCAAAGGGATGAATGATTATTTCGTCGCCTTCTTTGATGAATACTCTGTTTCTGCTGTTTTCGCTTCTTCCCATAATGAAATAAGCGGTAACAGCTTTTTTGCCGTCTGCGCTTTTGCCGATAACAATGCCTCTGCCGACATATGTGTTATCCTTGATAAGCTCGCCGATGTTGTTAATTTCATAAATGCCCATATTTTTTCATCCTTTCAAATAAATAAGGCAGCCCTATCCTGCGGATAAGACTGCCCAGACGGTCGGCATAAATACCCGGTTAACCGCTCCTCTGCAGTGCTCTGCATAATTCCGTCAGTTACGGCAAACCTCTATATTTTACAACTAAATTTTATCATTTAATAAATGATTTGTCAATATAATTATATTTTGATTTTAGGCTTTTTCCATTTGTTGCTGAGAACAAAAATAATGCCGACAAAAACAGATGCAAGAGAAGCCAGACCCGTTGCAAGACCGATGCCGTTGAATCCGAGTTCGGTGAAATGAACAACAAGATATGCAAACGGAACTCTGACAAGAATTGAACTGAAGCAAGCGTTGAAAAGAGCAAAGTTCGTGTATCCTGCTCCGATTGCAAGTCCGTTCATACAGAACACAAACGGAACAAAAACATAATCCAGAGCAATGAAACGAAGATATTCTTTTCCGAGCGAGATAACTTCTTTGTTAGTATCAAAAAGTGAAATTATAAATTCGGGGAAAACCTGAACAATTATGAACACGAAAACAGAAATTGCAAAGGCGATGCCCATTCCCGTCACCATAGTTTTTTTAGCTCTTTCAAATTCGCCTGCGCCGATGTTCTGGCCCGCCATTGAAGACACGGCGCTGCTCATTGCAAGCGCGGGAAGAATTGCAAAGGAGTTAACCTTGCCGCCGATTCCCTGGCAAGCAGATGCTATATCGGCATTGGGGAGCGAGTTGACAAGAGCGGTAAGTGTAAGAAATGAAAAAGAAACAACAACCTGCTGAACGGATGAAGGCAAACCGATTCTGAGAAGCATTATAAGTTTTTCTTTGTCGATTTTAAAATCGCTCTTTTTGAAACCGCTGAAGAATTGATTTTTTGCAAGGTAAATAATTGAAAGAATAACACTGAGTGCCTGCGCAAAAACCGTTGCATACGCTGCGCCTGCTGCGCCCATATTAAACGGACCAACAAGAATAATATCGCCGATTATGTTTACGATTGTTGCTATAAGAACAAAATAAAGGGGTCTTTTTGAATCGCCCATGCCTCGCAGAATTGCGCTGATAACATTGTATGCAAACATAAAAACAAGACCTGACATACAAATATTATAATAATCTTCCGCGTCCTTCATTGCTATTTCTGGTGTTTTTAATATTTCGAGAAGCGTAGTGCCGAGAAGGAGCATAACAACCGTGCAAATAACACTGAGAATCATATATGCCGTGAAAAGTGTTCCGATTGATTTCTTTTGTTCGTCAAACTTTTTCGCACCGCCGTATTGAGCGATAAGAACCGTTCCGCCAACTGCAAGACCGAGAGCTGCACCTGTTACAAGAATGTTAATCTGGCTGCCAATATTAACGGCTGTTATTCCAACAGTGCCGTAAAGTCTGCCAACAATAATCATATCGGCAACTGAATATAATGCCTGAAGAAGATTTGAAAGGAGAAACGGAATCGCAAATTTCATAAGCTGCTTTCCGACGCTTCCTTTTGTTAAATCCTGTCTGAATTTATCTGCCATTTTAATTGTTCTCCTGCTTTTTAGGTTCTTTCATTGTAAGCGAAATTCTCTTTTTTGCAACATCAACAGCAATTACCCAAACAGTAACAACATTGCCGACTTTAAGAACTTCTGAGGGATGCTTTATAAATTTGTTTGTTATCTGTGAAATATGAACAAGGCCGTCCTGATGAACGCCGATATCAATGAAAGCTCCGAAATCAGTAACATTTCTGACTGTTCCTTTAAGTTCCATGCCGGGAACAAGATCGCTCATATCCATAACATCGGTTCTGAGCATGGGGGGAGGAAGTTCATCTCTGGGGTCTCTTGCAGGCTGAATAAGCTCTTTAACAATATCTTTAAGTGTGGGAACACCGATTCCGAGTTTTTCTGCAACAGATTCTTCGCCGAGAAGTTCAACCTTGCTTCTGATTTCAGAAATTTTTTCTGTTCCGATATCGTCAAGAGAATAACCGCAAAGCTTGAGAAGTTCTTTTGCTGCCGAATAGCTTTCGGGATGAACACCGGTGTTATCAAGAACATTTTTGCTTTCGGGAACTCTGAGGAAACCTGCGCACTGTTCAAAAGCTTTTGCGCCGAGTTTAGGAACTTTTTTGAGCTGTGAACGCTCTTTGAATTCCCCGTTTTCATCTCTGAATTCAACAATATTTTTTGCAACTGTTGAATTTATGCCAGATACCCTCGAAAGAAGGGGAGCGGATGCTGTGTTAAGGTCAACGCCAACAGAGTTAACTGCATCTTCAATAACGCCGTCAAGCGCCGCATCAAGCTCTTTTGGGGGCATATCGTGCTGATATTGGCCAACACCGATTGCTTTGGGATCGATTTTAACAAGCTCAGCAAGAGGATCCTGTAAACGGCGCGCAATTGAAACAGCGCTTCTGAGAGATACATCATACTGTGGGAATTCAGCGGCTGCAAGCTTTGATGCGGAATATACCGATGCACCTGCTTCGCTGACAACCATATATGAAACATCTGCTTTGATTTCACGAAGAACTTCTGCTGCAAAAATTTCCGTTTCTTTTGAAGCTGTTCCATTACCGATTGAAATACAGTTAACGGAATGCTTTGCAATCAGCTTCTTTATAAGCTCTTTTGCCTGGTTTCTCTGAGCTTCGGAGTGAGTAACATATATAACACCTGTGTCGAGCACTTTGCCTGTGGGCGCAACAACTGCAACTTTGCAGCCTGTTCTGTAGCCGGGGTCAAGGCCGATAACAACCTTGCCCTTAACGGGAGGAGCGAGAAGAAGCTCTTTTGTGTTAAGCGCAAAAACCTTGATCGCATTTGCTGCAGCGTTATCTGTGAGCATGCTTCTGATTTCTCTTTCGATTGAAGGATAAATCAGTCTGTTATATGCATCTTCACCTGCTTCGCGAACTGTTTCTGTTGAAGGTGAACCCTGTGGATTAAGAGTTACACTTGTTATAACATTAGCAGCTTTTACGGCATCAAGCGTTACGCTGACTTTAAGGAATTTTTCTTTTTCTCCTCGGTCAACAGCAAGAACTCTGTGACCTGCAATTTTGTTAACAGGTTCGCTGTATTCATAATACATTGTATAAACGCTGTCTGCATCCTTGTCTGTAGCAGTTGTTGTCAGAACGCCGATAACACTGAAAAGATTTCTGAGTCTGCGGCGAATATCGGCATTATCAGAAATGTTTTCTGCAATAATATCCATTGCGCCCTTAAGAGCATCTTCTGCGGTTTCAACGCCTTTTTCGGGGTTGATGTATTCAGCTGCAAGTTCAATGGGGGAGGGAGTGTTTTTGTTTTGTTCGTAGATAATGTCTGCAAGAGGTTCAAGGCCTTTTTCTTTGGCAACCGATGCTCTTGTTTTTCTTTTGGGGCGGAAGGGTCTGTAAATATCTTCAATTTCAGCAAGAGTCTGAGCGTTGACAAGAGCTTGAGCAATTTCATCAGTAAGCTTTTCCTGAGCTTCGATTGAAGAACGCACTTCTTCTCGTCTTTTTTCAAGGTTTCTGAGATATTCAAGTTTTTCCGAAAGCTCTCTTATAACCTGATCATCAAGCGTGCCGTGAGCTTCTTTTCTGTATCTTGCAATGAAAGGGATGGTATTTCCTTCGTCGATAAGTTTAACCGTGTTTTCAACCTGCCAGGTCTGAAGACCGAACAGAGTTGTTAACTGCTGAATGATATCCATTTAATTCTCCTTAAAAATCTTTTTTTAACTGTCTTATATCGTTTCCTACAAAACGAAGAGAAACATAGTTTCCGATTATTCTTGAAGTTACTCTTTGCGAATATTTTGCTTCAAGTTCACTGACTGTAAGATTAGTGCTGATTATCACCGGCTTTGAGCGGTTAATTCTTGTGTTTATAATGTTATAAATTGACGAAACGGTAAACTGCGATGTGAATTCTGACCCGAGATCATCAATAATAAGCAAATCACAGTCAAGTATTTCTTTTTCTGTTTCACCTGTGTTGGAATAACTGAATTTCTCTCTTTCGAGTGATGAAAGAAGATTGTGCGCTGTGTCGTAAATGACTCTGAAACCGTTTTCGGCAACAATATTTGCAATTGCGAGAGAAAGATGTGTTTTGCCGAGGCCGGTTGAACCGTGCATATATAAGCTTTCTGAATCTTTGTCAAAATCTTCTGCATAACATTTGCAGTATTCAAGAATGTTTTCCATTCTTTTTCTTGGTGAAACGCCGAGGTCGGTATCAACGGGCTCGGGGTAATAATCAAGATTGAAATTATCAAAACTGCATTTATCGCTCTGTGAAACATTCGCAAGTTCTTTCTTGGCAAGTTCTTTGAGAATTTCTTTTCGGCATTTGCAAATATATCCTCCGACAAATCCGCTGTCATTGCATTCCCGGCAAGTGTATGGCGTTTCGAGATAGTTTTCGGAGTATCCGTTTTCAACAAGAAGTTTTTTTATGCTTTCCTGAACAGAAAGATTAAGGCTGGAAAGCTGTTCGATATATTCTTTTGCATCGCTGCCCATTCCGATGGCTTTAACAACCGAAAGCCCTGTTTCTGAAAGCTGAGCCTGGTATTTTGCAATAGCGGGAATCTTTTCGGTCACTTCAAGATTTCTTGCCATCTGAATTCTCTGAGCTTTATTTCGTCTGCTTTCAAGTATTTGTGTTGCTTTTGAAAGGGTTGATTTGCTGTAGCTCATCCTTTTTTCTTCCTTTCGTATTTTAATTCGCCGTGCAACGAATGTTCCTCGAATTTATCAAGATCGTATGATGCTTTGGTGCTTTGAGAAAGTTTGGTTTTTGAATGCGTGTTTTGCGGCGCTTCTTCTTTTCCTTTTTCAACATCTGCAGGCGTTTTGTACCCTTTTTCGTGCCATGTTGAAAGAACTTTATTAATGTAGTTGTAACTGAGTTTTGTTGTGTGATTTGCCGCTTCTTCATAGGCGAGAAAAATCATTTCGTTATTGAATTTGAATTCGTCGCTCCATCTTCTGAGATATTCTGCCTGCTTCATTGTCGGGCGGGGATTGGTTATTCCGGCATATGCCGAAAAAGCTTTCCAAACATTGTTGGTGTTTCTTAAAATTGAAATCTGTTCTGCTGCTTTGTCGAGGGTATCAATTTCTCTTGTTCCCCAATCTTTGCCGACCGCTTCTATGTATCCGTAGTTTGACTTCCCGATTGAAACACAATAATCAATCATCATAAATATAACTTCGGCGGGAAGTCCGTAATGGTCATGAAGAAGAAGAAGGGTGCACTGACCGTCATAACCGATTGTTCTGCCGAGTTTAACTTGTGCTTCGTTGAAAAGATGACCGATTTCGGGCGATTCATCAAGCCTTGTTGCGATTTCTGCGCTTGAAGGTTTTGACGGAGTTATCGAAACCTCAGGCTTTGCTGTGACAGCTTTTTTCTCGGGTAAAACAATTTTTTCATCTGTTTCATTGTCAGCAGTCGATGTGACTGTTGATTCGCCTTCGCTCTTCAATACACCTGTAAGAATCCAATATTGAAGATAATCATAAGCATCGTTTATATCAATTTTTAAAGCTTCACACATTTTGCTGATATCGGGGTTATCGGGTGAAGTTCTGAGAATCCAGAGCAAAACTTTGAGCTGATGCTCATTGGCGAGGCGTATATGCTTATCAACAATTTCCGTGGGAACGGCAAATATGGATTTAAAAGCTGATAAATTTACAGAATAACTCATTTTACAACTCCGTTTTATGATTTTTAACATTTCATTTTATTATACACAATTATAAATGAAAAATAAAGTATCTTTTTAAATAAAATTATATTACATTATAAATATTATTCGAACAAATACACAAAGAAAAAGAGACTGCTGAATGCAGTCTCTTAATCATGCGTCTTCATTAAACGGCTCTTGTAACCTTACCCGAGCGAAGGCAGCGTGTGCAAGCATATACTCTCTTGGGAGTACCGTTAACAACGGCCTTAACTCTTTTTACATTGGGCTTCCATGTTCTGTTTGATCTTCTGTGTGAATGGGAAACCTTGATGCCGAATGCAACGTCCTTACCGCAGTAATCGCATTTTGCCATGTGCCTCAACCTCCTTTTTAGTCATTAACAGATGATATATTAGCAGACTTTTCAATAAAATGCAAGCTTTTTTTTATTTTTTTCAAAAGTTATTGAAAAAATAAATAATTTTAAAAAAACGCTTGCTTTTTTTGTAAATATGTTATACAATATCGATAGAACATTTGTTTGTGACTGTTTGGAGGTTAAAATAATGGCAGATAAAAGAAAAGCACTTGAAACAGCTCTTGCTCAGATTGAAAAGCAATACGGCAAGGGAACTATTATGAGATTGGGCGAAAACACCGGTATGAATGTTGCCGCTGTTTCAACTGGTTCGATAACACTTGATGCCGCAACGGGTATCGGCGGTTTGCCCAAGGGAAGAATT
>JAZLBI010000088.1:0-2905 GCA_045613625.1 Acutalibacteraceae bacterium | reverse complement strand
AAAACGGTGAGATTTCCGCTGAAAATAAACCCGAAAAAAATAAAAAGAACCGCACAGCCGCAATAATTTCCGTTGTGATGCCTGTGATTATTTCTGTTGCTGTTGCAGGTTTGATGGTGGTCGGGGATATCGATGTTGTCTGCAACGAAACCTCCATTGAAATTGTTGCCGATTTCTGGGACGATTTAACTGTTGAATATGCGGATATAGATGAAATCAGCATCTGCGAAAATGTTGACGGAATAAGAGTCTGGGGATTCAGCTCTGCAAGGCTTCTTATGGGTACGTTTGAAAATGAAGAATTCGGTGCATACACCCGCTACACTTACGGCAAATGCAAAACCTGTATTGTTATAAAAAGCGGAGAAAACATTCTTGTCATCAACGCAGAAAATGATGAGGCAACCAAGGCGCTCTATGAAGAAATAGTTTCAAAAAAATAAATTTAAAACTCGGAATGCTTCGTGTGTTCCGAGTTGATTTTTTTATATGATATGTTATAATCAAATTATATTATTCAGGTAGGGGTGTTGCTTATGGTTATGACTGCGGAAAAACTGCAGAAAATGCAATTGAAAAGGGAAAAAGAAATCGCAAAATGGGAGCGTGAAAAAGCTCGCCCCAAAAGGAATATGTATTTCATCTATCTTGTGTTTATCATTGCTCTGATTTATGCAACGGATGAAATTGCGTCTCAGATTAACACTCTTATGAAAACTGAGATTGCGAATGACTTGTTTGCGAAGTTCGGCGAGGGCTCTGTTGGCTGGCTCAACGCTCTTTCGATTCTTGTTGTTCCGTTTCAGGCTCTCGGTCTGCTTTACAGACCTCTTGCGGACAGATGGGGAAGAAAACTCTTCCTTATTGTAAACACCTTCGGAATGAGCTTTGCAATGCTTGTTATCTTCCTTTCAAGAAATCTGTTGCTTTATTTTGTCGGTGCTTGCCTTGTTCAGTTCTTTATTCCGCATGATATGCATGTTGTTTATATCATGGAATCTTCTCCGTCAAAACACAGAGCGAGAGTTTATTCAACAATCAAGTTTTTTGCCAATATGTCCGTTATGCTTGTTCCTTTTCTCAGAGAAAGACTTATGCAGAATGCGGGTGAATGGAGAAATGTTTATTTCATACCCGCCGTTGTCGGCGTTGTAACCTGTTTTATCGCTCTTTTAACCGCAAGAGAAACCGATTCGTTTATTGATTCGCGCCTTCGTTATCTTAAAATGACCGATGAAGAGCGTGAAGCCGAAAAGACGAAGAAAAGCTCAGAGAATGCTCAGGGCGGTCTTATTCATGCGCTCAGGTTCGCCGTTAAGCATAAACAGCTCCGCTGGCTTTATATAACAACTGCTCTTGCGAATATCGGATTTATCGGCTCGATAGATTATCAAACAATAATGACCTACGGTTATGCCGAAAACTATGTTTCAAACGGAACTTTTGCCGAAATAGGTGAAAGTGTTCTGAATTTTGTGAGCACGGGCCCCGTAACGGCAGCATTGTTTATGTTCCCGTTAGGATGTGCGGTATCTCAGGTGATAATGGGATTTGTTTCGGATTCAAAGGGCAGAAAAACAGCGGCAATAACAACCGCCGTTAATTGCCTTCTTGCTTTTGTTGCTTTCTCTGTCGGCTCAAAAATGGCTTGGAACGAATCGCTTGTCGGCTTCCTTTGCGGCGCATTTGTCGGAAGCTATTATTCAACAAACGATGTTCTCATTATGATGATAGGTGAATCTTCGCCCACAAATCTGCGTTCATCAACAATGTCCGCTCAGTTTATTGTAACTGCAATCGGCGTCGCGGTTTCATATATTGTAAGCCTTCCGCTTACCATGATTCTGGGCAACGGAGTTATCGGCACGGTTGCTTTTTGTCTGCTCGTTCCCGGCTTTGTTGCCGCATTGGTTGTTTTGTTCAGGAAAACAAACGAGACAAAGGGTATCGATATGGATACGGTAACAGGTGCAGAATGGGATTGATTCATTAAGTTTTTTCGGAAGGTGCAAAAAATGGAATATAAAAGAATTCTGAAAAGCAATTTTAAAGCAAAATGGATATGGCTTGACAGCGAGAAGGACAGCAAGAATGCCTGGCTTTGCTTCAACAAAAAGATAACTGTTTCGGATGTTCCCGAAAAACTTGTTGCAACAATTGCGGCTGAAAATAAATATTGGCTTTATATAAACGGAGTTTGTGCAGTTCGTGAAGGCGGGCTCAAAAGAGGCCCTTCGCCAACTGGCTGCTACTGCGACGAAATTGATGTTTCTCCTTATCTTGTTCAGGGCGAAAATCTTATCAGCGTTCTTGTCTGGTATTGGGGAAACGAAGCAAGCTATTCAAGCTCGGATGCGGGGCAGGGCGGCTTGCTTTTTGAAGCCGAAAACGGGGATATAAGCATTCTTTCAGACAGCAGCTGGAGCGTTATGAAAAACCCCGCATTCAAAGAAGATACGGGTAAACTGCAACCGAACTACAGGCTTCCCGAAAGCAACGTATATTATGATTCAAGAGCCGAAATATCTGATTGGTATAAGCACGGCTATGATTTTTCAGCTTGGGAAAAAGCAACGGAATATTCGCTCGGCGGCGAAGGTTGTTGGGGAGAGATTTTTACCCGTGATATACCAATGTTCAAAGATTTCGGGCTGAAGTCTTATAAAAACAGCAAAGATTATGAAGGCAAAAGTTTTCGTATGAAGAAGAAAATAACTCTTTTTGTTCCTTATAATGCTCAGCTTACGCCTTATCTTCAGGTTGAATCAAAAGCGGGTAAGAAAATAGTTATAACAACAGAAAACACGCATACGGGTTCAATCCACACCGCATATGTAACCAAGGCGGGTGTTCAGGAATTCGAATCTCCCGCGTGGTTTAACGGTGAACAGATTACATACGAAAT
>JAZLBI010000087.1:0-1612 GCA_045613625.1 Acutalibacteraceae bacterium | reverse complement strand
ATTTGAAGCCTGCAAAGCCTTTGAAAGCAGACCGCTTTTGATTATTTCATCGGTAATGGCTGCGGCTTTTGCCTTGTAATTTGCAAGTATCTGTGATTCCTCCGCTGTCGGATAGCTGAAATATATATAGTCCTGATGGGGGCAGAGAGTTTTCTGCATAACAAGCTGAGGAACGAAAATTTCTTCGTCAATATCACCGCAGAGGGTCTGATATCTGTTCCATTCGGCAGGTGCGCTGTCATAAGGCGGAGTTGCGGTGAGAGCTATAATTGTTACATCCGTACCAACCATTGCAACAAACTTTTCGAGAGCCTTCTGCCATTCGCTTTTGAGGTGATGCGCTTCATCAAGGCAGATTGTTTTTATACCTACCTTTTTGATTTCCGAAAGCAAATCAAAATTACTGAAATCCTGCGTTTCTTCGGCTTCAAATTCATCTTCATACGCTTCGGATTCCATAACGGATTTTGTGAAAGCGGCGTGGAGTGCCTGATAAGTTATCGAGGTTATCAGCTTCGGTTTTGTGAGCGAATAAGAAATATATTCATCGGGGTTTTCCGTTTCGGGAAGATATGCTTCAACAAATCTTTCGCCCCACTGCTGACGGATTGTAACAGAGGGTGACATAACGAGCGCAGGTGCATTCTGCCTGCGGACAAGTTCAAGACCGAGAATTGTTTTGCCGCTGCCCGGTGCGGCAACGATATGGATTCTTTTATCTTTAAGATGCTTGGGCGAATTATCAAGCACCGCCTGCTGATAATCACGGAAAGTCCATTTGAATTTTACATTACTGAAATCTTTCATAACATCACATCCGTTTGCCGATTTTTTTACAAGTATCATTATATCATATATTTTAGGCTTTTCATCGTACTTTAGTGCAGTTTTTTAAAAAAGACGGCAGATTTCTCTGCCGTCTGATAAAACATTCAATTTCAGTGTTCTGCTCCGCATTCGCAGACAAGATTATTGCCGAAAAGCTTCTGGAAGAAAAGAACAATCTTACAGAAGAAACCTGCAATACCGCCCTGATGGCATTTGCATTCACAATCTTTGTAAACCGCTTCTGCAGTAACGTTGAAAACACCCATTGTGAATGTTGTTTCGGAATCATAATAATCTTCGGGGGTTGCGCCTGTGATATTCCAACAATAAAAAATCTTGCCGTCAATCTGATCTGCTGTGATTGTTATTGCATTACCGATAACTGCACTTGAAGCAGACGTCTTTCCGTTTATAACGTTAACGTCTGTGCCAAGAGTTACAGAATCGCCGAGTTTGATTCTTATAATGCACATTGCTTTGCCGTTACCGCCATGTTTATAAAGATAATATGCACTGTCGCTGGGCTTATATGAATTGAAATTATAATAGGGAATTTCTTTACCGTCATATACAACCTTGAATTCATCAGCTGCGGGAAGCTCATATCCGCCGATATAGAATGTTGTGAGCACATAGTATTCCTTTTCAGGGACAGCTATCTCGCCGCCGCAACTGGGAACCTCTGTTGACATGATTACCGAATAATAAGGCGGCTGATTGTAGTCAAGTGAAGGGAAACAAGAGTTAAGATTTGAGTTATTGAGTTCTTCACCGTAATAGATTG
>JAZLBI010000086.1:0-6292 GCA_045613625.1 Acutalibacteraceae bacterium | reverse complement strand
CAATGGGCGAAAAAGGCAGAGAATATATAAAATCAAATTTCTCGCGCAAAAAAGTTATTGAAGCTTATCTTGAAAAAATAAACGCTTTGTGTAAGTAAGGGGAAATAAATTATGTTTAAGAATCTTTATGAAAAAATAGTTGCAAAAGAAGAAAAAATCTCACTCGTCGGTCTCGGCTATGTCGGTATGCCCATAGCTGTTGCTTTTGCCAAAAAAGTTGACGTTATCGGATATGACCTCAACTCAAAGAAAATCGAGCTTTACAAAAGCGGTATCGACCCCACTCTCGAAGTTGGCGATGAAGCAATAAAGAACACAGCTGTTGAATTCACCTCGGATGAATCAAAGCTCCGCGAAGCAAAATTCCATATCGTTGCAGTGCCCACTCCCGTTAACGATGACCACACACCCGACCTTTCACCCGTTGAAGGCGCAAGCCGCATTCTCGGCAGAAATCTTACCAAAGGCTCAATCGTTGTTTATGAGTCAACGGTATACCCCGGTGTAACAGAAGATGTTTGCATCCCCATTCTTGAAAAGGAATCGGGTCTTAAGTGCGGCGTTGATTTCAAAATCGGCTATTCGCCCGAAAGAATCAACCCCGGCGACAAGGTGCACAGACTTGAAACAATCGTGAAAATCGTTTCGGGTATGGATGAAGAAACCCTCGATGTTGTTGCAAAAGTTTATGAACTTGTTGTTGACGCAGGTGTTCACCGCGCAGAAAGCATCAAGGTTGCAGAAGCCGCAAAGGTTATCGAAAACAGCCAGCGTGATATCAACATTGCATTTATGAACGAGCTCTCAATCATCTTCAACAAGATGGGCATTGATACAAAGGCTGTTCTTGAAGCTGCGGGCACAAAGTGGAACTTTCTCAAATTCTTCCCCGGTCTTGTCGGCGGTCACTGCATCGGCGTTGACCCCTATTACCTCACATACAAAGCCGAACAGCTCGGCTACCACAGCCAGGTTATTCTTGCAGGCAGACGAATCAACGACGATATGGGCAAATACGTTGCAGAAAATGTTGTTAAAAAGCTCATTACCGCAGGCAAGAATGTTAAAGATGCAAAGGTTGCAATCCTCGGCTTCACATTCAAAGAAAACTGCCCTGACACAAGAAACACAAGGGTTATCGATATAATGAACGAACTCGGCGAATACGGCATAACTCCCGTTGTTGCCGACCCCGTTGCAGATGCCGAAGAAGGCAAACAGCACTACGGCATTGAATTTATTGATATCAACACCGTTAAAGATATGGATGCGGTAATTATTGCGGTGGGTCACACCGAGTTTATGAATTTCTCAATGAGCGATATCGATGCAATGTTTGCAAACGGAGATAACTCAGGCAAGGTTATCGTTGACGTCAAGGGCGTGCTCAACAGAAAAACATATACAGAAGCAGGCTATCAGTACTGGAGGCTTTAATAATGGGTTACAGACATCTTGTTTTTCCCGAAAACTCACTTTTCCTTGTAACAGGCGGTGCGGGCTTTATAGGCTCAAACATATGCGAAGCCATTCTTGAAATGGGATACAGAGTGCGTTGCCTTGACGATTTATCAACAGGCTCGCAGAAAAACGTTGATATGTTTCTCTCAAACCCCGATTATGAATTCATCAAGGGCGATATCAAAGACCTTGATGTTTGTATGAAAGCTTGCGAGGGCGTTGACTATGTGCTCAATCAGGCGGCATGGGGAAGCGTGCCCAGAAGCATTGAAATGCCTCTTTTTTACTGCGCAAATAATATCAGCGGCACTCTCAATATGCTTGAAGCCGCACGTCAGAATAATGTTAAAAAGTTTGTCTATGCTTCATCATCATCAGTTTACGGCGATGAGCCCAATCTTCCCAAAAAAGAAGGCAGAGAAGGCAACATTCTCTCCCCTTATGCGCTCACAAAGAGATGCGACGAAGAATGGGCAAAGCAATACACAAAGCACTACGGTCTCGACACCTACGGTATGCGCTATTTCAATGTTTTCGGAAGACGTCAGACTCCCGACGGCGCATATGCCGCAGTTATTCCAAAATTTATAAAAATGCTTCTCAACGGCGAAACTCCCACCATCAACGGTGTCGGCAAGCAGAGCCGTGACTTCACATATATCGAAAATGTTATTGAGGCAAACCTCAAAGCTTGCCTTGCTCCCCACGAAGCTGCAGGCGAAGCATATAACATCGCCTTCGGCGGCAGAGAATATCTTATTGATATTTACTACGGCCTGACCAAGGCTCTCGGCGTTGATATCGAGCCGAATTTCGGCCCCGACAGAGCAGGCGATATCAAACACAGCAACGCCGATATTTCCAAAGCAAAAGAACTTCTCGGCTATGACCCCGACTGGAGTTTTGAAAAAGGAATTGAAGCTGCCATTGAATGGTATAAGGAAAATTTATGAGCAAAGGTACGATAATTTATTACGGCGGATTCATTCTGCCCGATAAGAGTGCGGCGGCAAACAGAGTTGTTTCAAACGGAAAAATATTCAGTAAGCTCGGCTATAACACGGTGTTCATCGGCGCCGCACCGTCCGATGAAAGATTCAACGGCTTGCGGGCGGTTGCAGGATGCGAAAATATGTTTGAACACGCACATCCCGAATCAACAAAGCAGTGGCTTGGGCATATGCTGAGCGTCGAACATATCGAAACCGTTGCAAAAGAATGCGGCAATGTTTGCAAAATAATTCTTTATAACGTTCCGATGTTCACTCTGCTTAAGGCAAAAAAAGTTTTTTCAAAAAGAAACATTGAGGTTTTATACGATTGCACGGAATGGACAAAAGATACTGACGGTTCACTTCCCAAAAGAATTTTCAAAGCATTCGATGAAATTCTCATAAGCAATTTTGCTCATAAAGTTGCCGACGGAATCATTGCCGTAAGCCGAATGATGGAAAAGAAATATAAAAAAGCAAAAAAGCTTGCTGTTATTCCGCCTCTTGTTGATATAAACGATGAAATCTGGCATCAGACGCCCGAAAATCACGAAGGTATATTCGAATTCTGCTTTGCGGGCATCCCCGACGGCAACAAAGAAAGCCTCGATAAAGTTGTTGAGGCATTCTGCAACATCAATAAAAAGAACACTCATCTTCGCATAATCGGCATAACTGAAGATGATTTCAGAAATATTTATCCCGATTGTTTTATTCCGAAAAATGTCCGCAACAAAATCACTTTTACGGGCAGACTTTCTCACGCAGAAACAATAAAATATGTTCTCGGCTGTGACTGTTATATTTTCATTCGCCGCTCCGATAAGCGCAACAATGCGGGCTTCCCCACCAAATTTGCGGAAAGCTTCACCTGCGGTGTTCCGATTATAACAACGGATGTGAGCAATGTTGGCGAATATATCAAAAAAAGCGGCAGAGGAAATCTTCTTAAAGATACGAAAACCGAATGCATCGCCGACGCAATGCTTCACAGAATCGAAAATAAAACAAGTTCCGAATCGCTTGATAACACATTCCACTATGAATCATTCATTCAGCAAACAGAAACTCTGCTGAAATAAAAAAGAAAGGAGGAAAATTATGTTCAAAAACGGATTCTCGCTCGGTCTTATTCAGAAAGTTGCCGTGCTTTATCTTATCATATGGACTGTTTCTCCTCCTATGCAGGTTGACACAATCTACAGAATTGTTGCGCTCGCCTGCGCTGTTTTGTGGGTTGCAATATGGTTTATCAGAGAAAACCCCATCACTTTGGGTAAAGAACAACTGGGGGCAATCATATTCCTGATAGCGGTTATGGCTGTTGTTTATATTGAAAAATACAGTTTTTCAAACCTGATCAAACAAATTGCGCTGATAATGCTCGTTATCTGTTTTATGATGACCTATTTCTATGACGACAAATGGGACGAGCTTTCGGGAATTGTTCCGATTGTTCTTATTCTTCTGACAATCTGGAATTATAAAACATTCACTCTGCTTATTGAAGACCACACCATTGCAAGAATGCTTGTGCGCGATGATGAATCAACATATGAATTCCTCAGGCAGGGTGTCGGCGGATACAGCCTTATTTACCCTCAGGTATGTGTCTGCCCGCTGATATTTGCATGGATTTTCAAAGCCTTCAGACACAACAAGATATTCTTTGTTGTTGGCGTAGCCTGGCTTTATACATATGTAAGGCTTATCGAGTTGGCGGGTTATTCAATCGCTCTCTTTGCAAGCGCCGTGGGTCTTATTCTTCTTCTTTTCTACAGAGGCAAAAATGTTATTGCCGCATTCGCCATCACGATCATCTTATTCGTCGGCATAATGGCGGCAATCCTGTATGTCACACCTTTCAGGGAATGGATACTCGAAACCTTCGACGGCATGGCTGTTGCAAGAAAAGTCAACGACCTTGTTTCAACATCCGAAACAGGCGTAACGGGAGATTCCATTCAGGTGCGAATCGATGCCTATCTTAACAGCGTTGCCGATATTTTCAAATATCCCATTATCGGCTCGCTCTGGCGAGAAAACGGAGGCGGTCATTCGGCTCTTCTGGATATAACGTCAAAATACGGCTGGATCGGCGGCTACGCTTTTGCAATGATGTTTTATCACGTTCCTTTCCACTATAAGCATCACTACACTGATAAATTCATAACATCAGCGGCAAACGCAACGCTTGTTACAATGATGTTTGTTTCGATACTTGACTCATTCAACTATTCATTCACCTGTATGATTATGATTGTTTCCTCGCTTTTACTTGAGGATATTATAAAATGGACCGGAGCTGAAAGAACATGAAAGTTTTATGGACAGTGAATTTAATACCTGCCGCAGTTTCGGTAAAGCTCGGAAAAACCTCTGAGGTGCTCGGCGGCTGGGTTGAATCCATGGCTGAACAGCTGAGAAAAAACAGCGATATCGAGCTCGGCATTGTTTGCAAATGCGAAGAAAACCTGAGCTTCTGCGAAACAATAAACGGTGTAACCTATTTCAGTTTATACTATAATTCTTCAACCTCTCTTCCGGAGCTTGAAGCAAAATGCAATAAAATCGTTTCTGAATTCAAACCCGATATCATCAATATTGAGGGCACAGAATTCCTTCACGCAAGAGCGATGCAGCTTACCGCAAAAAATAACGGTATTCCTGCCGTTGTATCTCTTCAGGGCATACTCAACGGGCAATATGTTTATCAATGCGGTCAGCTTCAGATTGACGATATGATGTTTTCAAAATCCCTGACCGATATTTTTGCGGCATGGATTATGCATCTTCGCAAAACCAAATGGTATAAGCCCCGAATGAAATCCGAAAAAGAAATAATAGAAAATGCCGATTATATTCTCGGCAGAACAACCTGGGACAGAGCGCATTCCTATGCGATAAATCCATCGGCAAAATACTACCCTTGCTGCAGAATCCTACGTGCGCCTTTTTATGAAGAAAAATGGAGCATTGAAAAAGCAGAAAAGCATTCGGTTTATGTCGGCAACGGATATAACGCACTCAAAGGGCTTCATTTTGTTGTTATGGCGCTCCCCTGTCTTATCAGAGAATATCCCGATGTTAAGGTTTATGTTGCGGGATATAAACCGTACACAGAAAACGATAAGCGTTCACCGCTCAAAAAAGGCTATGCCGCATATCTGAAAAAGCTTATTTATGACCTTGGTGTTCAGGAGCATATTGAATTCACAGGGCCTCTCAAAGCTCAGCAGGTTGCCGAAAAGCTTTCAAAGGTTAACGCATATGTTCTCAGTTCAACCATAGAAAACAGCCCAAACACTCTCGGCGAAGCAATGATGGTCGGCACTCCCTGCGTTGCATCTTATGTCGGCGGCGTTCCCGATATGGCTGAGGACGGAAAAGAAGCTCTTTTCTACAGAAACGATGACCCGAAGCTTCTTGCCTGGAATCTTAAACGCATTTTTGATGATGATAACCTTGCTCTCTCGCTTTCCGAAGCAGGCAAGAAAAAAGCAAGAATAACCCACGATCCTGAAAGAAATGCACAGATGCTTATTGATGCTTACACCGATATACTGAAGGAGAAATAATATGAGCTACGCTCCGATTATAATATTTGTATATAACCGTGCGGATCACTTCATAAAAGTTTATAATGCTCTTGCCGCCTGCAAAGAGGCAAAAGAATCCGAACTTTTTATTTTCTCTGACGGAGCAAAAAACGAAGCAGGCAAAGAAAAGGTGAACGAAGTTCGTGCCGCAGTTTCTGCAATAAAGAATGCGGGCGATTTCAAATCCGTCAATGTTACGGAAAGCCCCGTCAACAAAGGTCTTGCCGCATCGGTTATTGC
>JAZLBI010000085.1:0-5691 GCA_045613625.1 Acutalibacteraceae bacterium | reverse complement strand
GAAATCACCGCAAGCCACAACCCCGCAAGCTATAACGGAATCAAGCTTTTTGTTGACGAAGGAAGAGACGCTCCCCTTGAAACAACTCAGCGCCTTGAAGAAATTATTCAAAGTCTTTCCGCTCCCGCATATATGAGTTTCAAAGACGGAGTTGCTCAGGGAAAAATCGTTTATCAGAAAAACCCCTTCAATAAATTCCTTGACGATATCATCGGCCTTCTTGATATGGAAGCGCTTCGCGAAAGAGGCCTGCGTGTGCTTTTTGACACAATGCACGGTTCGGGCGCCTATCCCCTTCAGGTTATTCTTCACACAGCACGCTGCACAATAGACACAATCAACCTTGATAAGGATGCATATTTCGGCGGTCAGATGCCCGCACCAACAGAAAAAACACTTGCTACTCTCAGCAATCTTGTTATCAGAGGCGACTATGATTTCGGCATCGCTATGGACGGCGACGGCGACCGCCTCGGCATTGTTGACAAGCACGGCGAATACATAAACGCAAATGAAATTCTTTGTATGCTCTATTATTACCTTGTGAAATACAAAGGATGGAAGGGTCCCGTTGTAAGAAACCTTGCAACAACGCATATGCTTGATAAAATAGCCGAAAGCCTCGGCGAAAAATGCTATGAAGTTCCCGTCGGTTTCAAATATATCTCATCAAAGCTCGATGAAGTTGACGCTGTTCTCGGCGGTGAATCCTCGGGCGGTCTCACAGTAAGAGGTCATATTTTCGGCAAGGACTCTGTTTATGCCGCGGCTCTTTTTGCTGAAATGGTGAGTGTAACCGGCAAAAGCCCCACAGAGTTTCTCGAAGAGCTCAAAGAAACCTACGGCAATTATGTTATGGTTGAAGACAACCTCAGATTTGCACCCGAGCGCAAGGATGAAATCAACAAAATCCTTATGGTTGATAAGCTCCTTCCCGATTTCGGAAAAACCGTTGTGAAAGTTAATTACGAAGACGGCTGCAAGGTTTATTTTGAAGATGACAGCTTTGTTATCTGCCGTTTTTCAGGCACAGAACCTCTGCTTCGTATTTTTGCCGAAAGCAGTGACGGCACGGATGCGGCAAAATATATTTCCGATTTCAGAAAATTCCTGAATATATAAAATAACAAGGGACTGTCCGCAGACAGTCCCTTTATTTTTGGTTTATATAATTGGTTATTCAGCCTTCTTGCCGTCAAGGAATTTATAAACAAGAGCCGCAAGCACGCCGCCGATAAGAGGAGCAACGATAAACACCCAGAGGCTTGAAAGATATTCGCCGCCTGCAAGAATTGCAGGGCCGAAGCTTCTTGCGGGGTTAACCGATGTGCCCGTGAAAGCAATTCCGAAAAGATGAACAAGTGTAAGAGTAAGACCGATAACAACGCCGGCAACAGCGCCGTTTTCAACCTTTGAAGTTACGCCGAGAATAGCGATAACAAAAACAAAAGTAAGTATAACTTCAATAAGAATTGAAAGGCCGATTTCACCGTTGAAAAGTGCGTTTGAGCCAAGATTGCTTTCGGGAGCGAAAAGCTTGAGCACGCCCGCGCCTGCTGTTGCGCCCGCAAACTGAGCAACGATATAACCGATGAAATCCTTGATGCCGAGCTTGCCGCTTACGAGCATTGCAATTGAAACCGCGGGATTGATATGGCATCCCGAAACATTGCCGATTGAATAAGCCATTGCAACAATAACAAGACCGAATGCAAGAGCGGTCATAAGATATGCTGCGCCGTTTTCAACCGAACAACCCGTCACAACTGCCGTTCCGCAAGCAAAAAGAACAAGAACGAAGGTGCCGATGAATTCTGCGAGATACTTTTTAACTGACTGCATAATTATTCCTCCTTATGCTGTTTTCTATATTTTAACAAAGTCTATTCCAAATTGCAATATAATATTACTGTTGTGATTTTTTATATATCCCATCCGTAAAATTTATCCGTTTTTGTAAAATCTAAAAAAATTGAATTTTATCAGAAAAAAATCGCGAAAAAATATATACAAATCAAAAAAATTATGCTAAAGTAAATATGTTTTTAAAACAAAAGGAGTGTTGCATTTATGACAAAGATTTATGAAGGCAAAACAAAAGACGTTTATTCACTTGAAAACGGCAACGTTATGCTCAAGTTCAAGGATGACTGCACAGGCAAAGACGGCGTTTTTGATCCCGGCGAAAACACAGTAGGCCTCACCATCGAAGGCATCGGCAAGGCAAACCTTGAAACTTCAATCCACTATTTTGAGCTTCTCAAGAATGCAGGCATCAAAACTCACTATGTAAGCGCAAATCTTGATGATGCAACAATGGAAGTTCTTCCCGGCAAAGTTTTCGGTCACGGTCTTGAAGTTATCTGCCGCCTTGTTGCAACAGGCAGCTTCATCCGCAGATACGGCGAATATATCGCAGACGGAACAGTTCTTGAAGGCGGCTATGTTGAGTGCACATTCAAGAATGACGCTCTCGGCGATCCCCTCGTAACAGGCGAAGGTCTTGCAGCTCTCGGCATCATGAGCCCCGAAATGTTTGAAAGCATGAAGGCTCAGACTCTTGCAATCACAAAGATTGTTGCTGACGACCTCAAGTCAATCGGTCTTGACCTTTGGGATATCAAATTTGAGTTTGGCTACAACAACGATGAAGTTATCCTTATCGACGAAATTGCTTCAGGCAATATGCGTGTTTACAAGGACGGTAAGATTGTTGATCCCGTTGAGCTCACAAAGCTTATCAACAACAGATAATCAAACAAAAAAACCACTGCAAAATTGCAGTGGTTTTTTAATTTCATTTATCAACCGGCGGATTCCTTGGCGAATTCCGCCTCTTCTTTTTTGCCGACATTGTAGATAAATTTCATTGAAAGGAAAGCTACGAGAGAACCTATCGCAAGAACAATGAAATAAAGATTTTTTACATCTGTTCCGAAGGTTTCGGGCTGAATTGCGTTTTTGCCTTCAATAAATCCTATTCTGCCAAGACCTATGGCAACAACAGCCTGACCGATGCCCTGAGCAAGTTTGCGAAAGAATGAATAAAGCGCATAAATTGATCCTTCTTCGCTCTTGCCTGTTTTTCTGTAGCTGATTTCGATGCAATCCGCAACAATTGCCCATACCGAAATCTGGAAAACAGCATTACCCGTGTTAAGACCCATAAGGCATATGATATAAACTATCATACCCGTTTTATCAGGCGATACGGGAGCGATGAGTGAAACAAGGCCCGAAACGGCGCTTATAAGCATAGTTGTAACAATAACATTCTTTTTGCCGAATTTCTTTGTGAGCTTGCCAACAAATATCATAAACACAACCATGGGCATATAACTGCCGATCATCGCAATTCCCATGCTGTCGGGGTCATTGAAATAATACTGGAAAACCATATTATTAAGCGACATTGTTGAGTTGAAGAGGGCAACGGACGCAACCGATGCAATTGTTGCACCAACCATTGCGCGGTTTGTAAAGAATGATTTAGTTGAAGAAATCATCGCTTTGAAACCAACCGCATTCTCTGAGGATGAATGGTTAACACGCTCTTTGACAAGTTTTGTTGTTGCCCAAAGAACAGCAAGAGCAACTATCGAAAGAACGATTGCAACCGGAAGAAGCGTTTCACCCTTAAGCTCGGGAATTTCCTGATCTTCAGTGCCTCTTACATACACGATTTTGGGAAGAACAATCATAATAACGATTGCAGGAAGAGCAGCGCCGATGCTGCGGAAGGTTGAAAGAGTAACCTTTTCCTGCGGTTTATCGGTTATAACCGAATGAAGCGAGCCGTAAGGTACGTTTACCATTGTGTAAGCAATTGACCAGAGGCAATATGCGATAAGACACCAGGCATATTTACCAAGATTTTCATATTTGCCCCAGGAAGCAAAAATAGGTTCAACGGGCGCAAAAAGCATAACGTTGAAAACAACAAGAGTTACGCCGCCGATAAGAATCCACGGCATATATTTGCTCTTTTTGCCTATTCTCTTTGTATCAACAAGATTGCCGATAACAATATCGTTTACTGCGTCAAACACCTTTGAAACAAGGATGATTGCAGCATATGCACCTTCAGGAATACCCATATATTGCATATAGAAAAGCTGCATAAATGTTGACACAAGCTGAAAAGAGAAGCCGCAACCCATATCGCCCAATGAATATCCGATTTTATCGGCCCAGCCAAAGGGACGAACACCGCTGCTGAGCGTTTTATTTTTGGTCATATTTTATCTCTCCCGATTTTTGATAATATAATTATACCAATGAAGAATAAAAATGTAAAGTGGAAAATCTATAGTAATATAACCTCAACATCAGTTCCGTTTATTGACAAAAACATTCATGATGATATAATTAAATACAACAAAATCACAAATTATAAAATAAAGGTGGTTCCTATGGCTTTTCTTACTGTTAAAGAAGCAGCTAAAAAAATTAATGTACCTGAAGAAAAAATTGTCAAATGGTGCGAAAGCGGAAAATTCAAATATTCAAAAAAGCAAAACGGAAAATGGGTCATTATAGAGTCTGAAGCAACCGAATTTGCCAATAAATATAAAGAAAGGTTCTCGTTAAAAGAATCTGCTGAAATAATGAAGATTTCTGAAGATATACTTCTCAGATGGTGCGAAGACGAAATTATAGAAACAGCTATAAAGCAAGACGGAAAATGGTTCATCACCGCCGAATATGTCAATAGTCGCAAAAATAGATTTTCTAACAAAATTTCAGCAAAAGAAGCGGCTGAAATAACAAAAATCCCTGAAGAAAGAATTATTCATTGGTGTGAAGCCAACAAAGCAGAAAGCGCTATGAAATATAACCACACATGGTTTCTTTCTGTCGGTGATGCAAAAAAATATGCTAAGACATACAAAGAAGACTCTATCAAAAGCGGAAATTCTCTGGTTACGGGTCTCAGAGTTTTTCTGACTATTTTTCTTATTTTTGCAGGTATTTTCGTTACAGGAATTCTCGTTATCGCATATGACGACCCGAAGGTCGGAATAATCGTTGCCGGTTTAGGTGCTCTTTTCACATTAGCAGCAGGCGCTTTACTTAAAAGCAATATCAAAACTATAAAAGATGTCTTCAAGCAACAAAAAGAGCTCTCGATTAAAAGCCCTCTCAAGAAAAAGGTTGTTTCAACAATTGTTGCTTTTTCGCTTGCGGTTATCATTATCCCCGTTGCTGTTCTTTGCGGTTTCGGAATTTATGATGCAAATCTCGTTAACGGCTCAGCAGAAAGATTAGCCAACGAAACCATTGACAAAGAAATTTTCGAAAAAATAGTCGAGTTTGATGAATACTACGAAGAGCAAGAGTTTATAACAAAAATTTTCTTCTCAAAAGACGATATCGTTGCAAAAGTGAAAGAGGATGCCGAAAACTTGCTTATTGAACGCACCGAAGAAATCAGCGCAGGCATCAGCGCTCTTGAGCCTCAAACAAAAATAACCTCTGTTGAACAATACAACGGCATATGCGAAAAATTAGATTCACTCAGACTTTCAGAAACAGATGAATTCGAAAAAAGAGTTCGTGAGCGCGTGGAAAATTATGATGAGTTCGAAAAATACTCAGCTGATTTTGAAGAACTCGTCAACAGCAAATACAAAATAATCAAAACCTGCGGCACTTGCGGAGGCGGCGGCAGATTTTCTTGTGCCACTTGCA
>JAZLBI010000084.1:0-34092 GCA_045613625.1 Acutalibacteraceae bacterium | reverse complement strand
TGAGAAATTCAACGAACAGAAGTCAGGCGAAATGTCATGGGCCGCAGAACATGTTGTTGGCGTTGCAAAGGGCGTAAGCCAGGAAATCATTGACGGTCTCAGAGCTAACTTCGAAGGCGAATGCTCAGAAGTAGGTATGTATCTTGCAATGGCAAGAGTTGCTCACCGCGAAGGCTACCCCGAAATCGGTCTCTATTGGGAAAAGGCTGCTTATGAAGAAGCAGAGCACGCTGCAAAATTTGCTGAACTTCTCGGCGAAGTTATCACAGACAGCACAAAGAAGAACCTCGAGATGAGAGTTGACGCTGAAAACGGCGCAACAGCAGGCAAGTTTGAGCTTGCAAAGATGGCTAAGGAGCAGGGTCTCGATGCTATCCACGACACAGTTCATGAAATGGCAAGAGACGAAGCAAGACACGGCAAGGCATTTGCAGGTCTTCTTGAGAGATACTTCGGTTAATATCATATTGAAAACCCCATCGAAATGTGCTATCATAGTGATAGCACATTTTTTCTTTTGGGAGTGGATTAGATGAAAAAAATATCTATGTGGCTGACAGCATTAACAACAAGTTTCGTTTCTTTATTAGCAATGCTTTTATTCGATTATTTATTGTCAACTGTTTATTTTTATATCGGAAAGGTTCCGTTTTTATCTGAAGCACTTGATTTTATCGGTGAAATTTTAGACTTGGGTTTAACCGCGTTGTTTGCCATATTTTTAATTGGCGCTATATGGAAATTAGGTCATTCTATTATTGAAAAAATCAACGGAAAAGAAATCGAATTTACCAAAAGTCCTATATGCTATGTTAACAATTTGTTTCTTGTTGTATTTTTAGTTGCACTCGTTTTTCTTGTAATAAATTTCGCAACAATTATAAAAGATGTAGTAACGAGCTATACTTCTGACACTCAAGGATTAGGCACAATTTTAACGTTTTTTGAAGCTTTGAAAGATGCAGCAATATATGTTTGTGACCAAAACATAATTCTTTACAAGATCGGTTCTAATTCAATAGTTTTATTTTTTATCAATATTTTTTTAGCATGCAATAATATAGCCCTGTAACAGATCAGAACACGCCTTCCCCGGCTCTTCTTGAAAGATATTTCGGTTAATCCCCTACCATATATAAAATAAACGGAGCAGAGAAAATCTGCTCCGTTTTTGAATTATAAATATATTACCATTCTCTGTCGTTATACGCTGTGTTATCCACACCGCTGTCGTTTAACTTCTTAACCATTTTATCGAGCTTGGGTTTCCACATATTTTTGAACCATTCGGTTTCGCCAAACCATTTTACAAGGGTCGGGCTGATTGCATAATATGTTTTGATAAATGTTCTGCCATACCAGGTTTCAGCGAGTGTATCATCACGGAAACGGCGAAGAGTCCATACCTCGGGGCAATCATATGAGCCGTAAACTGCGGTTGCAACATAGCATCCGCCGGAAGATGCCGGTGCAGTGAAATCAGGAGCCACATATGTCTGATCATATTTCTTGATTTTTTCAGCGTATGAAGTAATTTCATTCTGATTTCCGGTTTTATCCTGAAGCATAAACAAAACGCTTTTATGTAATTCAATACCTGATTTCCAAGCAGACACTGCCAATTTCTGAGCTTCAGCATCCTCACCGAACAATGAATCAAGATTATTGCCCAAACAATACAATGTTCTGAACGCAGCGAATGCTCTGTCAAGATATTCCTGATTATAATTATGCTTGATTGAAAGGCTGATTCCGTCATAGTGATTTTTCGCAGCGTTAAACAACATCTGTGAAATCAACATAACGCGTGTTGCAACTTCAGTGTATGCATCCTTCTGCTCTGCTTTATCGGTAACATTATCTTTTATCAAGCCAAGAACTGTATCAACACAGTTTTTAACTGAATTGGCAGCAGACTGAATGTTCATTATTTTGCACTGCATAGACTTGAAATAAACAACATAAAAAGTTGCTTCCCAGCTCAAAGGATCCTTGATCAGAATCATATCATAATATTTAGCCGCGCTTTCGCTGTTGTCATCATCTTTTGCGCGTCTTGCAATCATATACAAGTTTTTGAGTTCTTCGTTGTTTTCAGCTTTGTTGGTCTGCACAGCCTCCCCGTTAACAGAGTTGCCGCAGCTTGAACAAAAAGCTGAACCATCCTGAATCTGAGCGCCGCATTTTACACAGAACATAATAAATCCTCTTTTCATTTCAAAAATAAAAGTCAAATACAACAAAAAATCTTGTTTATTTGTCGCTTTTGAGCACTTTTGTTTATTATATATCAATATTTGACTCGTGTCAATATCATAACGCAACTGTCCAAGGTTTATTATTTGTGTGAATCGCTGCAAAATGCGAACAAGGAGTTATTTGATTTCGGATTAAAAGAATTTGTTTATCTGCAAGGTTACGCTCCACGCTGTTTTATTACCATTATCTACCGTTATATGCTGTGTTATCTGCGCCGTTACTCTTTAACCTCTTGGCCATATCGTCAAGTTTTTTGTTGACTTTTGCAAAAAACTGTCGTACAATATTTGAAATTATTCTTGTATATAATAGGAGATTCCGTAATGTATATCTTTTTCAAAAAATATAACAATTCTGCTTTGGCAACCGTTATCAGCCTCATAGGCTCTGCGTTTATTTTTTTATCACTATACCTTATAGTTGACGCATTCATTTCAAAAGCTGTTGTATGGGATGAACTTTTAATTTTTATTTGCATGGCTCTTATTGGTATAGGAATGCGTTTCTGGGCAAAGCATATATACGAAAAGAAAATTTTGAAAACGCTCAAGAAAAACATCCAAAAACAGAATATGGAAGCAAACATAAGAACATCAACCGAGCTTGCTGTTGCAATCTATAACAAAGCTCCGTATAAACCCGTTCAGAAATACATATCAGAGCTCAATCCTGCTGCAGGCGAAATCATAAAACAGAATAAAGCGGCTAAAAAATAAGATTTTTAAACTGTCTCATTCTATGAGGCAGTTTTTTGTTTATGAATTTTTGTTCATATTACCGATAAATGATTGACTAATCAGGATTTATTTTATATAATGTATTTAATTATAATAATTATTATGAAGGATTGTTTCTATGAAAAGAATTATTCTGATTTTTAGCTGCATCTTGCTTCTGTTTGCAGGCTGCAAAGATTCAGGCAGTGTTGAAAAAACAACAACAAAAAAAGATGCGCTTGCGCCCAACTATATCGGTGAAGGTCAGATGACGGTTTTGCGCTCGCTCATCAATTCAAACGCACTTTTTGTTGAAGAGGTTTTTGTTGAAGATTTTCTTCCAATTGAAGAAGCAAAAGAAATTTCGGATAAAAGCGGCTCATTCGCCCCCGTTTCTTCATCAAAATTCGACACATACGAAAGCTTCGTGCTGTCGCTCAATTCAACATACACAGAAGACGCTGTCAAGAGCATTCTTGCCGAATTCGATATGTATAAAGATATTTACGGCGAGCTTTATCTCAACACAAAAGCATCTGCCGTTAAAGCAAAAGATTATGATTGGAGTAATCCTGTAATCGAAGTTATAACCGTATCAGACGGAGCATACGAGCTCGAGGTTACGGTTAAAACAGAAAAAGGAAAAGACCACACATTCGAAGTTAAAGCTGTAACCGTTGACGGAAACATCCGTCTTGAAAACATATATTATTAATCCACAGGAGAAAAATATAATGAGCGAATTAAGAACAAGATGGTTTAAAGAAATCAGCCCCGATTGCCCCCTCCCCGAATATCCGAGACCTCAGCTCGAAAGATCAAGCTGGATGTGCCTTAACGGAAAATTCGATTATGCGGTAACGGGCGAAAACGCAGCAAAGCCTGAAAAATTTGACGGCAAAATTCTCGTCCCCTTCTCAATTGAATCTGCCGCCTCGGGTGTTGAAAGATCTCTCAGCCCCGATGAGCGCCTCTGGTATCGCAGATTTTTCACCCTCAGCGAAGAATTTGCGGGCAAAAGAACGCTTCTTCATTTTGACGCGGTTGACTGGCAGTGCAGCGTTTGGGTGAATGATGTTCTTCTCGGCGAGCACACAGGAGGATACGCTCCGTTTTATTTTGATATAACCGATGCTCTCAAAGACGGCGAAAACGAGCTTGTTGTGAAGGTATACGACCCCACGGATTCGGGTCATCAGCAGAGAGGCAAGCAGGTTAACGAAACTCACGGTTTCTGGTATACCGCTACATCGGGCATCTGGCAGACTGTCTGGCTTGAGCCCGTAAACTTCTGCAGAATCGAAAAAATCAAGCTTACTCCCGATATCGACAAAGGTGTTATCGGCGTTAAAGTTAACACAACCTGCGAATGCAGCGGAAAGCTCACAGCAAAAATCCTTGACGGAGATAAGGTAGTATTCAACGGCGAAATTGCAGCTGATGCCGAAATCCCCGTTCCCGATGCCAAGCACTGGAGCCCTGAATATCCTTTCCTTTATGATCTTTATCTCACACTTGACTGCGACGGAGAAAAAGACGAAATCAAGAGCTATTTCGGAATGCGTAAATTCTCAATTATGAATGATGCCAAGGGAATGCCGAGACTCGCTCTCAACAATAAACCCTATTTTCAGAAGGGGTTGCTTGACCAGGGATACTGGCCCGAAAGCCAGCTCACTCCCCCGTCAGATGAAGCTATGATTTTCGATATTGAAAAGATGAGAGAATACGGCTTCAATATGCTCAGAAAGCATATCAAGGTTGAACCTCTCAGATGGTATTATCACTGCGACCGCCTCGGAATGCTTGTTTGGCAGGATATGGTAAGCGGCGGCGAATTCATCGGCCAGGTTCTTGCAGGTGTGCTTCCCAATCTTAGCATCCACGTTAAAGATAATATGTATAAAAGCTTCAAGCGCGGCGAGCCTGAATGGCGTGAAGAATTCCGCAACGAGCTTTGGGAAATGATTGACAATCTTTATAACAGCACATCAATATGCTGTTGGGTACCCTTCAATGAAGGCTGGGGTCAGTTTGATGCAAAGGAAATCGCCCTCAAGGTCAAAGAACTTGACCCGACCCGTTTTGTTGACCATGCAAGCGGATGGCACGATCAGAAAGGCCCCGATTTCAAGAGTATGCACAGATATATTGTTCCCGTAACCGGTCCGTTCTGGTTCACGAAGAAGGGCCGCCCCTATGTGCTGAGCGAATACGGCGGATACAGCTGGAATATCGACGGCCATGTCTGGAACGAAAAGAAATCCTTCGGATATATTATGTTCAAAAACAGCGAAAAACTTACCGCCGCATACAAACGTCTCATCGAAAAACAGATTGTAAGACTTATCAAGAAAGGTCTGTGTGCAACGGTTTATACTCAGGTCAGCGATGTTGAGTTTGAAGTAAACGGCATCTACAGCTACGACAGAGAGGTTCTTAAAATCGATAAAAATGTTCTTATCGAAACAAACAAAAAGCTCACCTATTAATCAGGAAAGCGGTGGTTACATTGGCTGTCAATACCAACGCAAGAACACGGTTGCTTTGTCTTGTTGAAATCATGACAATGTATTCGGATGAACAAAACATTCTTTCAATCGAAGAAATCTGCGGTTATCTTCAGGATTACGGCTTTGAGGCCGTAAAAAGAAACGTTTTATCCGATATAAAAGCAATCAACACAACACCAATTAAAATAATAAGTGTTTCAAAGCCCAAAAAAGGTTATTACATTGCAAAATCCTTTTCTCAGGAAGCGATCAGCCTGATACTTGAATCTGTTTTTTCATCAGAGCTTCTGACCGATGACGATGTTGAATACATAAAAAAATACCTTCGCAGATGCGCCTGTCTGCCAACGCTTGACCTCGTGTTCAACACAACGGTTAACCTCAACCAGCTTCCGTCAACCCGAAAAAAGCTGAACAATGCATTAAACAGCCTCAGGCACGCAATCAAAGACCGCCGTCAGGCGCTTATCAGAGTTTCATATGCAGTTTTGGGCGACAGCTTTTCGGAAGAAAGAAAAACAGAAACGCTTGTCATAAATCCGATTGTTCTGGCGGTTGCAAACGGAACCGTTGTTCTTGTTTTCACCCGCACTGAAACCCCGAAGAAACCTGAATACATCCATATTTCACGCATTGAAGAAGCCGATCTGATCGATAACGATTCAACCGAATTCACCGATAATATTTCATCAGCAACCAATTATTTCGGTTGCACTCCGACAAAAATGATTCTTTCCGAAAAAGAATGGCTTCTTCTCAGGACAAAAACAGAGGATATCAATTTAATCGAAAACCGTTTTCATTTCCCCGTTCAGTTCCGAAAGGATGAAAACGAAAATTATTGTATTGCAAAAGTTCTCACGGTTATTGATTACTCCCTTGTGGGTTGGTTATTCACTTTCGGCGACAAAATAGAAATCCTCTCTCCACCGATTCTTAAAGAACTGTTTGAAGAGAAAGCAAAAAATATCAAATAGCAAAAGAGGTATCATTATGACACTCACAAAGAAAAACGGTCTTTTCAGAAGATTGGCAGCGGTTATGCTTGCGTTCACACTTCTCTTTTCACTTGCATCCTGCAAAGAAAAGCCTGTTGACCCCTCAGTAAAATATAACGCAGACGAAATTGTCGAGCCCGAAAAGAAGGTTGCAATTCTTGTTGCTCCCGAAGCTCAGTTCCCTGAAGATTATAAAGCAGCAAAAGAGCTTGAAGCCGAGCATCCCAACTATATTGTAATCAAAGAATATAAAGACAGCCGAATCCTTGAAGGCGGCAATCCCGGAATCATCACTTTTTCAGAAGAACTTGCCGCTGACCCTGATATCGGTGCAATCATCTATGCAAGAGCAACTCAGTACACAAGAAATGCTATCTACAAAGCAAAAGAAATCAATCCCGAACTCATCACCGTTTGCGTTGAGCCTGAAGAGGATATCGACGAAATCTCAGAGCTTGCAAACCTTGTTTACTGCGTTGATTGGGCAAAGGCTGCAGAAGATATAGTTGCTCAGGCAAAAGCTCAGGGTGCAAAGTATTTTGTTGCATTCTCATTCTCACGCCACATTTCAACAAACGCTCTCATCAGAAGCGAAATCAATGCATTCAAGTCAGCCTGCGAAGCTCAGGGTATCACATACATCTATGAAAGCAGCGTTGACACAAACAACACAGGCGGAATCGCAGGTGCTCAGAAATACATTGGCGAAGCTGTTGCAAGACTCTTTATGAACAAGAAAATTGAGGGTAAGGATATCGCTCTTTTCTCAACAGACAGCTCTGTTCAGTCAACACTTATCGAGCAGGCAAACAGCAAAGGACTTATTTATATTTGCCCCTCATTCCCCACAGCATATAACGGTCTCGGCGAAATTTATGAAATCGCAAAGCCCGAAAGCATAACTGATGTTGATGCTTATATCGAAAACGCAAAGGCTGCCGTTGAGGCTGACGCAAGCGGAACTGCAAGGCTCAGCATCTATAAAACACCCCTTGCATCCATTCTTCTCAGAGCGGCTGTTCACAGCTCATTCGACCTTCTTAACGGCACAATGACAGCTGAAAACATGGCTGACAAAGCAACCGTAAGAGCTCTTGTTGCCGCAAACAGCGACGATTTCTCAATCACCGCTTACGGCACAAAGAAAAATGCATTTATGGCATATCAGCCCGGATTTGAAACACTCAGATAAAAAACAAAAAATAACCCCCGAGTTGCAATCAACTCGGGGGTTGCTGTTTTATTTACCTGCTCTGAGATCCACACGACGGATTTTACCGCTGATTGTTTTAGGAAGCTCATCTCTGAATTCAACGATTCTGGGATATTTATAAGGTGCTGTGCGCTCCTTAACATATTTCTGAATTTCTTTCTTGAGTTCATCTGTTTTTTCTGTTCCCTTTGTAAGAACTATATCTGCCTTAACAACCTGACCTCTGATTTCATCGGGTGCGGCTGAAACGGCGCATTCAAGAACATAGGGAAGCTCCATAATAACGCTTTCAATTTCAAAAGGTCCTATGCGGTAGCCCGATGATTTGATAAGGTCATCAACGCGGCCTACATACCAGAAGAAGCCGTCTTCGTCTCTCCACGCGGTATCGCCGGTATGATAGATGTTATCATGCCATGCTTCGGAGGTTTTCTGCTCGTCACGGTAGTATTCCATAAACAATCCGCAAGGTGAACCTGCATCTGTTCTTACAACAATCTCGCCAACCTCGCCAACCTTTGCGGTTGTGCCTTCAGATGTGATAAGGTCAACATCAAACAAGGGGCTGGGTTTGCCCATTGAACCAACCTTGATTGACGAACCTACAAAGTTGCCGATTGCAAGGGTTGTTTCAGTCTGACCGAAACCTTCCATAAGTCTGATACCTGTTGCTTTGAGGAACTGCTGGAACACTTCGGGATTAAGTGCTTCACCCGCTGTTGTTGCATACTTGATTGACTTGAGGTCATAGTTAGCAAGATCTTCTTTAACAAAGAATCGATACATTGTGGGCGGTGCGCAGAAGGTTGTTATCTTATGTTTGCCAATGAGTTTAAGAATATCATCGGCAACAAAACGATCAAAGTCATAAGTGAATATACCCGCTTCACAGAGCCACTGACCGTAGAGTTTACCCCAGAGAGCCTTGCCCCAACCTGTATCGGAAATGGTGAAATGAAGGCCGTTGGGATCAACATTATGCCAATATTTGGCTGTGATGAAATGCCCGAGAGGATATCTGTGGCTATGCATTGCAATTTTGGGATATCCTGTTGTTCCTGATGTGAAGAACATAAGCATCGGGTCATAGCCGAATGCGCCGTCTTCAGCAGAAGGTTTTTCAAAAACATCGCTGAATTCGGGATATTCTTCGTCAAAGCTGCGCCAACCGTCACGCTTGCCGTGAGCAATAATCTTTGTTTTGAGAGTTTCGCTCTTATCGGCTGCAAGCTCAACCTGATGAGCCACATCGCCGTCGGCAGTGCACACAATTGCGCTTATTCCGCCTGCATTGAAGCGGTATTCGAAATCGTGCTCAACAAGCTGATTTGTTGCAGGAACAACAATTGCACCAATCTTATGAAGAGCAAGAATTGAGAACCAGAACTGATAGTGACGCTTGAGAACAAGCATAACTCTGTCACCCTTTTTGATGCCGAGCGATTTGAAATAGTTTGCTACTCTTGCTGATTCACGGCTCATATCACCGAATGTGAAACGCCTTTCTGTGCCGTCATTCTCAACATGGAGCATCGCGGTTTTATCGGGACATTTTCTTGCAAGTTCATCAACAACGTCAAAAGCAAAATTGAATTTATCGTCATTCTTGAATGTAATTCCGTTGAGAACGCCGTTTTCATCGTGAGTTGTTTCAATGAATTTTGCGTGAACGGGATTCTGAAGATTTGCAAGGTCAACATTTGTTGTGCTGGGAATTTTTATTTCTTCAACACATTCGGTCATTTCTGACGAACCTTCAGGCGAAATAACGATTGCGTAGAATTCACATTCCTGACCGCCAACTGCAATTTCACAGTGAGGAACAGAGGAATCAAAATAAATGCAGTCACCCTCATTGAGAGTTTCTGTTCTGTCACCGATAATTATTTTAAGAGCGCCCTTAGTTACAATGTTCATCTCCTGACCTGCGTGTGAAACACAGTGATAAGGAGGATTGAGAGCTTCTTCCGAATAAGGAATAACAACTCTGAAGGGCTCTGCGATTTTGTTTTTGAAGAAAGGAGCAAGGCGGTTATACACATAGCCTTCTCTTCTTGTTATGGGCATACCTTCGCCTTTTCTTGTGAGAGTATATTCGGTGAGGCTGGGGCTGCTGCCTTCCATGATATCGGTAATTTCAACATTACAGACCTGAGCAAGTTTATAAATGAAGGTGAAGCTGAAATCTCTGCTGCCGGATTCATAATAGCAGTATTCCTCTTCGCTCATACCGATTTTATTGGCCATTTCACCCTGGGTAAGACCCATATCCAGACGAAGCGCAATAATTCGCTGAGCAACCTCCATTATTTTGTTTTCGACTGAAGCATGACCAAAAGTTATCATATATTTCTCTCCTTTCGCCTTGAGGAAAATAAAAACGCCCCAAAGCAAGTTTTGCTTTGAGACGAGTAAAATCAAACCCGCGGTACCACTCAAATTGCACTTTTCAGTGCCGCTCAACGGACTCTATCAAGCCCTACACTTTAACGCAGCGATTACGGAAGCTGTCTACTCACCCGAAGATTTTCGGAGCTTCTGCTCGGAAGGGATAGCGTTGAATTGTTACGCTGACGGCTCGCACCAAACGCCGCCTCTCTGAAAACTTTGCAATTCTGCCTTCTTCGTCATAGCTTTTACTTGAGTTATAATAACACCGAACAAAGCTTTTGTCAACACTTTTCATAAAAAAAGCCCCCGCACCTGACGATGCGGGGAAGAAAATCAGATTTTATTTACAAGACCGAATGTAACAATCATACCCTCAAACAAATCGTTGATACCCACAAGGAAGCCCTTGAAGAACTTGAGAACGGGATTTGTTTCGGGAGCATCATTCTGAACTTCACCGATTCCGTTTGTTATTGTGTTTGCTTTTTCGCTTGCAAAACCTGTAACATAGCGAACTTCAATGTTCAAAAATGTCTTTATTGCAGAAACATCGGTTGTGTCAAAAATGTTCCAACGGATTGCATTCGCAACCGCCGAACCTTCAACAAAAGGCGCATAAACATCATTCACCCAAATTAATGTTTCAGTAGCAGCAGACTTCATTCTTGAATTCCACACCTTTTCTGCCTCTGCAACAAAAGATGCGTTGTTTGTAAGCACGTTGAAAACAGTTGGCTGTTCATCGATATCCCACTTGCCAAAAACGGTGTTTCTGTACATTCTGTTATAGCATACAGTCCACTTTTCAGGGTTATTATAATCGTTGCCGAAACGTTCGCCGTCATTATTTCCGAAAGCAATATCAAAATCCCATACGGGGCCTGCATAAAGCTTATCACCCGCGGGTTTATAAAAATATGTGCTGGTAAGCGAAGCGTCCATATTTGATGCCCACTCGTTTATAAGATACATCTGCGCAAGCGATTCAACATCAACAATTTTATCAAGTTCTTCCATTGAAACGCCGTTGTAAATCGCATCTTCAACCTTCTGATAATAATCGCTGATATACTCAATCTGAGCCCTTGATGCAAATTCGGGAGTTTTCATTGTAAAGGGCTGACTTCTTGTTGTTACAAAACCGGTTGCTTCATCGGCATATCTGTTTGCAAGCTCCATTTCGATAATGTAGCCGCCGGTAATGTCTTCGGGGTTATTGGGGATTTCATACCATTTCTTTGTTCCTTCGAGAAGACCTGCATATGTGCCGTAGCTGCCGCCCTGAGCATATGTGTCAAGATCGTTTTCGTTAACATCTTCTGTGTTTCCTTCAAGGTCTTCAATATCAACGCTTGATCCGTCAACACCAACTCTTGTTGTAAGAAGATATGAACCCATATAATCGCTGTTGATATAAACATCAACTGGAGTGAACTGAGGTGTGTAGGGCATACCCGCTCTTTCGGCAGCTTCATAAGCAAGAACGTTTCTGATGAGAGAAGCGTCACCGTGGTTTGCGATAAGGCTCCACTTCTTTGTTTTGCCCATACCGAAAAGATTTACCTTGTCACCAAGTTTAATGTTATAAGGTTTCTTTTCCATCTGCCAGGTTGAGTTGCCTCTGCCTTTGATTTCAAGCTCACCTTCATAAACAGTGATGCCGAGAGAATCTGCAATTTCAATAAAGCCTTCTTCTTCGTTACCCTTTTCGGCATGGATAAAATCGAGATTTCCGGATTCTGTTGCAATAAATACAGATGCAACCTTTGATTCCTTAATCATAACAATTTTATAATCACTGCCGTCAACAGCAAGCGTGATTTCATTTTTATCGCCGAAAACTTCTGCAAGTTTTTTTGCTTCGGTATATGCAACACCATTGATTTTAACGTTTTTGGCAGCTGCACCGTCAACAACAAAATCTGCAAAAAGAAGATTTACGGAAGCGGGAACAAACAGATAATATGTTCCGTTGCGCTCATAGAGATTTATTTTTCTGTCTACACCGTCATCGTTGAACAAGTCATCCTGAATTGCATAAACCCCCTTGAGAGGATCGTCTGCAGCGATACCAAAAAGAGCAAATGACGAAAACGCAAGAACGATTGCAAGAATTAATGAAATTAATTTTTTCATTTTAAATCCTCCATTCTTATATTGTTTAAATTTTACATCAAAACTTTACATTTGTAAATATTAGCCGAGAATTTTTTCAGCAAGCTTGTCACGAATAACTTTCTGACACTCTTCTGCCTGAGCTCTGTTTTCGCCTTTCACTGAGAAATAAAGCTTAAGCTTGGGCTCTGTGCCCGAAGGTCTTGCCGCCGCCCACGAGCCGTCTTTGAAATCAAAGCGAAGAACGTTTTCTTTGGGCAAGCCGTCGATTCCTTTCGAATAATCCGTAAGCTTTTCAAGGTTATCAAAAAGAGTTTCGCCGCTTTCTCTCATCGCAGCCATTGCCGCCTGAATTTTTTCAGCGCCTTCCTTTCCCTTAAGAACAAAGGTTTCAAGGCAATCGTAATAATAGCCGTATTCGGCATAAATCTCATCAAGCGCATCAACAAGGGTTTTGCCGTTGTTTTTATAATAAGCCGCCATTTCAGCAATCAGCATCGAGGCTGAAACTGCATCCTTATCCCTTGCGTGAGTGCCCGCAAGATAACCGTAGCTTTCTTCATAGCCGAAAAGGAAGGTGTTTTCGCCGTTTTCTTCCCAGTCACAGATTTTTTCGCCTATATACTTGAATCCGGTAAGGGTCTGAAAAATTTTCGCGCCATGCTTCTGCGCAATTGCCGCGCCGATTTCGCTTGTTACAATTGTTTTCACAACCGCCGCATTTTCGCTGAGCGAATTCTTTCTGAACTTCAGAATAAAATCAACAAGCAGAGCACCCGTCTGGTTGCCCGTAAGAAGCACATATTCTCCGCCGTGAAGAACGCCTACACCTACACGGTCGCAGTCGGGATCCGTTCCGATAACAATATCTGCGCCTTCTGCTTTTGCCTGCTCAAGAGCAAGGTTGAGCGCATCTTTTTCTTCGGGGTTTGGCGAGCGCACGGTTGAAAAATCGCCGTCGGGCAATTCCTGCGATGCAACAATTGAAACATTCTTGCCTTCAAGTATTTTTCTCACGGGAATATTTCCCGTGCCGTGAAGAGGTGTATAAACAATTTTAAGTTCTGAATTTTCGTTATAAACACTCTGCTTTTTAACCTCTGCAAGAAACGCATCAAGAGTTTCGTTTCCGATATAAATAAGCAAGCCCGCATCTTGCGCCTCGTCAAGCGTCATTGAAGGAATGTTTTTTATATCTGTCACTGCATTGACACAAGCGATAACCTTATCTGCATATTCAGGAACAAGCTGACATCCTTTTTCGTCATAAACCTTATATCCGTTATACTCCTTCGGATTATGGCTCGCAGTGATCACAATACCTGCGGTGCAATTATGGTATCTTACAGCAAATGAAAGCACCGGAGTGGGCATCAGAGTATCAAAAAGATAAACTTTTATCCCCGCTTTGCAAAGCACACCCGCCGCAACCTGTGCAAAGAAATCCGAGTTGTTGCGTGAATCATAGGCGATTGCAACCGATTTTTCTGAGCTGAAATTTGCATTAAGATAATCCGCAAGACCTTTTGTTGCCTTTGAAACGGTATACTTGTTCATTCGGTTTGCGCCTGCGCCCATTATTCCGCGCAGACCGCCCGTGCCAAATTCGAGTTCTTTATAGAATCTGTCCTCAAGTTCTGCTTTATCGGTTATTGCTTCAAGTTCGTTTTTGGTTTCTTCATCGAAAGTGAGCCAATATTCGTATGTATTCATTTCAACACTCCTTCTTAATGCCGATTGTGATAATTTCAAACGGTGAATATTCTATTGTTTTTGTTTTGCCGATTTCGTCTTCAAGCATATTGAGAACCAACACCTCTTCGGGAAGCTCAACAACTCCCCTTTCGCCGTTTTGTTCGCTCAGACGGATAACAATTTTTTCTCCGTCTTCAGAAAGTTTAACTGCCTGAAGCCAGAGAGAACCGAAATCCGGCAAAAATGATGATACATCTGCTTTTCTGAGAGGTATATTATATTCGAAAGCTTTTTTATTGATTTCAGCTGACACCGCATCACCCGAGTGCGGATAAATCATACAGCAGAAATTATGCTCGCCCATATCCGAAGTCGGGTCAGGTCTTATTGTTGAGCGAAGAAGAGAAAGCGCCATAACATTGTTTTCTGCTGAAACGCCGTACTTTCCCTGATTTATGAGAGCCACACCTGCGCCCTGCTCTGCCATATCGCACCATTTATGATGGCACACTTCAAAACGGGCTTGCTGCCAGCTTGTGTTTCTGTGAGTTTCCCGGCGGATTATGCCCGCTGAAGTATCGCACAGAAGCTCTCTTGAAAGCACATTGCAGCCGTATTCCGCTTTAACAAGCTTATGCTTTTCGTTCCAGTCAACAATATGCTCAACTTCAATTCCTCTTGACTGACGGAAAAATCTGATTTTCATATTCCACTTGCTTTTTTCTGTTGCAAACGCAACCGAAAATTCTGCGCTTTCACCGTCAGCGCCAACAAACTCAAGCGAAGATTCAACAGGCAGATCACAAGGTCTGTCTTTATAATTCGGGAGTATATCCCACGCATCGTAGTTGCCCGGTGTGTCATGATACATCTTGAGTTTATTGAAATCTCCCTTTACCCATTCACGGCAAAGTTCTTTGTCCTTAAGCGAAACAAAACTGCCGTCAGGCGCAAAAACTGCAGAATAAAAACGTGTTTCGATATAATTTCCGTTTACGGTTATCCAATCCAACGATGCATCTCCGTGCAGTATTTTTCCGCAAGACAAGGCGTCGATATCGGGGAGCGCATAAAATCCTCTTTCGCCTTTTCTGATAAATCCGCTTTTTTCATCAGGAATAAAGGTGAGATTTGTTCTTTTGAAATTAAGGGTATTGAAATAATTCTCACCGCTTCCGAGAATTTCGCAAAGCTCTTTTTCAATCGCTTCATAATCTTCCATTGCATCTCGGTAAACGGGGGTTATATGGCTGCCCGGAAGAATATCATGGAACTGATTTATCATCAGTTTTTTATAGATTTCCCTCAGCTTTTCAGCAGGATATTCCGCTCCGTTTTTCATTCTGAGAGCGCTGATGAGCTCTGCATCCCTGAGCATAAACTCAAGCCTGCGGTTATATTCTTTAAGCTTTGATTTGGTTGTAAATGTGCCTCTGTGCATTTCAAGATACAGTTCCCCGTCCCACACAGCAAGCTTATCGTTGCCTTCGAAATTCTTCTTCAGGAACTCGCGTCCTGTTGTGTGCTCGGTTTCGGGCATAACAGAAAGTTTTTCAAAGCGGTGCATAAGTTCAACCATTTCTTCGGTTGCGCCACTGCCTCCGTCGCCGTAGCCAAACATCTGAAGGGTCTGACCGCCTTCGTTCTTATCCTGATATGCATCCCAATTTTCCTGAACCTGAGAAGGCATATTCCACGATATAAAATGAGTGGGCGGAACGCAAGCATATACCTCGGAGCCGTCTATTCCCTTCCAGATAAAATTATTATGCGGGAATCGGTTTGTATCGTTCCATGTTGACATTTTGTTTGAAACAAAATAATCTACGCCGCTCTTTCTGAGTATCTGCGGAAGAATCCAGCTGTTGCCGAAAACATCGGGAAGCCAGCAGTTGTCAACTGTCAGACCGAATTTCTCTCTGAAATACAACTGACCGTAAAGGCACTGCCTTATAAGGCTTTCGCACGAGGGCACATTGCAATCGGGTTCAATATACATTGCACCCACAGGTTCAAATCTTCCCTCGGCTATCCGTTTTTTCATTTCCTCAAAAACTTCAGGATAATATTTTTCAACCGTTTCATAAGTATACGCCTGAGTATGCGCGTATTTGAAATCAGGGTATTTATCCATCAGGCGAAGCTGAATAAGAACCGTTCGCAGGTTTTTCTGGACGGTATGGATTCTGCGCCAATAATATGCAATATCAAGATGCGAATGAGCAACAAGAGCAACACTTCCGCTGCTTTTGTATTTCTTATTTGAAAATATGTTTTTATCAATATAATCCGATGCAGCTCGCACATCGTCATCTTTAACATCATCAAAATCAATCAGATTGAGCGCTGCATCAAGCTCCCGAATCACAAACTCGCTGAAATCTTCATTAAAAACTCCGCTCAGCGCAGCATCGGTAAGCAATTCAATATCATAAACAAGAGATTGCACAGCTTCATTGACAACTGCGATATATCCGCCTTCAAAAATCTGCCTGCAGCCTCTTACACTCAGGCTTTCGGGATTTCGCTCATCATCAGGCTTTGAACGGTTATAGCCAACAATTTCAAAATGATGTTTTCTTCCGCTTACATAATCCGAAAGATTGAGCCTTTCTCTGTTGGGGTCAATTCCGCCAACATAAACGCCGTTGACCTTGACAATCATTTCGGCGGCTGTTTTAAGCGAAAAACAGTATTTCTTGCCTTCAAGATGCTCGGGAAGCTCATAATCAGCCTCAATAAAAGCGGTGCCGTCGGGAGTGAAATACATATCCCCCTTTTTCAAAGGTCTGAATTCATCATCATAAAATTCAAAATTCATTTCTGAAATCTGGCGGGCATCTTTTATAACGAATGTGTCAATTTCGCACTTTTCTTTATAGATATATCTTTTGAGCCATCCGAAACGAAGATTTATCCATTCCTCGGGTCTCATACTTCTTCTTGTAACTTTAATATGTGCCATATTCCTACCTCACACATCCTGAAAATAAGGTTTTTTCCGAATTCCGATTATCTTTATTTTTTCGCCTCTGTCTGCTTCAATGCGCTGTTCAATCCATTCCAGACATCTGTTGAGAATGAGGCATTTCGAGCATTCGCCCTGAAGCAAAACAGTTACTCTGTCCCCCTCTTGTTTAACGAAGGTTATTTCGCCGCCGTCGCCCTGAAGGCGAGGTCTGATATATTCGTTTATATACTCTTCCATTGCCGTTCCTCCCACATAAATATCCATTTTAGATTATATCACTATGTATTGTCTGTATCAACATTTTTTTGAAAAAATACACAATATTTTGTTTTATATCTTCCAATATAAATGTTTATATGATATATTATAATAGATAAAATATGGGAGGTTAACCCTATGTTTGTTGTTACAAGTAAGCAAATGTATAAAGCGGAATGCAATGCGGTTGCAAGAGGCATATCTTTCCCTCAGCTTATGGAAAATGCGGGTCAGGCCTGTGCAAGAATTATCAAAAAACATTTCGCAATAGATAAATCAAACGCAAAAAACATTCTCGTTATTTGCGGAAAAGGTAAAAACGGCGGGGACGGTTTTGTTATTGCAAGAGCAATGTGGGAATTCGGCTGCAACGTGACGGTTATGCTCGCTTGCGGAGAGCCCAAAGCTCAGGATGCGGTTGAAATGTTTTCGCTTGTTGAGGCAACAGGAATTGATATCGTAAGATATAACAACAACCTCACCTTACTCAGACCTTTACTTGACGCTGCCGACATAATTGTTGAAGCCGTTTTCGGAACGGGATTTTCAGGCTCACTCGACCATTCGCTGAGCGTTCTTGCTCAGGCAGTAAACGCCGCAAAAGCCAAAGTGGTTTCAATAGATGTGCCCGCAGGTGCAGACTGTGATAAAGCAAGTGTTCAGGGCGCTGCGTTCAAGGCCGATATGACAATTGCGATTTCGGCATATAAACCGATTCATATTCTCAAGCCCTTCAATCAATATTGCGGAAGGCTTGTTGTTGCCGATATAGGCATAACAAACGATGATTTCAGAAACATCGACAGCGTAACCTGTTTCACGCTTGATTCAAAAGATATCCGTGCGATGCTTCCAAAAAGAAAACCTGTTTCAAACAAGGGCACATACGGCCATGCTCTTTGCGTTTGCGGAAGCATGAGAATGACCGGAGCGGCTTATCTTTCGGTAAGCGGAGCTCTCAGAACGGGTGCGGGGCTTGTAACAGCCGCATTCCCGCTCAGCGCATATCCCGCAATTGCGCCGAAACTGACCGAACCTCTTCTGCTTCCGCTCGAATCGAATTTTGAAGGCACCTTCGCTTTTTCTGCGATGGCTGATATAATTGAAGCGTCCAAAAGAGCCAATGCAATGCTCATTGGTTGCGGAATAGGCTTCAACAAAGACACAACCAAGCTTGTTCATAATGTTATCAAAGAAGCAAAATATCCGTTGATTATTGATGCCGACGGAATAAATGCGCTGAGCACAAATATAGATATATTGAAAGAAGCTCAGGCTCCGATTGTTCTCACCCCTCATCCGGGTGAAATGAGCCGTTTATGCGGCAAAAGCGTTGCTGAAATAATTGCAAATCCCGTTGCAATCGCCTACGAGTTTGCCAAAAAACATAATGTTACCGTTGTTCTCAAAACCGCAAACACAGTTGTTTGCTCTCCGAACACAAACGGAATATATATCAATGCAACAGGCAATTCCGGCCTCGCAAGAGGCGGAAGCGGAGATTTGCTTGCAGGCATGACGGTTTCTCTGGTCGCTCAGGGAATGTCGCCGTTCAACGCCGCTGTATGTGCCGTTTATCTTCACGGGCTTGCGGCTGATGTTGTTGCAGAAAAAACTTCTATGAGAGGTATGCTTCCGAGCGATGTGCTCAATGCACTGCCTGAGCTTTTTTCGAAATTTGAATAGCAGGTGATTACTTGAAAAAAGCTTTTTCCGTTTTAGCCGCACTGATTCTTATGCTTGCGGCAGGATGTAAAAACCGAGAAGCACCGCAAAACACTCCGCCTCCCGCACCGACTGCTTTCACTTCTGAAATCAAAGCAATATACAAGGGCGTTGAAATGACAGCCGAATTCACCCAGAACTCGGCCGAAGATTTTACGGTTGATTTTCTCACTCCGAAAGCTCTTGAACCGTTATCGTTGGAATACAAAAACGGAAGTTGCACCGTTATTTATAACGGACTTGAATTTGAATCCTCTCCCGACCGTTTCCCTCAGGCGGAAATTTGCGCCCTTCTTACATATGCGCTTTCGGATGCCGCCGAAAACTTTGAACTTCAAACCTCTTTTGCCAATAATATTTGGACATACAAAGGCACGGGCGAAAGAGGAGTTTTCTCGCTTACAAGAGATGCAGAAACAGGCAACTGGCTTGAATTCAGAGCTGACGGTGCAAATCTTTATATTGCATTCAATAACTTTTCATTAAAATAAAACAAAGGATGTTTTTTATGCTGTATTCAAAATGTTTCCCCGCTTGGGGTCCGTACGGAAAGAAATATATGGGCATTTCAAGAATAGCAGACCATTCGTTTGCAAACGGAGTGCGCTTTGATGTTACCGTTGCTCCCGCAATCTTCGGCGGTGATATCAAAGTGCCTAACACTACCCTGCCCTCAGGCTGCCATCCCTGGAGATGCAACGAAGATTATTCTCTTTTCACCTACCGATATGACCTTGAGTGGAAGGATAAGGTTTACGCCGAAGTATCATATGTTAAAATCGGCAATGAAAGCACACTTATCAGAACAAAACTCGTTAATAACTCTGAGATTATGCAGAACTGCGTGATAAACTTCTTTGAATCGATAGAATATCCCGCGCCCTCTTACTGCAAGCTTTCGCTCCCCGAAAAATGCGCATTCAAAAAAGCAATTGAATATAACAGCTATAATTACGCCGTAACCCGTCCGTGGGATGAGCAGAATGCCGACGGATTTAAAAAAGGCGAATTTGCCGACCACAGATTCGTCGGCGGCTTCGGTCTTGGCGACAGAGCGGGTAAATGGCATATGCCCCACAGATATCTCCCGCCCTTCGGCTGTGAAAAGGGCGACAATGCTTCGTTTACTTTGAAATCGGATTTTGATTTTGAAAATGCCGTGCTTGCCGTTCGCTACAGAACATCAGGCATTGAATATGAACAGGGAAAAATGGTTGGTGTTAACATCACTGCAGGCAACACAGTTGCTTCATTCATTATGAACGGCAATGTTCAGCTTGATTTTGAGCCAACAGACGAACCTGCAATCAAATTCTTTAAGCTTGGCAAAATCAGCAAAGGAGATTTCGTTATTTCTCTTGATGCTCTCGGCACGGGCGGTGCGGAATTCGATTTCTTCTGCATCTGCGAAGAAGATGATAAAAACAAAATCAAGGCTGAAATGACTGCCTACAATTTCATTCCCGAAACCGCAACAAAAAAATGCCCTGACGGCGGCTTCGCAACCGCTTGCACTTATGAAGATGTTGACGGCACATTCATTCTTCGCACATTCAACAACAACACCCGTTTCCGCCAAATCGAATCGGGCTCGCTTGAAGACTGTATGACTGCCCGCCTTTCAAACGCAGACCCCACATTCGACGATGTTACCGAAAGCTTTACAGGCGCATTTTCAAGAAAGCACAGCGATGACGGCTTTTTCAGCAATGCAATAATCCACACTATTTTCATTGAGCCAAACAGCGAGCATATTGAATATGCCGTTATTTCCAAAGGCGAAACAGAATACAAAACAGCTGAAGAATACGAAGCGATCTATAATCAAAAGCTTGTCGAATCGCCCGCGATTTCGCTTAACAAAGACGGCAAAAAATATGAGCTCAGCAACGAAATACTCAAATCAACCGTTATGGTTAATGCGGTTTATCCCATATATAAACACGGAGAATATATTATTCACCACACCCCCGGAAAACGTTGGGACTGCCTTTACACTTGGGATTCGGGCTTCATCGGTCTTGGCATGAACGACTATTCGGAAAGATTCGCCAAATACAGCCTCGACACTTATTTCAGCGATGAAAGCAATCCCGACTATGCGTTCCTTCATCACGGCTCACCAGTGCCCGTGCAGATGTATCTCTATCTTGAAATGCTTAAGCGTAACAACGATAAATCAGAGCTTCTTGCGATGTATCCGAGAGCAAAGCTTTATTATGATTTCCTTGCGGGCAAGATAAGAGGCTCAACAACAGCAAAACTTAAAAGCGGGCTTACAACAACATACGACTATTTCTATTCCACAAGCGGTATGGATGATTATCCCCCGCAGGTTGCGATGATGGAAAGAAACATCCGCGACACAACAGCACCCGTTATTTCAACCGCTCAGCTTATCAGATGCGGAAAAATTCTCAGGATGATTGCTTCAAAACTCGGCAAATCAGATGATGTCAACACATATTCAGCCGATATTGAAAAACTCACAAATGCTCTCACCAAACACTCATGGGATAAGGATAGCGGATATTTCAGCTATGTTCTTCACAATAAAGATTATAATCCCACGGGCTTTATGCTCAGCGACGACGGCGAAAATCTCAACAAAGGTCTCGACGGAATATATCCCATCATTGCAGGCGCTTGCAATGATGAGCAAAAAGAAGCAATCCTTGGTCACCTCAAGAGTGAAAAAGAAATGCTCTGCCCCTACGGCATAAGCGCAGTCGATATGACGGCGGGATATTTTATGGTCAACGGCTATTGGAACGGAAACGTATGGTTCCCCCATCAGTGGTCCATATGGAAATCAATGCTTGACCTCGGAGAAACGGATTTTGCATACAACATCGCAAAGCTTGCTCTTGATATCTGGAAAAGAGAGGTTGACTATTCATATTACACATTTGAAATGGTCAGCGTTGTTACGGGCAGAGGCGGATGGTTCCATAATTTCGGCGGACTTTCAACTCCAATAACAATGTGGTCAAACGCTTATTTCAAAGCAGGTACACTTAACACAGGTTTTGACACCTGGATTGATTCTGTTAATTTCTCAGAAAACAACACCAAACTCAAAGCAGATTTAACCTATTTTGGCAAAAATGAAAAATTCATCGTTATTGCAACAATGAACGATGATGAAAGCAAAAATTATAAGGTTACTCTTGACGGAAAAGATGTTGAGTTCAACGAAAGATTCAAAGGCACTCTTGAAATCACACTTTCACTGAAAGACAGCGAAATTCACACTCTCGAAATAACAGCATAAAAACAAGGCACTGCATCACTGCAGTGCCTTATTTTTAACTGAAAATATTGTTTCCTGAAGACGGTGAGGTTGTTGAAACGCTGCTGTTTCCCGAAGAAAAGCTGTCGGGAACCGCTTCGTTGAATTTGCTCATAAAGGTTATCACTGCAGCAAAAATCACAATCAAAAGGATTATGCCTTTTATGATGCTGCCTTTTGAATCTGCAAACCTCTTTGAGCCACCTTGAGTGCGGTCTTTTTTGCCGCCCTTCTTTTTGTTCTTGCTATTCTTGCCTTTTTTATCCGAAGGTGCCGAAGATTCCATGCTTTCTTTCGGCGGTGCATTCGGATCAAGAGGATCGCGAACATTGATAAAAGGTGTTGGGCCCGTTATTACCGTACCCGTTGAGAAAGGATAAACTTCGGTGAAGCGAAGGAAACCTCTTCCGTATTCATCGTCTCTTCGTGCTGTGATAATCTCTTCACGCTTTGCGTATGCGGGCTCATTGATAAGATAGGCATACTGAATTTCAACCCATTTTGCCATTCCTTCATAAACCTCATCAAGCGACTGCTTATCGTATTTGGCGGCAAGATCTTTTTCATTCCAGTTGATATACTGCCAGATATGAGTGAGCTCATGAGCCATAGTAAGCATTGAAGAAACTCGGGGTGAACCGTTTTCAACAAGAAGCGAAAATCCGTTCTTATCGCTGATTGCAACACCGAGCACTCTTCCGTCACCGTTATTGGTGGGCACAAAGGTTTTGCCGATGCGCTTGTGAAGAGTTTTGGAGTTAACCATTTCAACGCGGATACCCGCATTGATTTTTATGCCGAAGAAGGATTCCATATTGCGCTTTACATCTTCAAAAAGCGCTTTGAATTCTTCTTCTGTTTTTATCGCAGTTCTTCCGCAGCTCATGCAGCGGTCTCTTCCGTCTGAAAGTGTTTCATATTCAACACCGAGAATTTCGCTGTAGCAGAAGTCGCAAAGGCGGCTGTTTGCTCTGTCGGGATCATATGTTGCTTCAATCTGAGCAGCTATATCCTTGCCGTCTCTTGCCTGCTTGAGAGGATTGCTTATTCCGAAGCCGAGACCTGTAAGATAATCAAGCGCAGAATCCACATTCACACAAGATGCGGTATCTTCTCCTCCGAAGAGAAGATAGTGTCTGTCGTGATATTTTTTGCGTTCGAAGGGGTCTGCCGATGTTACAACAGGAGCTTCAAACACGGTTTCATCAGCCGTCGAATCATCCGAAGGCATTTCGGGGTGAACAGCGGGTTCTTCAATCGCCTCACCTGCTCCGAAAAGATCATCGGGATATTCAGGAACAATCTCAGCATACTCAGGAACATCTTCAAATTCAGCCTCAGCCTCTTCATATTCGGGTTCGGCTTCAATTTCTGCGGATGTTTCTTCTGCATCATCGGAAGTTTCTTCAACTTCTTCAAAGATTTCTTCAGCTTCTTCTGAAATCTCTTCATCGGTTCCGGTGTTTTCTTCCGCAACTTCTTCGAAAAGTTCCTCGTTATCTTCCGAAATTTCTTCGCTCTCTTCGGATATTTCTTTCTCCGACTCAGCAGTTTCTTCCGAAACATCCGAAAGTTCATCTTCTGCTGCAACATCTTCTGTTTCTTCGGAAAGTTCTTCGCTTGCTTCCGACACTGCTTCGTCAAGCTCTGGTTCTTCTTCAGAAATCAAGATAAAATCTTCTTCAGACACAGTTTCTTCTGCTTCTTCCGAAGCGGAACCGATATCTTCATCCGACTTGCCGCTGTAGCTGATGCTGAACCTTATTTTAGGAGCAACAGAAGCTTTTATTTCGTTTTCTTCAATCTGCATTTCAGGAACCACTCCGAGCTCTGATTCGGGTGTTTCAACGCCTTCGGTTTCAGGCTCAACACCCTCTTCGGGTTCACCCTTTTTCTTCTTTTTGCGTTTTTTGAACCATTCCTTCATCTTCTTGAAGGGCTTGGCTATAGCATCGATAATCCGTCTGAAGATACCTTTCTTTTTCTTGCCCTCTTCTGCATTTTCGCCGTTTTCCTCTTGGGTTTCTTCGGGCTTTTCGGGAGGAGTATAAGGCTTGGGTGCAGGAGGAGGATTGAGACTTTCTTCAAGAGTCTTCTTATGCCATGAGAGATAATCCTGAATAACAGCGAAAATTCGCTTCAGATTTCTTTCAACAGCAACTGTAAGACCAAGATCAAGCTGGCTGTCTTCAATGATATAAATGCTGTTTTTCGAAACTTCAAAACCGTCGCCGCCCGCAATTGATGCGGTAAGAGGCTTGCGTACACCTTCTTCAATGTGGTCAGCATTTGTTACTGCCGTTATGAAAGGCTGATTATCTGCAAACATAGTTTTGAAAAGTTCGTTAAAGAGCACGGCAACGGTATAGCGAACTTCATCAGGAAGCTCTCCGTCTGCGCCGGGAAGCTCAATTCTGAGAATCTCTTTGTTCTTATATACTCTCTCAGGTATTCCACTTGTTTCTTCAAAGAGAATTTCTCTTGCGGTTGAGAAGTTATTATAAGTATCCATAAGATAGTATCCGGGAGTTTTAACTCTTATATCCGCATACTCACGCACAACCTTCATACCTGCAACGCTCTGGCTTGCGCCGATTTTGCAGATGGGTCTTGTGCCCGAAATCTCATATTCCCTTATCTGCCTGTAAGCGGGTCTGCCGTGGATATGATCGGCAGCTCTTCTCACAAGCACCTGACCGTCAGCGGTAAGATACTGCATTTCGTAGTATTTTCCGCCGAAGGTAAAGAACTGACCGGGAAGATACTTCTGATAAATATGACCGTTAAGCTCCGAGCCGAGATAGTATTTTTCGCCCTTTTCATCTTCAGCAACATAACCTGCGGATTTGAGCTCTGCCGCACAGGATGCAATAAATGCGGGATCAACAATGGAATAAACCATTTCCATTCTGCCCAGGCGCATATTAAATCGCTCTTTGCAGGAAATGAGTTCAGATGTGATAACCGCACCCGACATTGCTTCGATATCAAGCGAGCGTGTGAAGGTTTCTTCAACTGCTGATTTATAATCCGAAGGAAGGGAAGCGATTGCTTTGGTATCGGCATAGCATTTGTAAATCTCGTGCCATACCTGTTTTTTAAGGTCATACACTTTGATGCCGATAAGTGAGAGTTCTTTGATGATTTCTTCAGCCGGAACAGGAAGCGTGCTCATCATAAGAATAAGTCTGAGAATAACATTTCTGTCTGTTCTCGCATAGTCGGCAACGATATAAGGAACGGCTTTGGGGTCTGCTTCAAAAATTGAGGCATTATCCGCCATATAATCCTTAAGCAGGTATTCCGATGAAATAACATTTATGAATCCCTGCTCCGTTGACCTTGTTGCAAATTCACGAAGAATTTCAAACATATTGAAACTTTCGTCTTCAACCGTGAAATAATTGTTTTCGGCAACGGTTGCGCTCCAGTAGTTGGGCGTTGTTTTGAAACGTTCATCCATTGATTCCTGGCTTGTAGGAAGACCGGCATACTTCATAAGTTCATAATAATACTGCCTGTCAATCCAGTTGATATCTGTTACGGGGAACGCTTCACCGCCAAACCAGGTTGTTTTTGAAACCTGATTTTTAAGGCCTGCAAACGAAAGCTCAGTGCCGAGACCGAGATATCTTGAAATATTCGGAACCATACGGTGATGAACATATTCATCATCGGCCTCCCAACTCATATAGGAAGATGTTCCGAGATGCTTTTTGGTTGCCGCAACTTCGCTGATGCTTGTCATAAGAATATGTGACATTGCGTCAACAAGTCCGTCACAGTTTTTATCGAACATACAGAAAACGATGTTTCTGTCATCTTTACTGCGGCACTTTTTAACAATAAGATTAAGGCCTATCTGCGCTGTTGAAATAAGCTTTGAAGGCTCAATTATAACGCAGTATTCAACCTTTTCAAGGAATTCGGCATTTGCTTCGTGAAGCTTGATATCAAGAACATCGGATCTTGTTATAATTCCGATATCAACATCCTGCTTTTCATCGCCGAGAATTCCGATTTTCCACATAAACGGAATCTGTGTTATAGATTCAATACCCTTTTCAAGCCACTGAATAATATCTTCCTCTATTGAATGTCTGCCAAGAACAACAAGAACTTTCTTATGGTTAAGCAAAGTTCTGTTCATAGGATAAAACGCATAGGGAATGTGGTCATTATAGAAAGGATTATTAAAAAGAATGCTTTTTCCGCGAAGCAAATCGAGCGAAGAATAAAGATAGTTATTATCAATTTCAAAGCCCGTTTTGTTCAGCGCTTCCATATAAGCCGCAAAGGTAACAACCTTTGGATCTTCATCCTTTTCAAGCTCACGGATAATATCCGTTGTTGTCATTTCATCAGCGAGAGCATTGTTGACATTTGTGCTCTCAGACAAGAGCTTATCCTTGAAAAGATTTCTCAAAAACTTTCTGAGAAGAGAATAGTTAACCGTTTTATAGGCATTCTCATCTTCGCCGAGAACATTCTGAGTGTATTCTCGTTTTGTGAGTCCGTCAAGGAAGAAATACAGCTCGCCGACAATCGCAACACCGAAAACAGGGTAAAACATAACGGTAAAAAGTTTATCGTCATAGAATTTTCTGCTCAGAAGCATTACGGCAACCGACACAACGATTGAGGTGATATAAAATCCTTTAAGAAGCTTTCTTGCCTGAGAATAGGTGCTCTTTACACACCATTTATCTCTTTCAGGGAAATACTCATAAAATTCACTTGCCACGGCATCGTAAATGTTGTGGTAAAGTTCATTTTCGGTGTTGAAAAGGCCTGAAAGGATTGCAAGAACAGCTCTCTTGATAACAATATACAGCCCCAGAATAACCCAGTTGCTGATAAAGAATATCCAGAAGGTAAGATTGAGAGAATCAAAAAATTCTCTGAGCTTAAGACCTATCTGCTGGAAGAAATTGCCGATAACTTCAGGCATCCACGAAATCGAATCAACCCATATGAACAGGTTGGGAACAGCCTGAATGAAATTGACAAGAATACGGTTGATGTCATCGGTAAAGAACATAACCACAACCATAATAACAAGAGAAATCGGCGGCATAAGGAACTGCCTGCTGCGGTTTATCTTGGGAAGATTGCTTTTATTGTTAAGTGCGCAAAGCGCCACAAAAGGAGAAATCATAATAAGCATTTTGAGAATTTCATAGAAAATCTCTTTAAAATTATCCATATAATTCCTCCCTTACCAGAATTACGGAGCTGACATAGTCAACGGGAATGATGACAATGTTATCCTCCTGCGCAAAAGCAATTTTTCTCTTTGACTCCTTATAAGGCATATCAAAGTTATATTCACGCATCACGGTGTAATCATAAAGATACGGTTCAACATCCGCAATGGTTACCGAATTGCAATCAATATATTTTGAGAAGAGTTCATATGCATCCTTGGTTTTTTCAGAAACCCTGACCGCATGATAAGTGAGAATCTTCTGCTCTTTTGATGACTGCGATTCTCTTGTCTGCAAAACAGACGATGCACGCATAACATTGCATGCGTGGCTGAGATAGGTTGAAAAACCTCTGAGTCCGTCTTCTATCTCAACGCATATTTCAGACATCTTGGCGTTGAACGCGTCATACGCCTTGAGATGCTTCTTGCGCATCATAACAAGAGTCACAATTCCGAAAACTGCAAGAATAAGAACTGCGCCGCCTGTTACGGCAAGAGCACAAAGCACTGCCTTTTCGGTTGAAAGATTACGGAAAACAAGAGGCAGAAAACCGATCAAATATGCAATAAGCACTGCACAGCCGATAAGAAGAGTTTTCTTCTTTGACATACGCTGTGAAATGGCTGTGTGCACATCTTCATTGGCTTTATCTATCTCTTTTTTGAATTTTGTATTATTGAAGAGCTGAGTGGCAGATGACTCAACCATATACTGCTCTTCGGAATTGAGACGGTCAGCTATATCTTCGGTCTGATTCACCGTCATTCTTAAAGCTCGATCATCCTCAACGAAGTTGTTGATTCTGAAATCACTGTTTACTGCTGCTTTAACAGCTCTGCGGGGTTCTTTCAGATATTTGGCAAATCTGCGCGAGATGAATCTGTATTCTTCATCCCATTCCTTTTTCTCATCATTCGGGCAATCCGATGCAAGACCTACATTATTCATTCTTGCATAAAGATCATTTCTGTTGTATTCAGCAACATCAATGGGGATTGTCACATCGGATTCAAAAAGCTCTTCAAAAGTTTCTCTGTCAAGAGTTTCTTCGATTTCATTTTTTGCTTCCTTGAACTGATCCTTGATGAGCAGGCTTGTTGCTTTCAGCTTGCCTATATATTCGGTGCAGGTGTCTTCGATTGCTTTTGAATCGAAGTTAAACACTGCTCTGTAGACTTTTCTCGGATTGACAGCGCCTAAAGGAAGGCTGTTTCCGGCAAGAATAAGCAAGAAACACATCATCCTTATTCTTTCGAACAAGTACTGTCTGTTATCAGATTCGAGAATATCAAACAGAATAAATTTAAGCTTATCATTATAAAGGTTGTTTTCGCAGAACTTTGAATATTCCCGCTCATCCTCAGCTTCCCAACTTGTGTTTTCGTTATAAACATCCGTGTCAAAGTTTCTCGGCGAAACGCAGATAACCTCTGTGGGAGCTTTATCCTTGAATGTGAAATCTTTTGCTATGGCGTCAAACATTTCGTATTTTTTTGTGTTTTCAACCATACATTCAATATATTCAGGGTCGGAATAGAACGGATCATTGTTGCCGATAAAGCTGATAAAATCAACAATTCTGTCGGGCGAAATCATTCCGATGATTTCTTTCGTTCTGCCGTATCTTACGCAGTCGATAAGCTCGTCAAGCATATTTTCTTCAACAAATCTTGTGAGATTGTTTTTCTGAAAATTTCTCAAACGGGCAGCGACTTCGGTGAGATTGAGAGCTTCAAGCTGCAACTGAAGCATATATTCATAAAGCTCTGTCTCACCCGAAAGAATGCTGCTGTAAATTTCTTTATCCTTTATAACCGAATTGAATACCGGGGTACCGCAAAGAGCTGATGTGAGTTTTGTTAACGGATTATCAAATGCTTTGCCGTAGCAGTCAAACCTTGCGTTTCTGCGAAGGGCTATCCCCGCCCAATCGCTTTCGCCTTTGAGAACAACCTCATCATTATAACCGGTATAATCAAACGGATTAAGCGTGTTTATATTATCGCTGTTAACGATAATCGCTCTCCATTCTTTCTGAAACGAAACTTTTTCATATATATCCGGAAGCATTTTTTCAAGGGTTTCTTCGTTCCTTTTCCACGCGCAGAACGCAAGCTCTTTATTGTTGAGCAAAGGATTGAGAAACATTCTGAATTCTTCAAACATATCCAGAATTTGCTGCTCGGCAATAATAACCGTAAACATAAAACTTCACCTCCTTATTCTTTTTTCAGTACCGTTAATCAGTTTTCTTCTTCGGGAGCAACGATAAGTGAACGAAGCTCATCAATCTTATCGCTGAATCTATAAATATTGAGAGCCTTGATCTTATTGCTTACCTTTCTGAATACCATATTGATAACTCTGTTATCATCAATGGTTGTGTTCTTCTTGATGTCAAATGCATCATTCTGGAAGTTTGAAACAAGAAGTCTGAACTGATCTTCAAGGCGGCTTGCAAGGAAGGGAGCTCTGTCAACTTCCTGCTCATATCTGTTAACTTCTGTTTCGATAACATTGATAACACTTTCGATCATAACTGAAAGCTCATTGTCATCCATCTTTGCCTTGGGAAGTGAGTTGTAATACATAAGAGGAATTTCAAAGAGGCTGGTGGGAGCCTTATGGCCGTCACCTATCTTGAAGAGCTTGGTATCCTTAAGGAATGCGCTCTCTGAATATCTGCGGTTGCATTCAACATCAAACTTGCAGCGTTCAGCAGCCATTTCATAAATCTTGGCAACCGAAGCTCTGTCACGGTAAAGTGCATCAAGAACTTCATAGAATTCGTCACACTCTGTGTTGTTTGAAACGATGAGTGTTGTGAGATCGCCTTCTGTGTCTTCAAGAGCATAGATACGTTTCTTTGCATCATATTTTGAAGACTGATGAGTCTTGATCATACCGTAAACGATACCGTAAATAAGAGCTGAATGAATCTTGATCATATCTTTATAATGAGCGGTCATTGAGATTTCGGGCATTTCTGTGAGCGAATCCCAGCGCTTATCGATATGAAGTGAAATTGTTGCGCTCTTTGTTGAATCGGGACCGATATTCTTTATGTAATCGTGGTATGCCTGATAATAGATACCTGCGCCCTCTGTGTAAAGGTCATCAACGGTGCACTCTTCGGGGCTCTTGAATTTTGCGAGCTGATCGGGAGTGATGTTGTAAAGTGCGCTGTAGAATCTGAGGTCATACTTTGAAACTGTGTCTGATGCAGCGGGTGAAACATAGGGCTCGATGAGCTTCTTGATTTCGATATCACGAAGTTTGAGGAGTGATTCATTGAACGAACAAACCTTGATATCTCTGGGTTCACCGAAGTTTGCACAGCCTACGCCGGGAGAAGCAAGTCTTGTTCCGAGCTTGACATTATCGATAAGATAGTCAATTCTCTTTTCATCATCGATTGGAGCGATGATGGGAACTTCGTCATCATCAGCAACGCTCTTTGCATCAAAGTATGCCTTGAATTTCTGCTCTGTTGCAAGAGCCTGAACGATGTTGATGTTGAGGATTTCATCACAATCCGAACGGATTGAATCACGGAAATAGCCGATAAGAACCTTATCAAAGATATCTGCACGCTGGTTGTCACCGTAGGGATCATACTGAGCGAGTCTGTCGCTTTCTGCGTTAACCTTTACTGCCTCAAAGATTTCAGCGTTGAGCTCATCGGGAAGAAGAAGACCGTTATCTCCTTCGGGGCACATTGCTGCGATGCGGTCAAGATAAATCTGTTCGCCGCATACATAGCGGATATTGTTGCCCTTCTTGAATTCGAGCTTGTTAACAATTTCTTCTCTCTGCTTCTGAAGGCCGACAACCTTTGTATCAAAGCTTGCATAGAACTTTTCATATTCAGCGCAGATTCTGTTAATATATTCGATAGCAATTGCATAAGCGGCATCATAAACAACAGCATCTCTGTATTCAAGAAGAGTTGTGCTGTAGCCGGGAAGATGCTTGTTGAGAGCATCCCAAACATGCTTATATCCACCGAGCTTTTCGATAGCTGAAGGATCTTTCTTTTCAAGAGCGCAAACATCATCGATTGATTTTTCTTCCTGCTTCTGAGCCTTGAAATCAACGTCGAAGAGCTTGGGATTGTTTGCTGCGGGTGAATATACGGGAAGATCTTCTGTGACAAGTCTGCGAAGGTCAACCTTGATAACTTCTTCATATTCAGCGTTAAGAGCTGTCTTGAGTTTATAAAGGATATAACGGATTGCATTGGGATGCATTGCACCCTTTGTTGTTTTGAAGAGGCTTTCAAGATGATAGGGCTGAACTTCTGTTGCAACTGAAGGAGCGTTGTGAAGAATACCCTTTGCCTTTGCTTTCGCAACGGTGTTTGCAAGCTTCTTGACAATTACTTCATAGCTTCTGATAACCGAAAGATTATCGTTTGCCTGATTTCTTTCGCTGGGCTGATTCTCATAATCCTTCTTTCTTCTGAGCTCTTCAACCTGAGTGTTGAGACTTGTTGTTTCAGGCATTGAAATGAATGTTTCGAGAATTTCGTTCTTATATGATGCGATGAATGTGTCAATCTTATCCTGAACTTCTGATGCAACATCATCAATGTTCTTTGCAAGATAGCTCTTTACATCAATACCGAAACGCTTATCGTCATTTTCGAGCTCTGAGGTATAAACATCCTCAATTGTGGGCTCTTTTTCGATGGTTGTTGCGCGTCTCTTCTTGAACTCAGCTCTTGCTTCCTTGAACTTTATATCATACTTGAGCCAATCGCCCGATGACTGACCGTCACCGATACGCTCCATAGCTCTGCCGTATGCAATATAATCAGCAACATCTTCATAAGGATAGCGGATAATTGAGGCACCGATGCCGCCGAAGCGGTTTCTGCCGAGGTTATCTGCTTCTGCGAATTCCTTGATGATGTTATCTTCAATACTGAATGCATTTCCCTGCATGGGGCCGATATTCTGCTCATAAAGGCTCTGTGCAGCAAATTCCTTGTACTGATCAAGGGTCTGCATGCTCTCCTGATCCTTACCGATTCTGTCAAGAAGGAAGCAGAAATCGAAGGGAAGCGATTCAAGTGTGTCAACACCCTGAGTTGTTGTGGGAACATCAACATGAATGCCCTTGAATCTTTCAAGGTCTTTTCTGACACCGCAGAAGCCGCTTGCCTTGATCATGAATGCATTAATTTCTTTGATTGTAGCATAACCGTTTCTGCGCTGAGCCTGACGCTCTTTTTCGCTTCTGATAACGGTATCCATAACACCGGGAAGAAGAAGGAAGCCTCTGATGATGGCTGACTTTTCACGGTAGTGGTTATGGAGATACTCACGGATGAGCATACCCACTGACATTGCGATACCCGAACCTGTACCGCCTGATGCAGACGAAACAACAACAACTCTGAGAGCCTGCTTGCTCTCGCTTCCGTCTTTAAGGAAGAGCTCGTCAATTGTTTTATAAAGCTTTGAGATTTCGCCTGTTTTGATTGTTGCATTGAGAGCAAGTCTTGAAATAGCTCTTACCTGACCCGCACCTTCTGAAACGGTTTTGGGGTAAAGAGTTGTGTTGTTGGGGAACCAGTTGTTTCTTGCATCTTCGTCGTTCTTGAGATAATCAAGAACGCTCTGTGTTGACGAAGTCTGAACAGAAACAATCTTTGCCTTTGACTTGCCGACCTGCTTAAGATCGTTTGCGTTTGTATCCATTGAAACAAAGCGGATATTCTTTGTTTCGCCGGGAGCACATCTTTCAGCAACCTTAACAACAATCTGCGAGCCGATGCCGCCTACGCCGACAAAGAGAGTTGCCGGTGTGGTGTTGATGTTTAACTTTTCTGCCATAATAATTCTCCTCTTTTTTATTTTCAAATTTTTTGTTTACAAAATCAATTACTTACCAAGCTGCAATCAAATGTTGACTTCTTGGTTTCAATCCTGATATTGGGGTTTGATGATTCTTCCTTGATCGGATCTTCAGGAGCAAGCCTCTGAACGAACCTGCCTTTTGAATCTTTTTCATATGAGGTGCCGTCGATTTTTACTCTGATAACACCTATGCTTGTTCCGGAAATACCTTTGATTCCAACCTTACGTCTTCTTGAAGGAGTCCATCTTCTGTCAACAGGATAAAGACTCAATGTTGCCTGACAAACAACCTCAAAGTTCTGGGCGTCTGATCCGGAATCAATTTTAAGAGTTTTTCCTTTACGGTCATAGTTCGGAGCTTTTCCGTTTCCTGCCGATCTGCCGTTAATCTTAAACTCTCTTCTTTCTGCAATAAGATCTTTGGGAAGAGCTTTTCTGCTCATTATGAAAAGAATCAAAGCGATAAGAGCAAGAATCGGAAGAACAATTATAAGAATTCTGACAAGCTTGCTGTATTTCTGAACTTCAAACTTATCATCATCGGGATCTTCGGTTTCAATCACGCGGTCATATTCATCTTTGTATGTAACATCTGCCGTGATTTTATAGACGCCGTCTTCAATCTCAACATCTTTGCCGTTCTTATCTTTTCCGATGTATACCGCAAAAGCTGATTTGCCGGGAAGCATTTCGTATGTATATGCAACTTCAGGCGAGAAAGTGAATGTTGGTGTTACCTTTGCCATTTGCTCATCAGTGAGCGGTTTGTCATCGTATGTTACCGCAACATTGATGGGCTTCCATTCATCTCTCTTGCTTACCTGATACCAGTCGCCGTCCTGCTTAACATCAACATCAACCTCAAGCTCCAT
>JAZLBI010000083.1:0-3842 GCA_045613625.1 Acutalibacteraceae bacterium | reverse complement strand
GCGGGCATGCTTGTAACAGCAATCTTCCCGATTATCGGAACGGGGCTTCTCATCTTTGCAATCCGTTATTTCAAAAAGCAAAAGTTGCAGAAATAAAACAATTTCCACAAAAACCGACCCAATATATTACAATATATTTATAATTATCCGGTTGACAACGAAAAAATAATTTGATATAATTTTTTGCAAGTGAAGACCCGACTTTTGAGGAAAATCTGCAAGAGATAGCGCATCGTAGGCTGAAAGTGCGCTTCAGATGAGTAGTAAGCCCGGCAACACTTCACCCGGTAAACCCACATTTGAATAAAAAGAGAGGATACAAATTTTGTATCAATAACGGGTGGCACCGCGGGTTAAATAACTCGTCCCGAGAATTATCATGCATAATTCTCGGGATTTTTTGTTTTTTAAAACATATTATATAAACAAACCATAGTAATGGAGGAATAATATTATGTACAGAACTCACCGATGCAACGAAATCAGAGAAGCTCATATCGGTCAGACCGTTGAGCTTGCAGGCTGGGTTGACGTTATCCGTGACCACGGCGGCGTTCTCTTTGTTGACTTGCGTGACGAAACAGGCGTAACTCAGGTTGTTGTTCACGATGAAACTCTTCTCAAGGGCGTGAGCAAAGAAACCGTTCTTTCGGTTCACGGAACGGTAACAAAGCGTGACGAAAACACGGTTAACCCCAAAATCGACACAGGTCTTGTTGAGCTTGTTGCGGATTCTCTCAAGGTGCTCGGCACCTGCACAAGAGAGCTTCCCTTTGAAGTAGGCTCAAATGATACCAATGAAAATCTGCGCCTTAAGCACAGATTCCTCGATCTGAGAAATCCCGCTCTTCATAATAATATCATCCTTCGTTCAAAGGTTATCGGTCATATGAGAAAGCTTATGGAAGAGAGAGGATTCCTTGATATTCAGACTCCCATCCTCACAGCTTCTTCGCCCGAAGGCGCAAGAGATTTCCTTGTTCCCAGCCGTAAGCATCCCGGTAAATTCTATGCCCTTCCTCAGGCTCCTCAGCAGTTCAAGCAGCTTCTTATGGTGTCAGGTTTTGACAGATACTATCAGATAGCTCCCTGCTTCAGAGATGAAGATGCCCGTGCAGACCGTTCACCCGGCGAATTCTATCAGCTCGACTTTGAAATGGCTTTCTCAACTCAGGAAGAAGTTCTTGAAGTTTGCGAAAGCGTTGTAAGCGATATTTTCCGCACCTTCTCAGATAAGAAGATTACAGCTTCACCCTTCAGAAGAATTCCCTATGCCGAATCAATGGCAAAATACGGCTCCGATAAGCCTGACCTTCGCAATCCTCTTATCATCTGCGACCTTACTGATATGTTCAAGAGAGTTAAATTCAAGCCCTTTATGAACAAATTCGTAAGAGCAATCGTTGCTCCTTGTAAGAACGAAAGATGGTTCTTCGACAAGTCACTTGCATTTGCCACAAAGCAGGCAAAAATGGCGGGTCTTGCTCATATCACTCTTCTTGATGCCGCAAACTACGGCTTTAAGGATGATCCCATCAGCAAGGTTATGACAGAAGAAGAGAAGAGAGAAATCGTTGAGCTTACAGGCGTTAAGGAAGGCGAAACAATCTTCTTCATCTGCGATAATATTTCAGATATCGCCGATAAGAATGCAGGCGTTGTTCGCACCTGGCTCGGCGAAGAGCTCGACCTTATAAATAAAGATTCATTTGAATTCTGCTTTGTTGTTGATTTCCCGATGTATGAGAGAGATGAAACAACAGATAAGATTATATTCACTCACAACCCCTTCTCAATGCCTCAGGGCGGTCTTGAAGCGCTTGAAACAATGGATCCCTGTGAGATCCTTGCTTATCAGTATGACCTTGTATGTAACGGCATCGAGCTTGCTTCGGGTGCAGTAAGAAACCACAGCCCCGAAATTATGAGAAAAGCTTTCGAAATCGCAGGCTACACCGAAGAAGAGGTTGAAAAGAGATTCAGCGCACTTTATAATGCATTCCAGTTTGGCGCACCTCCTCATGCAGGCATGGCACCCGGCGTTGACAGAATCGTAATGCTCCTTGCAGACACAGAAACAATCAGAGATGTTATTGCATTCCCGCTTGACGGCACTGCGCAGGATCAGATGCTTGGCGCGCCCGGCGTTGTTACAGAGCTTCAGCTCTTTGAAGCAAATGTTGCAATCAGAGGCAAGGGCGGTGCAGTTGAAGTTTCAGGCGCAGACGGCGATGATTCGGCTTTTGCTGCAACGGTTAACTCAGCAAAGGGCGGCGTTATGACCAAGGAAAAGTGGTTCAAAGAGCTTGAAAACGTGAATGAGCTTTCATTTGCTGATAATGAAAAGAAGGCAATGCAGAAGATTCTTGACGATATGGGCAAGAACGAAGCTGAGCTTGAAAAAACAGCAACAGATGATGTTGAAGCAATGATTTATGTTATGCCTATGACCAATGTTCTCAGAGAAGATGGCAGAAATCAGCCCTTCGCACGCAAAGACCTGCTTGAAGGTGCTCCTCAGAGCACAGACGACAGCTGGCAGGTTCCCAGACTCGTAAAGTGAGGTGCAGAAAATGTTATATATCAACGAAATAAACGCGGCAGGTAAAATTGCCGTAGACGATACAATTCTTGTGAAAGATGTTCCTGTAACCGCAGGTTCAAAGATGCTTGAGAATTTCAAGCCCCTCTTCAGCGCAGATTCAGTTGAAAGGCTTGAAAATGCAGGCTATGCAATCTCAGGCAAAACGAATGTTGGCGAATTCGGTCTTGACCTTCTCGGCGAAACCTCATATTTTGAGCCCGCAACCGAAAACGGCAACCTTGTCGGCGCTGCTGCCGCTCTTGTTGCTTCAGGCAAAGTAAAGGCAGCTCTCAATGTTGACCTCAACGGTGCTCCCCGCCGCGCAGCTGCTGTATCAGGCGTTGACTTCATCAAGCCTACCTACGGTACTGTTTCACGCTACGGTATCATCGCTTGTGCTTGCTCAGGCGAGCAGATCGGCGTAACCGCCGCAAATGCAGATGATGCCAAGGAAATCCTTACCGTAATCGCAGGTCACGACAGCAAAGACGGCACAAGCCTTCCCGCTGAAAAATATGATTATTCAACAGGCGAAGACGTTTCGTCAATGAAAATCTGCATTGCAAAAGAGCTTTATGATGCCGCAAGCGATGAAGTTAAGACAAATGTTGACGCTTATGCAGAAAGCCTTAAAAAGCTCGGTGCAACTGTTGAAACAATTTCACTTGATATTGTTTCGCAGGCACAGACAGCATGGCAGATTCTTATGTCTGCTGAAACAACAAACAATCTTTCAAGATTTGACGGTGTTAAGTACGGCTACAGAACACCCGAATATAAGAACATCGACGAACTTTATGTAAAGAGCCGCTCAGAAGCCATGGGATTCCTTACCAAGGCAACAATCATCTACGGCTCGGATGTTCTTGCAAAGGCAAAATACGAGAAGTGCTACGATAAGTCACTCCGTATCCGCCGCATTGTATGCGATAAAGCAAGAGAAGTGCTCGCAAAATATGATGCGATTCTTGCTCCCGCTTGCTCGCAGACAAGCTACAAACCCTATGATGCTCTTGAAGCATTTGCAAAGGTTTATGACGAAAGCATTTTCACTGCAATTCCCTCAATCACAGGTATGCCCGCAATGGTAACAAAGGGAGTTCAGCTTATTTCGGATTCATATAAAGAAAGCGTGCTTCTCAGCATCGCAAAAAGCGTGGAGGTGTAAATAATGAAATACGAACTTGTCATTGGTTTGGAAACTCATGTTGAACTTTCCACCGATTCAAAGCTTTTCTGCTCTTGCGGCGGTCACTCA
>JAZLBI010000082.1:0-6636 GCA_045613625.1 Acutalibacteraceae bacterium | reverse complement strand
ACTCCGTTTCTTGAAAACAGGTGTTTTTATGAAAAAAAGATTTATTGCGGCAGGGGTGATAGTTCTTGTTGCAATTCTGCTGATTGCCGTTGCGGTGCTGAAAGGCAGAAATTCAGAAAGCCCGCAGTCTGAAACTTCAACCTATGCTTTTCAGAATGCGCAGCTTGGCGTTACCGTTGACGGCTGGCTCAGAATCATTGAAATTGATGAATATTACGGAAGGCTTGCCGTTGTTGCGGAAAATGTATCAGACAGCGATGTTGAATATTCTCTGCTTACGGTGAAAACAAAAACCGAAACATTAACTTTCAATGTTTCAGCCTTGCTGAGGGGAACAAAGGCGGTGCTTCTGTGCAATGAATCCGTCGGCAGCGACCCAGGCGAGGTGTATACGGCGTGGCAGACGAAAGATACGGTTGTTTATGAAACTCCGCCCGTTATGAATGAAGATAAATTTGAACTTCAGGTTATGGACGGGTCAATATCGCTCAAAAACATTTCGGGCGAAGATATAAAATCCGATATATACATTTATTATAAAGATAAAAAAGACGATTTGCTCAACGGCAGTGTAACTTATAAAATCCGTGTTGCGGGAATCAAGGCTGATTCGCAGACCTTTGTGAAAGCGGCGGAGCTTAATGAAAATAACTGTCAGATTATATTTACCGATTATGATGATAAAGAAGTATAAAATCGGCAATTTCACGGCAGAAATAAAGTCACAGGCGGATTTTCGGGATGATGAGCCGTATTCACTGTTTTTGTTTGACGGTGAAGGTGCGGATTTCAAAGTTGATGTTGAATTCTCATCAGAGCTTCCGCAGAAAGTTGAAAATCCGTGCTTTGTTTCGCAGGACAGGGTATGCGATTATGAAAACGGCGTTTTGCGCTGCTTTTATAAATCCCGTGACAATAACGATGAATATTATGCCTGCCGTGCGGTTGACGGAAAAAATATAAATATTGTTATTGATGAAAAATACAGCGATATGCTGCGCTCGGGAGTGATATTCTCGCTCCTCGGCATCGAAGAGCTTGTTGCGAAGAGCAACGGTTGCGTGCTTCATTCATCTTTTATAGAGAAAGACGGCGGAGCAATTCTTTTCACAGGCCCTTGCTCCATCGGCAAATCAACTCAGGCAAATCTCTGGAAAGAATATGCCGATGCCTTTGTTATCAATGGCGATAAAACATTGATTTTTGAAAAAAACGGCGTTTTTTATGCGTCGGGTATGCCCTATTCAGGCTCTTCGAAAGATTGCCTCAACAGGGTGTTGCCTCTTAAAGCCGTAATAAGTCTGGATCAGGCAAAGTTCAATGCCGCAAACAGGCTTGTTTCAACCGAAGCTTTCTGTAAATTGTATAAAAACTGTTACCCCGTGCCTTATTCACGGGATTTAACGGGCGGGCTGCTTGATTTTGTTCAGCGGTTAGGTCAGAGCGTGCCCGTGTATGAATATGCCTGCCTTGCGGATGAAAGCGCTGTCAGGTATCTGGAGAGAAAATTATGTCCGATTTTGCAGAGCCTTTAATGGTAAAATATCTTCACGATAAAGGCGTGCGTGAAGGAATTCCCGTTTCGGGAACTTTCGAGCTTACACAGCGTTGCAATTTCAATTGTGAAATGTGTTATGTTCACGATTGCGCTCAGAAAACAGACCCGCTCACTGCGGAAGACTGGCTGAGTCTTGCCCGTCAGGCAAAGGATGCGGGAACGGTTTTTCTGCTTCTTACGGGCGGCGAACCCTTGATTCGTGATGATTTTGAATATATTTATACGGCTCTTGCCAGAATGGGATTTCTTATTTCGATAAACACAAACGGCAGTCTGCTCGAAAAACATAAAAAGCTTTTTGATGAACTGCCTCCCGTGAGAATAAATATTTCGCTTTACGCAGCGGATAATTCCGCATACGGAAAAATCTGCAAAAACGAGGCGTTTGATAAGGTCTTGAGTTCGGTAAATCAGATGAAAAAGCTTGGAATATCAATGCGTTTCAACACCGTTTTCACCCCCGAAAACATATTGGAATATAAGAAAATTGCAGATATTTCAAGGGAACTTTCCATTCCGCTCAAGCCAACAACATATACCTATCCGTCAATCAGATTGGATAAGAAAAATATTGATTCACGCTTTGTTCCCGAGCAGGCGGCAGAATATCTTTCGCTTGTTGATGAATACCGTTTTGATAAGGATTTCTACCGCGAAAGATTAAACAAGCTGCTCTCTCTTCCCAAAGGGCCTGATGAAAACAAGGTTCGCTGCAGAGCGGGCAGAGCATCCTTCTGGATAACCGCAGACGGAATAATGCTTCCTTGCGGAATGATACCCGAGCCTGAGGGCAGACCGCTTGAGCAAGGCTTTGAAAAAGCGTGGCAGGATATAAAATATGCAACAGAGCAGATAAGGCTTCCCGAAGAATGCCTCAAATGCAAATATGCGGGAATCTGCAGCGTGTGCGCGGCTATGTGCAAGGCGGAAACGGGCGATTTCGGCAAAACTCCGCAATATATCTGCCGAATAACAAAACATCTTTTCACTCTTGCGGAAAGGAGCAAATCCGATAATGAAAATTAAAAAAGATATAATTCTCCGCAAAGTGGGAATGGATATAATTCTTGTTCCCGTGGGCAACGCACTCAAAGACCATAACGGATTCTTTATGCTCACCGAATCCGCCTGTTTTTTGTGGGAACAGCTGCCCGAATGCAATTCCGTTCAGGAGCTTGCGCAAAAACTCTATGATGAATATGATGTCACAAAAGAGCAGGCGCTCGCTGATACCGAGGAATTTATCGGTAAACTTGTTGAATTTGATATAATTGATGAGCAATATGGAGGGGAATAAAATGACTGCTGTCCAAATGTTTGAACAAACTTATAAAAAAACGGCTCAGTTTACCGCTTTCACGCCCTACAGAATTTGCCCCATAGGTGCGCACAGCGACCATCAGCTCGGCAAAATAACGGGTTTTGCGATAAACAAGGGCATCCATATTGCTTACGGCCCAAAAGAAAACGGTGTTGTTGAGATAAAATCAGTTCAGTTTGATAAAAGAGCTCAGTGGCATGTTGCTGCAACCCCCGAAACCGTTCAGGGCGACTGGGCAGACCATCTTCGCGGCGCAACAATTGCGCTCAACAAGCGTTATCCGCTCCGCAGAGGTCTTTGCGCCGTTGTTGACGGCGAACTTCCCATCGGCGGCCTTTCGTCGTCTGCGGCGGTTATCATAACATTTTTATCCGCTCTGTGCACGATGAACGGAATTGAGCTTACCCCCGCCGAGCTTATTTCTGTTTCACAGGAAGCTGAGAATTCGTATGTTGGCGTTTCGTGCGGAAAGCTCGACCAATCGTGTGAGGTTTATTGCAAGAAAGACCATCTTTTATATATGGATTTGCAGAATGATACATATGAGCTCATCCCTCAGCATCCCGATATGAAGCCGTATAAAATTGCAATATTCTTCAGCGGACTTGAGCGCAGCCTTGCGGGCTCGGCTTTCAATATGAGGGTTGATGAATGCAGAAGCGCCGCCTATGCTCTCAAAGCCTATGCGGGAATGGAATACGGCAAGTTTGAAGAAACGAATCTCCGCGATGTGCCCTATGAGGTTTATCTTGAGCATAAGGATAAACTGCCCGAAAACTAGCGCAAGCGTGCCGAACATTGGTACACGGAGTTTGACCGTGTGCAGAAGGGCGCAGAAGCCTTCAGAAGGGGAGATATCGAAGAATTCGGCAGGCTTTCGTTTGAGAGCGGAAAGTCTTCGATTTATAACTGGGAAACAGGCTCACCCGAGCTGAAAAAGCTCTATGAAATAATGTCTCACACCGAAGGAATTTACGGCGGAAGATTCTCGGGCGCGGGCTTCAAAGGCTGCTGTATGGCGCTCATCAATCCCGATTTTGAAAAGAGCATCATCGAAACGGTAACCCGTGAATATCTTGAAGCCTTCCCTCATCTTGAAGGCAAATATTCGGTGCATATCTGCGAAAGCGCAGACGGTGTGAATCTTGAGGTGTAAATTATGAAATGTCTTATTCTTGCGGCGGGGTATGCAACCCGTCTTTATCCTTTAACCGAAAATTTCCCGAAGCCTCTTCTTGAGGTTGGCGAAAAAACAATTCTCGACTGGCTTGTTGACGATATCGATGCATCGGGCGAGGTTGATGAATATGTTGTTATTTCAAACGCCAAATATGCTCATCATTTTGAAAACTGGGCAAAAACCAAGCGTCAGAAGGTGACTGTTGTTGACGACGGCACGCTCACAAACGAAACCCGCCTCGGCGCAGTTAAAGATATTCAGTTTGCGATTGAAAAGCTGAATCTTGATGACGATATGCTTGTTATTGCGGGCGATAATGTTCTTGATTTCAGCCTCACAAAGTTTGTTGCATATGCAAAATCCAAAGGCACCTCCTGCATAATGAGATATTTTGAACCCGAATTCAGCAAACTTCTCAAATGCGGCGTTGTGACGGTTGATGAAAACGATAAGGTGCTCAATATGACCGAAAAATCACCGACCCCCGCAACAAACTGGTGTTGCCCGCCGTTTTATTTTTACACAAAGGCGGATGCACGGCTTGTGCCCGAGGGAATAGCTTGCGGCTGCGGCACAGACGCCCCCGGCAGCTATATCGCCTGGCTCTGCACTCAGACGGATGTTCACGCAATGGAAATGCCCGGCAAGCGCTATGATATAGGCAACCTCGAAAGCTATGAAAAGGTGAAATCGGAATACAAGGGAATTGAATAAAAAGAAGCGGCTTGCGCAATGCAGGCCGCTTTTGATTTGTTGTTGTTTTGCATCAGTGAAAAAGGATAGATTCTGCGGGCGTTTCGAAAATCGCCCCTGCAAGAATGTTCGTCACAAATTAATTGCGCATTAAAAAAGGCGGGATAAACCCGCCTTTCAATCAATCTTTATATCCTTCTTTAACCGCATAATATGCGGGCTTGGGGTTGCCCTTGCCGTCAACAAGACCCCAGCCTGTTTCAACGGGGCAGTCGCTCTGACCGCAAACATAGCAGCTGTCGCTGTCGCCCCAGCAATAAACGAACATACCTATAACATAATCAACGTCACGGATTTTCGGAATGATATATTCAAAGAAATCCGCCTGACCCTCGGGGGAGTGCTCAAAGCCGTAAAGGCCGAAGCCCTCTGCAAGCTCGCAATAAAGATGGTTTGAATATTCGCCGTTGAAAATGAGGTCAGCGCGCTCTTCGGGGGTTCTGTCGCTGTAATCCTCAATGATTTCTTCTCTCATATCTTCAGGAAGCTTGCTGATGAAATCATCAATGTTCGCTCTTGCTTCTTCTTCGCTGTTGTAACCGTATTTCTGAAGAATCGCAATCTTTTCTTCGGCGGTTTTCGGCTCGCCGTAGCCGATATAGCCGAATTCGCAGAGCACAACAGGCTTGCCTGTAACTCGTCTTACAAAGTTGAGAATTGTGATATACTGATCAGCATTCTTAAGAACGTTTTCAAAACAGCCGAGATACATATCAAGACCAACGTAGTCGCAATACTGATGATATTCGCTCATCTTGAAGGGGAGTTCAAGAATTGAAAGACCTCCGAGGTTGTAGCCGATAATAATATCATCTCTGATGGGATACATAGCCTCAAGCTGCATACCGATGAATTCTGCGGCTTCGTCAAGTGTGAGAGGAAGAGTGAAACGGTCAATGCCCATTTCGTTTGTAATCTGGAAAGCACCTACGATGCCTCTCAGGTCGTTCATATAGAATCTTGCAATATCCTGAATTGCTTCACGGTTTGCAGGGTCACGAGGGTCAAGACCGTATGCAATATAGTCATCGGGATAAGGTGTGATACCAAAAATTCTGACACCGTTTTCAACGTACTGTTTGCTCTCTTCTTTCAGTTGAGATAATGCTGTGAAAGAGAGCCGTCGCTGTTATAGGGGAAGGGAATGTCGTCACGGAACCATTCGATTCCTGCTTCGTTAAGAAGGTCATACTGAGGGTCAGCGTGGCATACGCCCTGCATAAATCCGTCAACCTTTTCTTCTGCGGCAGCGATTTCTTTATCAAAATATACTGTGGGGTCCCATACAAGCATTGATGCAAACGGGGTGATGACGGCAAGAATAAAGCCGACGATTTTCATTAAAATTGCCATAATATTTTCTCCTTTAATAATTATTACAATCTGAATTTTAACATAGCAAATCCGCCAATTCAATTAAAATTGAATGACGGATTTGTTTTTTGTAATATATTACAATATTTATAACGTCTTTTTGTCTGTTATTCACAGTAAGCCGCATCAATAACTTTTTGTGCAACAGCTTTGAGCTGATCCATATTTTCAAGTGCGCCGATTTCCTGTCTTAATGCTGCCGCACCCCTCACACCTTTGATATACCAGCCTGAGTGCTTGCGTGCTTCACGCATACCCACGTATTCGCCCTTGTATTCGCAGAGCTTTTCAATGTGGCGAATCATTGTTTCCATTCTCTCTTCAATGGGAGGATCGGGCAGAATAATTCCGCTTTTGAAATATTCGTTTATCTGAGTGAAAACCCACGGTGCGCCGAGTGCACCTCTGCCAATCATTATGAAATCGCAGCCCGTGGTTTTATACATATTT
>JAZLBI010000081.1:0-24054 GCA_045613625.1 Acutalibacteraceae bacterium | reverse complement strand
GTTATCGGCGGCGGAAGAATAATAAAAAGTATTGATTGAATTTAATAAAAAAAACCGTATTTTCCGATGTGGAGAATACGGTTTTTTTTATACATTATTTAAACTGTCAACATAATTTGTTCGTTTGAGAAGAGTCTGCGAAGAAATCTGCGAAATATAAACCTTATCCTTGCCGTCTTTTGTGCGGCAGACTATAAAGGATTTCGGCAAATCATAGCAGATATTTTCAACAATGCCTGCTTTTTCGGCCATTGCAAGAAAATTTCTTGTGCTTTTTGAAACAGTTGTTGTGTCAAGGTCAAAAATCCCTATGATTTCATCAAAGGTTATAACCTTATCCATTCCGAGATGAAGATACATAGTTTACTCCATTTCTTTTATCTTTCCGTTTATAACTTCAAATGCCTTGCCTTTTTTTGAGCGCAGAAGAGTTGAAGGGTCGCAGCAAGTAATAAAAACCTGCCAGTTATCAAGATAATTAAGGATAAATGTTTGCCTGCCTTCATCAAGCTCGCTCATAACATCGTCAAGAAGCACAACGGGGCATTCTCCCGTTATATTTTCAATAATTGATGCTTCGCCAAGCTTCATCGCAAGCGCACACGAGCGTTGCTGACCCTGAGAGCCGAAAACTCTGGCATCTCTGCCGTTGAGATTGAGCACAAGGTCGTGAGTATGAGGGCCTGCGTTTGTATAAAGTCTTTTTATATCAGCATCTCTTGATTTTTCGATTTCAGAAATAAGTTTCTGTTTTATTTCTTCTTCGCTGATATTTTCTTTTGAAAAATCATAATAAAAGCTGAATTCTTCTCTGCCTGAGCTTATTCCTTTATAAATTTCGCTTGAAAGAGCAGAAAGTTTTTCAACATAATCAAGGCGGTATTTTATTATTTTTGCGCCGAGATTTGCAAGCTCCGTATCCCACGGAAGCATATAGTCATATTCAAAGCTTCTTTCACCGAATTTTTTCAGAAGAGCGTTTCTCTGCTCTAGCACCCGAAGATAGCGTGACATAACAACGGCATAATTCGGTTTGATAAGGCTCAGAGCAATGTCAAGCATCTTTCGCCTTTCACCGGGCCCGTCCTGAACAAGGCCGAGCGTTGCGGGCGAGAAAACAACGGCATAATATTTTCCCATCATCACTCTCGGCGATTCTTCCTTAACCCCGTTGAGGGTTATTTCTTTGCGTTTATTGATTTTCATAACCGCATTTTGTTCACGCGAGTGTGAATAAAAATTGTTTTCAATTTCAGCCTCATCCTTGCCCTGAGCGATAAGCTGGGCATTTTTTCTTGCTCTGAAGCTGTAAAAACCCGTTAAAAGCCAGATGCTTTCGATTATATTTGTTTTTCCCTGACCGTTTTCACCATAAATAACATTCATTTCGGGATGCGGTTCAAAGGAAATGCAGTCAAGATTTCTGAAATTTTTGGCGGAATGATATTTTATTATCAACTTTTCCGCCTCCTTCAGAACTATTCAACAATATAAACCGTGTTTTCAAATTCGGCATTGTCACCCGATCTGAGTTTTTTTCCTCTCTGGGTGCAAATTTCACCGTTTACTCTGACTTCGCCTTCCTGAATAACGATTTTTGCGTGACCGCCCGTCTGAACGGCATCGCACATCTTAAGAAAAGCATCAAGTCTTATAAAATCTGTATCTATTTTCTTTGAAACCTGTTTTTTAGGTGCAACTTTAACTTTAATCTTCATTTTTCAGCCTCACGGGAAGAATCAGGAATATGAATTCATCGCCCTGATTGGGAACGATAAGAATGGGAGCAACAGCGCCGTTGAGCATAATTCTCACTTCGTCTGTGTCGCAAACCTTGAGCGCTTCAATCATATACTTATTATTAAAGCCGATTGTGCAGCTTTCGCCCTCGATATTTGCAGAAATCTTATCGTTTGCAGTGCCGAGTGAAGTAATTGATGAAATCTTGATAAGATTATCTTCAAAAACGCACTTAACAGGGCTCTTGATTTTATCGGTTATGATGAGAGATGTTCTGTCGATACTCTCGATAAAGCTTCTTGTGTTAACGTTGATAACAGTTTTGGTTGACGAAGGAATAGCCGCCTTATAGTTAAGGAATTCGCCGTCAAGAAGGCGTGAAATAATCTGATAACCGCCGAGTTCAAAAATAATGTGTCTTTTGCCAACGCCGATTGTAATATTTTCATCCTCGTCCTTCATAAGCTTTACAACTTCCGAAAGTGTTTTTGCAGGAACAACGAATGAAAGAACTTCGCCGCTGTATTCAATAGCTTCGTTTCTGATTGCAAGGCGAACGCCGTCAACAGCAATAAGTCTGATATGATTGTCTTCAATTTCAAACTTAACACCTGTGTGAACAATTTTGCTGTCCTTAACAGAAACGGAGAAAATTGTTTTTCTTATCATATCTTTAAGAAGATTCTGATTGATGGTTACGGGATATCCGCCCGAAACAGAAGGAAGTTCAGGATATTCTTCGGCAGAAATACCGATAAGGGTTGATTCAAATTCTCCGCAGGTTATAGCAGCGATATTTCTCTGATCGCTGAAAATGCTTACAACGCTTTCGGGGAGCTTTCTGAGAGTTTCGCTGAACATATGGGCATTGAGAACAAGTTCGCCCTCTTCTTCAATTTTTGCGGGGATTGATGTTGTTATTCCCATTTCAAGGTCATAGCCCGTCAGGGTAAGAGTTCCCTCTTTTGCTATCATAAGAATACCTTCGATAGCAGGGATAGCGGTTTTTGTTGAGGCCGCTCTCTGAACATTCTGGCAAGCTTCCGAAAGCTCAACCGTATTGCAGAAAATTTTCATTTTTTCCTCCTCCTGAGTTATCAACGCAGGATAACTCTCTTAAATGCATTCTGAAAAAAATCACAAGGGTTTTTCTTTTATAGGAAAGGATATAATATCTATATTATAGTAGTCGTAGTAGGGGGCGTGGAAATATGGTATAACTTCCGAAGCCCTTGAAAAATATAGAAAATATGTAAAAATCAATCAACCTTTATTTGTGGAAAAGTTGAAGTTATTAACTTCCCTTTTTTTGACAAAGTGTAAAGGTGGAAAACCCGAATGTGGAAAAGTATAAATAAGTGGAAAACTTTTTGTATTTTTCGGCGGATTTTTTAAAATTTTAAAGCTCGTTTCTGCCTTCAAGAGCTCTGATAAGAGTGAATTCATCGGCATATTCAAGGTCTGCCTCGACGGGCACGCCGTAAGCAAGTCTGCTCACATTAACTCCGAGAGGTTTTATGAGCCTTGAAATATACATTGATGTTGCTTCGCCTTCAACGGTTGGGTTTGTTGCCATAATGATTTCTTTAACCGTATCGTCAGAAAGCCTTAAAAGCAGCTCTTTTATGCAGATGTCTTCGGGATTAATATCGTTCATCGGTGAAATAACTCCGTGGAGAACGTGATAAAGCCCGTTATATTCGTGGGTGCGCTCAATTGCAATAACGTCTCTCGGGTCTTCAACAACGCAGATTGTTGATTTATCCCTTGAAGCGGATGAGCAAACAGAGCAAACCTCGCCGTCAGTAAGATTGCAGCAGATTTCGCAGCGTTTTATCGAGCTTCTCGCATTGAGAATAGTTTCGGTAAACTTTTGCGCATCCGCATCGCTCATTGAAAGAATATGAAAAGCAAGCCTCTGTGCACTTTTTCTGCCAACAGAAGGGAGCTTTGCAAACTGATCGATGAGCTTATCGAGTGAAGGTGTGAATCCGCTCATCAGAAAAGACCGGGGATTGAAAGGCCGCCTTTAGCTCTCTCCATACCCTTTTCCATAGCTTCGTTAGCCTTGCGGATGCTTTCGTTGAAGGCTGAAATGATAAGGTCCTGAAGCATATCGATATCGTCGGGGTCAACGATTTCGGGCTTGAGGTTAACAGCTGTTACCTCGTGAGCGCCGTTAACAACAACTTCAACTGCGCCGCCGCCTACGCTTGATGAGAATTCGGTTGCTTCAACTTCCTGCTGAATAGCAGCCATATTCTCCTGCATTTCCTGAATTTTTTTCATCATATTGCCGCCCTGGGGAGCGCCGGGAATTCTTGCTTTCATATTATTGACCTCCGTTAAAGGTATTTATTTTATTCTTTAAATTTTCCAAAGGACTTGTTGCCGCTTTGGGTTTTTCTGAATTTGAAACCGCAATTTTCATTCGTTTGCCAACAACCTCATAAACTGCTCTTGCAAGCTCTTTTGAATGAGTGTCTGTGCAGATAAAATCAAAAAGAGTGGGGTTTTCGGAATGAATAACAACTCTGCCGTTTTTGATTGTTGCGGTTGAATTTGCCATAATTCCGTAAAGCGGAATATCATAGCGCATAATTTTTTCGAGCACTTCTGGCCAGCCTGCGAAATCGCCGTCGGGAATATCAGCTTCCGCTGCGGGCGGTGCGGGAGGCGGAGGAGGTGCATCCTCCTCTGAGGGCATCGGCTCGGGAGCTTTTACGGGCTCATCAGGTGTGACGGGAGCAGAAACAGGAGCGGGTGTTGGTGCCGGCTCGGGTTTTGCCTGAGGAGCGGGTTGAGTAACAACTGTTTTTCCGCTTGAAATTGAAGCAAGCTTTTCTTCAATTGCGCTTATTCTCTCTTCAAGGTCAGCGGGAATTCCTTCGCCCGTTGAAGCCGAGGGAGCGCACATTTTGATAACTGCCGCTTCAAGCTGAATTTTTTTGTTTGCCGCATTTTTGATATTCTTTGCAGTCTGTTCAAGAATTTCAATGCAGGAAAGTATTTTTGAAAGTTTAAGCTCGGATGCTCTTTCTTTTATTTTATGAAGCTCATCTTTTGAGCAGACTATAAGTCCTTCGCAGTCATTAACCGTTTTTGCAACCATAAGGTTGCGGAAATGAAGGGTAAGCTCGGTGCAAAGGCTGTCGATATCGCAGGAATCGCTGTGAAGCTTTGAAACAAGCTTGAGTGAACTTGTGAAATCTCCCTTTGCAACAAATTCCGAGAAAGAGAAAAGGTGAATTGTTCCCGCAATTCCCGCCGCATCGCTGACGGTGTCTTCATCAATATCGGTGCCCATTGCGAAGCATCGGTCAAGAAGCGAGAGCGCATCTCTCATACCGCCGTCCGCAATTCGTGCAATAAGGCTTGCGGCATTCGGGGTGAGATTGACATTCTCTTTTTCAGAAACATACATAAGCCTTGCCGTTATATCTTCGGGAGCGATTCTTTTGAAATCAAAACGCTGGCATCTTGAAAGAATTGTTGAGGGAAGCTTGTGTATTTCTGTTGTTGCAAGGATAAAAATAACGTGTGAGGGCGGCTCTTCAAGAGTTTTGAGAAGCGCATTGAATGCGCCGATTGAGAGCATATGAACCTCGTCGATAATGTATACCCTGAATTTTGCGTTTGCGGGAGTGAAATTTGCCTCTTCGCGCAAATCTCTTATGTTATCAACGCCGTTGTTGCTTGCGGCGTCAATTTCAATAACGTCGAGAATTGAGCCGTTTTCAATTCCGCGGCAGATCTCGCATTCATTGCAGGGGTTTCCGTTAACGGGATTCAGGCAGTTAACAGCCTTTGAAAGAATTTTTGCACAGGTTGTTTTGCCTGTACCTCTTGACCCCGTGAAAAGATAGGCGTGAGAAATTCTTCCGCTTTCAAGCTGGCTCTGAAGCGTTCTTGTTACATGGGGCTGACCGTAAACATCGCTGAAATCTTTGGGTCGCCATTTTCTGTAAAGTGCCTGATACATTCTTTCACCCCTCAAAAAAAACTAAAGAGCTTTTTCTTGGTCATATGGCGGTAGGCAGACTGTGGCGCACAAGACTGTCCGCTTAATGCTGCTCGGTTCACCCGCCTGACATGGTTCACAGTGCCCTGTCGCACAGGACCCACACGCCACATGACCAAAAGAAAGCTCTTCTTGCCATAAATCATTTACCGATACATTATATAATATATTTTAAATAATATCAAGTATATTTTTAAAAAATTACATTATATTATGCGTTTTTTTCACATAATTCTGATTTTTGAATAAATTGATAATAATACACAGCCGCAAACGGCAAATTTTACGGGAGGAATACGGATGAACGAAGCATATTTTCTCGGTTCGAGCGCAAAAAACGGATTTTTCAGCTGTTTTTCACAGCTTGCTCCTAAAATTGAAGGTCAGTATACTTATATCATAAAAGGCGGACCGGGCACAGGAAAATCTTCGCTGATGCGCAGAATTGCCGAAGAAATGGAAAAAAAAGATATTGAATGCGAAAGAATTTTATGCTCATCCGACCCCGCATCTCTTGACGGAATTATTTTTCCCTCCCTCAGAGTGAGCATATGTGACGGCACTTCGCCGCATACTCTTGACCCTGATTATCCTGGCGCAACGGGCGAAATAATCAACCTCGGTGACTGTTGGGATAAGCAGAAACTGATTGAAAAAAGAGAAGAAATCATATCTCTGACCGATAAAAATAAAGCCTGCCATCAAAGAAGCAGAAGGTTTATAGAATCAGCATTTTCTATTTTTGCAGAGGGCGAAAAAATAAGCCGTGACTGCCTTGATGAAAACAGGCTGATGCGTTATGCATCAAGGGTTTCGAGCCGCCATTTCAAAAAACCGAGAGGCAAAATAGGGATGGAAAAAACAAGGCTTCTCGATGCCGTAACACCGAAAGGATATTATTTTTTAAGCGAAACGGCAGAGAGTTTGTGCAACGAAAAAATTGTTTTTGAGGATGATTTCGGTTATGCCGCTTCAAAGCTCATCGGCGAAATCCGTTCATATGCTCTTGCAAGCGGATTTTCGGTTATTTCAAGCCCGTGCATCAACAGAGAAAAGGCAATCCGTCATATAATAATCAAGGAACTTTCGCTCGGATTTTTTACGGCGGATAAACTTTGCAGCCTGAATATTATTCCCACCAAAACCGTCAATCTGCGCCGCTTTTATTCCTTAACGGAAATATCGGCACATAAACCGAGGCTGACTTTTGCAAAAAAAGCGGCAAACGAGCTTATGAATGAAGCCGTCTGCTCGCTGAAAATCGCAAAAGAAATACACGATGAACTTGAAAAATGCTATGTTGATGCGATGAATTTTGAAAAAATAGGCGAAATTTCAGAAAATCTGACCGAAAGAATATGGGAAAGCGAATGGTGGAGCGAGTGAGTTTTTTATTGTATAAATAGAAAAAAATTTGTCACTCTTTGTTGAAACAGAATATAATTTGTGGTAAAATCTGTTTCAGGTGATGAATAATGAAGAAAAATAAAAATAAAAATAATACTGGATTTATTTCACAAATCCAGTATAAGATTGACAATGCTCTTTCAAAGGGCATGAAATCAATGATTATGATTCTCTGCGTAACGGTAACGGTTTTATCGGTTGCTCTCGGCCTTGCCCTTGCAATTTCATCCGATAAGATTTCATTTCTTTCGGGCATATGGATAAGCATAATGCATATCATCGACCCCGGAACAATAACGGGCGATGAAAGCAAGAGCCTTATATATATGATTCTTATGTCGGTTGCAACTCTTTGCGGCGTTGTTATCATAAGCACACTTATCGGTGTTATCAACACAAGCATAACAATCAAGCTTGAAAACATCAAAAAAGGCAAAACAAAAATCATTGAAAATGATCATATAATCATTCTCGGTTTTGACGAAGAAATCTACACCATTATCAATGAGCTGATTGTTGCAAACAAGGATGAATCAAAAAAGAAAAAGTCCATTGTTATTCTTGATAATAACCATACTCCCGAAGAAATGCAGGATGCCGTTAACAAACGTATTCCGAACAAATACAACACAAAAATTATTTACCGCAAGGGAATAATTTATGATGTTGATTCAATAGCTCTTTGCTCTGTCAACACCTGCAGAAGCGTTATAGTCAATGTTGAAAGCGATTTTGTGACAATCAAATGCATTCTTGCAGTTGCAAGCATTATCAAAGATAACAACAAGGTTCATATAACCGCAGTTATCAAGAATTCAGACTATAAAGAAGCCGCTATGCTTGCAAGCAACAACAAAGTTCTTCTTTTGAATTTTGAAGATATCATTGCAAAAATCATTGCTCAGTCGGGCAGACATACGGGCGCATCATCGGTTTTTTCAGAGCTTTTCAATTTTGTAGGTTCCGAATTTTATACGGTGCCCGCAAACGAAAAGCTTGTGGGTCTTGATATAAGTGAGGTTAATCTTCATTGCAATACGGGAGTATTTGTAGGTAAAGAAGTTATGGAAAAGAAAGAAGATTCTGATGAAAAAGAAGAAAAAACATATCTTTACCCCTGTATACCCGCAAACGAAAGAATAATAAAGAAAAACGATAATCTGATTTTTATATCCGAAACCAGCAGTATCGGTCTTATGTCTGACGCATATAAATCACAAAGGCTTTCGGAAATTGATTTTGATAATTTCAACAATTCTGTTATCAGCAATACTCTCATTCTTCGCTACAGCAGAAAGATTGAAACAATTCTTAAAGAAGAATACAGATTTCTTGATGAAAATTCGAAAATTACGGTTGCAGTTAAAGGCGATGATATTGAAAAAATCGAAAAACTCAAGGAAAAATATAACTATAAAGACCTTGAAATTGTGAAATCCGATTTTTCAACCGAAAATCTCAGAGAGCTTATTGAAAGAGTGAAGCCCGAATCCGTTATTGTTCTTGCATCAACATCCGATAACAGAAACGACTTTGAAATGAGCGACTACAAGCGCAAAATAATTATGCACAGAGAAGATTCTGAAATTATTCTTTTGCTTCTTCAGCTCAGAAGTCTTCTGAATAACCCGGAAAACGGCTTTAATTTCAGCATCACAAGCGAAATTCAGTACAGCGAAAACCAGAAGCTTGCCAAGGATACGGGAGTTAACGATTTTGTTGTCGGAAGCATAATCACAAACGAAATTCTCGCTCAGGTTGCAAGGCAGAAAAACAGGCTCAGCATTTTTCAGGAAATCATTTCAGCGGGCGATGCCGATATTATTTTCAGACCTGCCACGGATTTTCTTAATGCAGGCGAAAAAATAAATATTTTCGATATCTATCAGTCTTTGAAAAATCAGAGAAAAGATTTTGTTTTCATCGGTTATAAAAAAGAAAATCCCGATACAAACGGCAAAAAGATTTTTATTAACCCCGAAAAGAAAACAGAATATATTTGTGAAAAAGATGATTTGTTTATATTTATAGGAATTGAAGAATAACAAAAAACCGTGAAGTTTTTGCTTCACGGTTTTTTTATCAGGTATAATTTTCAAGAAAATACTGCATAACCTTGTTTGAAACTTCAGAGGCTTTGCCCGAGCCGTGGCCGCCGTGCTCTGCAATGCAGATAACCGCAAGCGGAAGGTCATCCCTCTGAGAATAACCCGCAAACCAGGAGTGGCTTTTTGCGCCGTCAACCTGAGCCGTGCCCGTTTTGCCGCACATCTGAAGGTTTTCAAACTTCCAATCACCGTATTTATCCTCAACATTTGAGCGAAGAAGAATATCAAGCTTTTTCGCTGTTTCGGGGTTAATCTTAACCGCTGTTTCGGGCAGTCTGCCGACAATTTCGGAAACGGAGCCGAGAGATTTTATTCTGTCGGGCGCATAACCCGTGCCGCCGTTTGCGATTGCACCCATAATGCTCAGAAAATGAGCGGGGTTAACAAGTGTTGTTGACTGACCGATGCCCGCCCAGCCAAGCTCAGCTTTGCTGTATCTGTCAGGTGAGTAACGGCTGAGAACAAGGCGAACCTCTTTGGCATAAATCTGAGTGTTGAAGCCGAGAGATTTTGCCGTGTTTTCAAGCTTTTCAGCGCCGAGTTCAATTGAAATTTCGGCAAAAGCGCTGTTGCAGGATTCATTCATCGCTTTTCTGAAATCAACTTCGCCGTGCACTCCGTTGCAGATAACCGTGCCGTCGCCCGTTTCGTATTCGCCGTCGCATTCAAAAACGCGGCTGTCGATATCGGGAATGTTTTCAATTGCACACGCGGCGGTTATGATTTTCATTATTGAGCCGGGAGTATAAATTCCCGAAACGAATTTATCAAGAAAAACGCCGTTGTATTTTTCATCCGTCAGCAAACCGTCGGGAATATTTTCAATATCATATCCCGGTTTTGAAACGCTGCAGAGAAGCTCGCCCGTTTCATAGTTATAAACGGCAACAACTCCGTTATAATCGCCGAGCGCATTGTAGCCGATTTTGTTTGCTTCGCTGTCGATGTTGAGAGTTATATTCGTGCCCATACCCGTCTGTTTGAGAGTATAGATTCCTTCAATGCGGCTGTAGCCCGAAAGAGTGTCGCGGAAAAGGTTATGAGTGCCTGTTGAAATGAAACCCGATGTATCGCCAACGATATGAACAACAGATTTTCGAACGGTTGAATTTTTTGCGAATATACGCTCATTATCCGAACTTTCGGCAAGCACAACGCCGTTGCGGTCATAAATCGTTCCCGCATTGACGATAGTTCCGCTTCTGTAGATATGGCGGTTTGCTCTGTTTGAAGCCCATTCGGGGCCGTTTATCATAATGCTTGCAACAAGAATAACAACTCCCGCAAGGAAGGCGGCAATCAGCGCATAAATTATTCTTGCTCTTTTGGCTGTTATTCTCATACTGCACCCCCCTTTTTCTTCTTGGGCGGTGTTTTGTCAACCTGAATATTCTTAACTTTAGGCGGAGTTTTTTTGATGATGATATCGGGCTGAGGCGCTTTGAACGGAGCGCCCGCCGCACGGATATACGCAAGCAGACCCCATGAACAGAGCATACTTGAGCCGCCGCGGCTGATGAACGGAAGAGTTACGCCTGTCAGCGGAAGCAAATCCGTGATTCCGAAAACATTGAGCGAAAGCTGAAAAAGAAGCATTCCAGCAGCGCCCACTGCGGCAATCGCATAAAAGGTTGATGCCGAAGACTTGGCGCTTTTTATTGCGAAAAATGCAATTCCCGCAAAGCTCAGAAGCACAGCAATTCCGAGCAGAATCCCCATTTCTTCGCAAATCAGACCAAAAACAAGGTCGGTTGATGCCGCATAAACATCGCGCAGTTTACCTTCGCCTATTCCGAGCCCGAAAAGTCCGCCGCTTGAAGAATAGATAAGAACTCTTGCCTGCTGATAGCCCGTTGTGTCTATGTAATCCCACACGTGGCGGTAGGCGGCAAAACGGTTTGCAACATAGGGTTTGAAATAAATGATGAGCATTGCGCCCATAAGCGCAACGGCGCAGATGAGCACGATTGTTCTGATGTTGCCCGAACGCATAAAAGCAATGAGCACAAAGGTGAAAAAGAAAATCAGCGCCGTGCCGAAATCCTTCATCAGAAAGAGTGCGCCCACACAGCCGAGCGAAAAAATAACATATTTGGTGAGGCTTGTTATTGAAAGAAGCTTTTCAAGCGATACCGCGCCAACAAGAATAAAAGTTATTTTAACAAGCTCGGAGGGCTGAATCGAGAAAAAGCCGAGGTCAATCCAGTTGAGAGTGCCGTTGACGGTTTCTGCAAGAGCAAGATTTGCCGCAAGCACGGCAACAGAAGCAAAGGCGGCGGGATATCTGAGAATTCCCGCAACGTTAACATCTTTTATCAGCAGAAGCATTATAAGATAAACCGCAAGGCCGAGACCTATGGCGATAAGCTGTTTGAGGGCATAGCTTTCGCTGAAGCTTGCGCAGACGGTGAGCCCTATTCCCGAAAGGAAAAAGGCAATTGCTTCAAGCTCAAAATAATCGTTATCCGTAACAAGATTGCCGATGAGCATATATACCCATTCTGCCGCAATATAGCCGAAGAAAATATAAACCAGATTCATATTCAGTTCTTCATCTCTGCATAAAACGCAGGCCGCTGAGAGAAGCTGAAACGCCGTCATCATCAGCATAACCGTCACCTGTTTGAAACGGGGCTGCTTTTTCTCTTTTTTTGCCGTCATATGCTCACCGCCTTTCTGTGGTTTCTATATTATATATTATATATCAACACCCGACGTCAATCAAGATGTTTATTGACAAGATAAAAACGGATATGTATAATAATGGTTAGCTAAGGAAATATTAACCTATGTATAAGAACAGGTGATGAACTCAATGAAAATTTTCAAAAGAATTTCTGCCGCGGCTGTTGCATTGCTTATGCTTCTTTCTTTCGCAGCCTGCAACGGTGAAAACGGAGAGAAAACAACTGAACCCACAGAAAGCACAACAAGCTATATAAGAGAAAACAAAACAAGAATTGCCACACTCAGCGGCCCTCTCGGCATAGGAATTGCAAAGCTTGCCAAAGACCGCGACTATGCTTACACATCAACGCTTTACAGCGATGCGCAGCAGGTTGTGACGTTGCTTAAAGACGGAAAAACAGACCTTGCCGTGCTCCCCGTAAACCTTGCCGCAACAGTCTGCAATGAAGCAGATGTTAAAATCATTGCCGTAAACACCCTCGGTGTGCTTCATATTCTTGAAAACGGCAGAGAGATAAAGACCGTTGATGACCTGAGAGGAAAAACAGTTTATGCAATCGGTGAAGGCTCGCTTCCCGAGTTTCTTCTTGATGCTGTTCTTGAAGCAAACGGACTTGACGGCAGAGTGAATGTTGAATTCAAAGAGGATTATTCAGAAATCGCTTCTCTTGCAGGCGAAGGAAAAGCAAAAATTGTTATGCTCCCCGAGCCTTATGCATCAACCCTTGCTTCATCAACAGAGGGTATGAGATTTGCGCTCGACCTTTCGGATGAATGGCAGAAGGCAAAAGGAACTCCGTTTGCGCAGAGCGTTATTGTTGCCCGAAGCGAATATATCGAAAACAACGCTGAATATATCGAAACCTTCCTTATGCAGAATGAGATTTCGGTAAACTATCTTATAGAAAATTCTGTTGCGGGCGCAGAAATGCTTGCCGAAACAGGCAACTTTGAAAACGGCGATGTTGCGGCTGCTGCGCTTGCAGGCTGCAACCCGAAATTTATGAGAGGCGAAGAGATGAAAACCGCCCTCAAAGCAGAATTTGAGATGCTTTATCAGGCAAATGCCGCATCAATCGGCGGCAAAATTCCCGAAGACAGCGTGTATTTCGCGGGTTAACTCTTGACAAGCAAAAAAATCGGATATATAATGTCCTTGACAAAAGGGGTGCTGCCTCAGGGCGGCTGAGATTATACCCTCAAACCTGATCCCGGTAATGCGGGCGTAGGAAAACAGCCTCAGTGCACTTTTACGCCCGATGCATTTTATGCGTCGGGCTTTTGATTTGCACGAAAGGAGAAACATTATGTCAAAAAATGCTAAAAAAACGCAGGTGCTTGCTGAAAGTGCAATGATGGTTGCGCTTTCGCTCGCAATTTTTCTGGTTTCGGATTTCATTCCGTGGCCGTTTCTTTACGGCGGAGGTTTCAGCCTTTTCGGTCAGGTGCCGATAATTCTTCTCTCATATCGCCACGGAGTTAAAAATGCCCTTGCCGCATCAACGGCTCTTGCTTTTTTTGAAATGCTTGTGGGCTATAAAAATTTCACCTATGTTACGGGCATTGCCGCCTATCTCATTGTTGCCCTTGCAGATTATATCATCGCATTCGGCTGCCTCGGTTTCGGCGGAATGTTCAGGGGAAAATTCGGCAACAAGCAAACAGCGGAGCTTGTTGCGGGCGGAGCGGTTGTTTGCATTATCCGCTTTTTCTGCCATTTTGTCAGCGGAATTACAGTCTGGAGCGGATATTGCCCCGAGGATATGGCGGTTGCGCTCTATTCATTCATCTATAACGGCTCATATATGGGCGTTGAGTTGATTTTAACGGTTATCGGTCTGTTTGCGGCGGGAAAAATGTTTAACTTAAAAAGAGAAATACTGTAAAAAAAACACCTTGCACCGTATGATGCAAGGTGAATTTTATTTATACAAGGGGAACGCTGTGGTCATAAACGGGATACCATTTTGCGGTGAAATAGTTTCTTGCTCTGAAAAGAACTTCATCCTCATAAACTTCCATCTGGAAGCCCATACCGCCCCAGGGCACGCCGTATCTGTTAACTATCATATATGTGGGAAGGTTGATATAGTTAACTCCGTTTATTGTTTCAACGCAAGAGAATCCGAAAGCCTCTTCAACAAGGGGGCCGTTGATGCCTGTGTGAACATGGCCGCTGATGAAGAAAACATTCTCATATTTTTCAAGGATGGACTGCACTCTGTCGCTGCAATCGCCAAGACCGCCGTCTTCCCAGATTTTATCCTGACCGTTAACGCCTTCAACGGGAACATGGCAAACAACAAACATCGGAAGGCCTCTGTCAGCTGCCTCTGCAAGAGAATCGTCAAGGAACTGATACTGCTCTTCCGCCATATCGGGATGATCCCAGGTATCTTCGCCGTCGTCGCAAAGAACAACAAAGCGGTAGCCGTTTATATCGGTTTTGTAATAAGCCTTTTCAATCTGTTCGCCTGCGGGGTTGAGGTTGTTATAAAGGTCAACAAATCTCTGCCTTGCGCCTTCCTGAGTTGTGTCTTCAACGTGGCCGACATCGTGGTTGCCCATTGCAACAACCCAATTTTCAGCGCCGCCGTTTTCAGCCATAATGTTGAAATAGCTTTCAATCGAAGGGCCGTCACCATAGTTTGTGAGGTCGCCCGAAACGATGAGCGCATCAATTGTGTCAACCGATCTTTCAAGGTCGTTGAGGCCAACTTCCCATACCCATTCGCCGATGGGCCAGTCAACATCGATATGAATATCTGAAACTATGCTTGCGTTGAGAAGGCATTCTTCTCTCTGAGTTGCAAGCTCAAGCGCCTCAAAGCTTTTAAGAAATTCGCTGCCCGGAAATGCGGTGAGAAGAGCCGAAACAAGAAGAGAAATAACTCTTTTAAATATGAACCACATAAAATAATTCCTTTCATCAATTTAATGCAATTAATATAACATAATCCTGCACATAGTTGCAAGACTTTTTACATTTTTTGTTGACTTAATAATTTTTTGATATATAATAAAATTAAATATTATTTGAGGAGTTATGTGATATGATTTGTAAGAATTGCAATGCTGAAATCGATAATTCATCGGCTTTCTGCATTAACTGCGGAACACCTATTGAAAAAGAACCTGTTCAGCCCGTATATCAGTCTGCGCCCGCTCAGCCTGTATATCAGCCCGCGCCTGAGCAGCCCGTATATCAGGCAGCACCCGCTCAGCCCGTATATCAGCCCGCGCCTGAGCAGCCTGTATATCAGCCTGCACCCGAGCAGCCTGTTTATCAGCAGCCCCAGTATCAGGCAGCGCCCGCTCAATATCAGCAGACTTATCAGCAGCCCGTATATCAGCCTCAGTATCAGCAGCCTGCTCCCGCACCCGTTTCAGAGCCCGAAACAGCTCCCGTAACAAAAATCGGTTCATACATAGGCTGGATTTTCCTTTCGGCATTCTCATTCCTCATTATTCCGTTTATCATTATGATAGTTTTTGCTGTTGACTCAAGCAACAAAAACAGAGCAAACTTCTTCAGAGCGCAGTTTGCAATCGTTGGCATTATGCTTGCAATTCTGCTCGTTGTTGCAATTATCGCCGCCATTGCGGGCGTATCACTTGTTGGTGTGATGGGATTCTGATTTAAAAGAAGCATAACAAAAAGCCGTTTCCTTCGGGAAGCGGCTTTGATTTTTTGTTGTAATAGATTTTTCATTATGATATTATAATAATACGAAATATATGAAAATCCGTAAGTTATATGTTATATCAAGCTTTAAGGAGAAAAAGTTATGGCGGTTATTAAGGTCAAAACCAAAAATCAGGTTGATATTGGCAAAAAGCCGAGGGTGTATTTCACCTGCCATCCCGATGATTTTGAAAAATATTTCGGAACGGTGTGTAATGATATTTTCAATACGCACGACTGCGCTGTTTATTTTACCGAAGACATGACAGAGGTTATTGCCGAAGAAGACAAAGAAATCGTTCTCGGCAGAAACAACCTTTTTGTTGTGCCCGTAACCTTCAGGCTTCTCTCCTCACCCAACCGAGCTATGGATGAGGACATTCCTTACGCTATGAAGGAGCATATTCCCGTTTTGCCTATCATGATGGAAACAGGAATTGATGAGTTTTATTCAAAGCCCGATAAATTCGGTGAGCTGCAGTATCTTAACCCATACAGCAACGATCTTACGGAAATTTCTTATAAAGACAAGCTTAAAAAACATCTTGAATCCGTGCTCATCAGTGATGAAATAGCGAAGCGTGTGCGCGCTGCATTTGATGCATATATTTTCCTTAGTTACCGAAAAAAAGACAGAAGATATGCAAACGAACTGATGCGCCTTATCCACAGCAACCCCGAATGCCGTGACATTGCAATCTGGTTTGATGAATTTCTGACACCGGGCGAAAGTTTCAAAGAAAGCATTGACAGAATTATGAATGACAGTGAGCTTTTTGCCCTTCTCGTTACACCCAATCTGCTTGAAGAGCCCGATGGAAAGCCCAATTATGTTATGGGCGAAGAATATCCCGCAGCAAGGAAATTGGGCATGGAAATCTTCCCTGCAGAAATGAAAAAAACAGATAAATCTGCTCTCAGCGAAAAGTTTGAGGGCTTGCCTGCTTGCGTGAATCCCCGAGATGAAGAAGCGCTCAGAGCACAGCTGCATGAAACAGTAACAAAGCTTGCACTCAAAACCAACGATTCCCCCGAACATAATTTTCTTATAGGTCTTGCCTACCTTGACGGTATCGATGTTGAGGTTAACCGTGAGAGAGGTATTGAGCTCATCACCTCCTCAGCTGAAGAGGGTTTAATCGATGCAATGGAAAAACTGTATAAAATGTATGCTAAAGGTATCGGCACTAATGTTGATTATCAAAAAGCAGTCAAGTGGGCTGAACGCATTGCAGATTACTATATTGAACGATATGGTGAAGAGCATACAGCGGCATTAAAAGCTGTACATAATCTTGCGTATTCTTACGGTAAGATTGGTGAATATCAAAAAGCATTGGAATATGACGAAAAGGTATATAAGATCCGCTGTGATATATTAGGAAAAGAGCATCCGCAATCAATTATGTCTTTGAACAATTTAGCAGTTGATTGCAGCAACCTTGGTCACCATCAAAAAGCATTGGAATTTAAAGAAAAAGCATATGAGTTAAGCTGTAAAATATCGGGTGAAGAGCATCCGGATACATTGTTATGTATAAGTAATTTAGCACAATCATACAGAGAACTAGGAAACTTTAAAAAAGCATTGGAATATGACGAAAAGGTATATAAGATTCGCTGTGATATATTAGGAAAAGAGCATCCGCAATCAATTATGTCTTTGAACAATTTAGCAAATGATTACAGTAGCCTTGGTCACTATCAAAAAGCATTGGAATTTAAAGAAAGAGTATATGAGTTAAGCTGTAAAATATCGGGTGAAGAGCATCCGGATACATTGTTATATATAAATAATTTAGCACAATCTTACAGAGAACTCGGAAACTTTAAAAAAGCATTGGAATATGACGAAAAGATATATAAGATTCGCTGTGATATATTAGGAAAAGAGCATCCGCAATCAATTATATCTTTGAACAATTTAGCATATGATTGCAGTAAACTTGGTGAATATCAAAAAGCATTGGAATTTAATGAAAAAGTATATGAGTTAAGTTGTAAAATATCGGGTGAAGAGCATCCGAATACATTGATATATATGAATAATTTAGCCGCAATTTATTGTGAGCTTGGTGAATTCCAAAAAGCTTTGAAATTTTATAAAAAAACATATGAGATACGATGTGAAATATTCGGTGAAGAACATCCGAAAACATTGATATCTATGAATAATTTAGCTTCAGTTTACGGTAAGCTTGGTGAATACCAAAAAGCTGTTAATTTATGCAAAAAAACATATGAAAATGGTTGCAAAGTATTAGGAGAAGAGCATCCCCATACTCTGTTATTTTTGTGCAGTCTGGTGTCTGCCTACATTCTGTTCGGAGATGTTGATATCAGCAAATATTCAAAAGCTATAGAACTTGGCGAAATGGCATATAATCTCCATTGTAAAGTGCTTGGAAAAGACCATAGTGATACTATAGTATCCTTAAATAACCTTGCCGTTGTTTATAAAGCTGTCGGTGACTTCAAAGCGGCTCTTCCTCTTTATGAAAAGCTTTGTTCTCTGCAAGTTTCCATACTTGGTGCTGACCATCCTCAAACCCTGAAATCGCTTGCAGACTTGGAAGAAGTCCGCTCAAAATTTCAAAGCGGTACTTAAATCAGAATAACAAAGAAACAAAAATTTAAAAACCCGCCTTGCACTCAGCAAAGCGGGTTTTGCTTATTTCATATAAGCCTCAAGGCGATAGATGGGGAAGCCCTGAGACGAGAATTTCTGCTCATATTCGGTTTCAATGTTGCCCTCGAATTCGCTGTTGTGAAGGTCAAGCGAAATATTCTTAAGGCAGAAACCGCTGTTTGTGAACTGCTCAATTGAATATTCAAAAAAGTGCATATTATCGGTTTTCTGATGAATTTCAGCGCCTTTTTTGAGTATTGAAGCGTAGCTTTTAAGGAATTTCGGGTTTGTCAGGCGATGGTTTGCATATCTCTTTTTGGGATAGGGGCAAGAGAAATTGAGATAAATGCGCTCAATTGATTCGGGTTTTAAGTATTTTTCAAGATATTCAGCGCCGCAGTTGATGAATCTGAGATTCGGAAGATTCTCTTTCATCCCCGCTTCGCACGCAATAACAAGCACATTCGAGCATTTTTCAAGCGCAATAACATTCACCGAAGGGTCACGCTTTGCAAGCTCACAGGCAAATTTGCCCTTTCCGCAGCCAACTTCAAGCACAACGGGGTTGCTGTTGCCGAAAAGCGCCTCAGTGTCGATATATTCTTTTTTCTCTATTGCGGTAACATAGTTGCAGTCATCGCTGTAAAGCCTGAGAAGATTTGTGCATTCGGCAAGCCTCTCCTCAAGATGTTTTTTCTTTCGCATTCTCATATCTGTCACTTCTTTCGACGGATTAATTTATAACACAACACAGTATAACCGCTTTTCGCCGTTTTTTCAATATGTTATTCTTTTAAAATTAAGTTAACTCACTTGTAATTATAAAGGGAATAATGTATAATTATGAAAAATTCTTTGAAAAGGGGTAAGATTATGAAAAACAAAACTGTCAAGATTGTTTTGATATCTGTTGCAGTTGTGGTTGCGGCGGCGCTTATAGTTTTTGCTGCAGTACATATTTCCGCAAATGCGGATGTTGCGTCCAGAGCAAACGAAATCGGCGAAGAATACGGTGTAACCGATTTTTATTCAAACAGCACGAATATTTTCGGCGAAGTGTGGTCACTTGACCTTCATTCAAAAGATTATATTGACTTATCCGAAGAAGATAAAATGAATCTTCTGATTGATATAAGCACAGACGAAGAAATGATATCAAAGCTTGCTGAAGAAAGGCAGAAAGAAGTAAACCCGCTTACCGGATGGTATCTTGAAATTATCAGCGGTGATGATTGGTATACGGTTTCTGTGCTCAGCGATTATAATATGCTTGATTTTTCAGGCGGTATTCATCGTAAGCTTGAAAATGCAGACTCTTACGGATATGTGGTTGAAACTCAGGACGAAACTGTTGAAAAAACCACCGTTAATAATATCGGCAGTGACAACGGCAAGCATAAGGTTGCCTGCACATTCTGCAACGGCACGGGTCAGGTCAAATATTATTACGGTGACACCGACTATTATGATATGGGGCTTTGTTCAAGCTGCGACGGAAAGGGTTATACTTTTGTAAAACCGTCGGGCGATTCGGGCGGCGGAACCAAAAAAATATGCGGCAGCTGCGGAAAGTATGTTGACCGCCTGGTAACAAAAAGAGATATGGCAGGCGAGTCAAGAACATGGTGCAGCGCTTGCTGGAGCGACTATGATTCATTCTTCAATTGAGTTGATTCATAATTGAATTAAAAGCCGTAGATTCCTTGAAATAAAAGGAATTTACGGCTTTTGTTTTTTATTCAACGCCCCATCTTTCGCAATCGGAATCATATAATTCCTTGGCTATGGCTGTGAAGTTGGCGTAAGTGGATGCTTTTGCGAGAGAGTTTGACTGAACAAGGGGCATTTCATCTTCGCAGTGAATGTAGAGAACATATAAATATGTATCTTTATAAGGCTCCAGGCATTCGCGTGCTTTTGAATAATATTCGTCAATTTTCAAAACGCTGTCCTGAATGTCAACAAGATAAGAGGGGTTTTTGGTGGATCTGTAAATTTCGATTCTTGTTTCAAGAATTTCACCTTCAAGACCGAGATATGTGAAATATCTTTCGCTGTCTTTCAAAGCTTTTCTTATGCCCTCTGCTTCGGGATGTTCTTTGCCGCATTTGGTGCAGACGCCGCCGCTGTAATCGTGCTCGCATTCGGGCTTTGCCTTTGTTGTCGGCTCTGTTTTGGGCTGAGTTGTGGGCTTTGTTGTTGTGGGAGCTTCTGTTGTTGTTTCGGTAACAGGCTCGGTGGTGGTTTCTTCTGTTGTTGTTTCGGGAGCGGCGGTTGTTGTTTCAACAACGCTTTCTGTTTCTTTTGAAGTTTCCTCTTTTTTTGCGCTGCATCCGAAAAGTGCAACAAGGGTTGCAAGAGCAAGGAGCAATGCGATAATTTTTTTCATTTGGTTTTCCTCCGCTGAATTTAAAGTGAAGTTATCTTATCACAAATTTTTTCCTTTTTCAACTGTCTGCATATTTTCATCAAAATAAAGTTCTTTCATATCGTCAAGGCGAAGCAGCATCGGATTCATACCCAATCCCGCTCCCGCATCAATATCAATCCATGAATTTGTGACAATGGCTCTGCCTTTGAATTTTTCGCCGTAATAAACCGTTGGCGTGTGGCCGAAAATAACGGTTATATCGTCAAAATATTCCTGGTTGAGGTTCGGTCTGCACCAGAGCAGATCCGTTCGCGAATATTCAGAGAGCTTCTTGTTTTTGGCGAATGAGCCGAGGCCGCTGTGGGTGAAAATGAAATCCCTGCCATTAACGGTAACCGTTTCATATATAGGAGCATCACGCAGATATTCAAGAATATATTCAATCTCGGAGTTTCTGACAGACGAAAGCGCGTTCAGCGTTGGCTGACCGCCGTTGGCAACCCAGTTTGAATATATATCAAGCTTTGAACCTGTTAAATTCGCAATGCTGTTTTCGGTTATCTCTTCAAACAGAAAATCGCAGCCGAGAAGCATCGCTTCGTGATTGCCGAGAATAAGCTGGGCGTTGGGCTGCGCCATAAGCCATTTGAGAAGCTTCACGCCGTCGGGGCCTCTGTCAATGACATCGCCGAGCACCCAGAGAAAATCATCTTTGCCGAAGCCCGCATTTTTGAGCATCAGCAAAAATTTATCAAGCGGAAAGCCGTGCAAATCGGAACAAACATATTGCATATTTTTCTCCTTTCAGGCTGAAAAAGCACCTCGCAAGAGGTGCTTTTTGGTGTTTTACACTCGTGAAGAAACTTTTTCTTTGGAAGTGTTGTCTTTTTTGTCGAGAAGCGATGTGAAATTGATTATGAACAGCAATGCATATGCAACCCACATCGGCAGATTTTCAATGAATGCGCTTTTGCCGACCGTTACAAGCAGAACAAGCATAAGTATAAGCACTGCAACGAAAAATACGGTTGCGAATATGTATTTCTTTTCTTTCTGTTTTGACTTGTGGAAGAGGAATATAATAACACCCGCCGCTCCTAAAAATGCGAAGATGAGAGCGGTTGCCCAATGCGATAAACAACGGGCTGTCATAACAAGGTCAAGACCCGCTGACGGAACATTTATTGTCACATAAATAGCGGCGCAGCCGATGGATGTGACAACAACACCCGCCTTGCCTTTATAGTTGTTTTTGCGATACATATAAAGTGTGTTTGTGAAAATTGAAAGCGATGCGAGAACGCCCCAGATTCTGAATTCCATGGGATATCTCAGACCGAGCATGCTTGCCGTAACATCGGTCAGAATGTTGCCGAACTGTTCGGGGAAGCTTAAAAATCCGTACCAGGTGATGAAGACAAAGCCCGCAATAAGGTTTGCAACGCAAAAAGCCGTTGTGCCTTTGCTGATTTTTTCAGCGAAGAGTATCTTCTTGATAAAGAATGCATATGAAAACAGAATGGCGGTTGAAACAATCACCCATATCCAATAGATTGCTGCATTTTCATACAAGGGCTGCTGAAGCATACCGTCAAATTTTGCGATAAATTCGGCAGATGGCAAAAGCATATCAGCTTCTGTAGGAATGATAAAAGGAAATTGGTTCCATCGCATAAACACAGACATCCATAAGCCGTAGATAAGCGCAATTGCGGCGCATAAGCCCATATAGATTTTCATTGTTTTTTTATCGCTCATAAAAATTCACCTCTGAATTTTATTTTATCACAAGAATAAATTGAAATCAAGAAAAACAAAACCGAAAGATTGTTAAAATCTTTCGGTTTCTTTTTGGTCGGAGTGCAGAGTTTCGAACTCTGGGCCTCGTGGTCCCAAACCACGCGCGCTACCAGCTGCGCCACACCCCGATTGATATTGAATTGAAGTTGTATTCCTGCACAAAACAGGGTTATAGTTTTCCGCTTTGCGCTACCGGCTATCGGTCAGAAACATTGCGCTCATATATTTTATGATATTTGCGGCGGAATGTCAACAGATTTATTTGAGCATTTCTTTAATTTCTCTTATAACCTTTGCAACAGGCAGACCCACAATGTTGAAATAATCGCCCTCAATTTTTTCAACAAGGGTGCAGCCCTTGCCCTGAATTCCGTAGCTTCCCGCTTTGTCCATAGGCTCATCAGTTGCAACATAAGCCTTGATTTCTTCGGCGGAAAGGTCATAGAATTTAACCTTGCTTATCTGAGCAAACGATCTGATTTCTTCGCCGCACGCAAGGCACACGCCTGTTATTACCTCGTGTTCAACGCCCGAAAGCATTGTGAGCATCGCTTCGGCATCAGCCTTATCCGCGGGTTTTCCGAGAATTCTGCCGCCCGCAACAACAATGGTGTCTGCGCCGATAACTATATCATTTTTATGGCTTTCTGCAACTGCGAGAGCCTTTTTTGTTGCCGTTATTTTTGCCGCATCAGCGGGCAGAGTGCCCTCGGGAATGCTCTCATCGGCATCGCTTACGCAGATTTCAAACTCCACGCCCGCAGTTTCAAGCAATTCTTTTCGTCTGGGGGACGCGGAGGCAAGAATTATCTTTTTCATTTTCCGATTGTTCCCCTTCTCTGCATTTCGGCAACACGCATAACAAGAGCCTGAGTTTTGCCGTCACGGATTTCTCCGTTAAGCACCATATCAACAGCCTTATCGAGAGGAATGCGTTCAACCTCAAGGTATTCATCTTCATCAAGGCACATTTCATCTTCTTTGAGCTGCCAGCCCGCATAGAGATAGATTATTTCGCCGCAGTAGCCGGGAGTGGGATAAAATTTGCCGAGATCTGCGTATTTTTCTGCAGTGCAGCCTGTTTCTTCCTTAAGTTCACGCTTACCCGCTTCGAACGGGTCTTCGCCTTTTTCAAGCTTGCCTGCGGGGAGCTCAAGAATAACTTCCATATAAGGATATCTGAACTGACGCACAAACATCAGCTCATTTTTATCTGTCAGTGCGGCAACGCAAACGCCGCCGTTATGCTCAACAACTTCTCTTTTGCAGGGTTTACCCGTGGGAAGAGCCGCTTCATCGCAACGAACGTTTATTATTTTGCCCTCATACACATAATTCTTTTTAACCGTTTTCTCGAAAAGCTCCATAACACAATCTCCTTTATATATATTGTATGGATTTTCAGGTAAAAAAATAGCCGCCCTTTTGGGCAGCTAAATTAAAGAGTGTCGGCGTCGACCTATCTTCCCGGGCCGCTTCCAGCCAAGTATTTTCGGCACTGTTGAGCTTAACTACCGTGTTCGGGATGGGAACGGGTGGACCCTCAACGTCATCAACACCGACTAAAAAACGCAACGGCGTTTTTTGAATGCTTGATGATTATAT